>CAJKPX010000006.1 GCA_905201895.1 uncultured Eubacteriales bacterium | reverse complement strand
CGGCGCGGCTCGTTCAGAACAAGAAATTGCGTAACACTTTTGCCAACCGATTCTCTCCTCAATCAAGCTCTTTTCTTCCTTTTCTTTGCCGATCCCGAAAAAAACGCAAACCGCGCACGGTTTGCTTCCTTGAAGATGTGCCGGACGCGCTCACCGAAGGGCGTGTCCTTTGCCCTTCGGTATAAAAACGCGTCCGAATGAGCACATGATCCTCTCCCCCCGGGACACGTTGAACGGGTGTCCTTGTAACACTTGCGCTTGTTCTTTGGAGCGAGCGCCTCCTCGACCGCCTCTTGGTGACCTCTTGCGGCAGGTGCGTGCCGTTCGACGTTGTTTCAATAACGATTTTTTTTCGCCATGAGTGGTTATGATCACATGCATGATGGTTCATCGGCACCGAGACCCCGCAGGGTCTCGCTCGCCGCTTTCTCCCTTTTTTTGAAGGTTTGATATTGCTCGCACTTAAAAGTAACACAAAAGAAAGGAATCTAAAATGACCGTTAAAGATTTATCGCATGAATTTATGAAAAGATATGCAGCCCCCCGTCTTCGCCCGTCGACGTATCGCGGGTACCGTACCAACTTCAATCTACATATTCTCCCGGTCCTCGGGAACAAGCAGATCACGGAGATTTCCCTCGATGATCTGGATGAACTGACTGATCTTCTGCGTGAGGAGAAGATGCTTGCCAATAAGTCGATCGTCTATGTTCACGCAACACTTCGTAAGTCCTTGAATTATGCTCGCAAATGCGGGTATTTGCAAAGCAATATATATGACTGCTTCGACCTTCCTCGCGTGGAGAGCTGCGCTTATACAATTCTCGATGACGATCTCTTTTCAACGTTCCTGGAGAACGCCGACGAGAAGACACCCGTGGAGCTTGCCGTCAAGCTGGCGCTGCGGTATGGCCTGCGGCGTGGTGAGATTCTGGGGATTGTCCCGAAAACTGATCTTGACGCCAAGGAAGGCGTCTTGCATATCCAGCGGACGCGCTCTGTGGAGTCGGGAAGGGAGTGTGTCACGGCGTGTAAGACAAAGTATTCCAATCGCTTTATCCTTCTGCTTCCCGAGGATGTCGCTGTGCTTCGTCGGATTCGATCGGGGTATGCTGTCCCGATTACACCGGCCCAGCTTAATAAGGGATTTCTGCGTTTCCTGGATGATCATGAGTTTCCGCATATGCGCTTTCACGATCTTCGGCATTCATATGCAACGTATATGTACCGGAAGGGTGTTGACGTCAAGACGCTTTCGACGGTTCTTGGGCATTCCAGCGTGAAGGTTACACTTGACATTTATGCGCATCCGGACGTGCAAGTGCAGAGGTCCTGCCTTGATCTTTTGCCGCAAAAATAACACAAAAAAACCTCGGAAAATCCGAGGTTTTTCTGTTGTGGCGGAGAGAGAGAGATTCGAACTCTCGGTACGGGATTACCGCACACACGATTTCCAGTCGTGCGCCTTAGACCAGCTCAGCCATCTCTCCATGCCGACCCATATATGATATCACATTTTGGTCGCTTTGTCAAGCATTTTTGAAAAAATATTTTTGTTTTTTTCTTTTTATTTGAAGATTGTCGCGAGCCGCGTATCATTTCTTGACTTTTTCGTGGTACTGTGATATAATGACGTCATATGAGAAAAGACAGTTGAAAAAGGATTGTCGCAGATGCCGTCCGGGCGTATACCGTTGGAGCTTACCCGAAAAAAGCCCACCTGTGTGCAATCCCTTGTATGAAAGAGAGGTGCCGATACAGATATGATCGCTTATGAGGGAAAGGATCCCTATGTGTTTGTTTCTTATTCTCACCGTGATTCCGATCGCGTTTTTCCGATCATAGCCGCATTGAAGCAAAAGATGTGTCGCGTGTGGTATGATGAGGGGCTCACCCCGGGCGAGTCATGGAACGATAGCATCGCGGAGCATTTGCTGAATTGCTCGCAGTTTATCGTTTTGATATCTCCGGATTCGATCAAGTCCAAGTACGTTATGTCGGAGATCAACTATGCGCTCACCAAGGATAAAAGCATCATCCCCGTGATCCTGAGCAAAACCACGCTTCCGGCTGGGCTTGAAATGATGCTTGGCACGGTTCAGTTTTTGGACGTTTCCGACGAGGTGGACGTCAACAAGTGTGTAAACATCATCTCGTCGCTTCTCCCAAACTCTGTTTTTTCTATGACCAACATGCCGTTTTTGCAGGACCTGGGATATTCCTTTTATCTCAAAACGCAGGACGTGGAGCGGCAGGAAACGCGGGAAAAGGATGCTGCAACGGTCATTTGTCGCGATTCCGAGGGACAGGAGCTCGAACTGTTCAAGTTGGGCAGACTCGGCGCCTATGAAGCGTCCTATCGCATCTCCTCGGTTGATTCCATAAAGGATTATTTCTTTCCTGGAAAGATCAGGGGCTCCTATCAGATCAACGTGCTTGGGTCCTTTTTTCTCGAATATCCGCTGTGCGGTCCCGACGTTGACGTGCTTCTGATCCTGATTCTGCGCATCCCACGCCACGGAGACCCGACCGTCAAGCTCGTGGATTACCAATACGTCAACAGTGTGGCGTCGCTCTCCTGCTCGGAGCAGGAGGACCCGGACGTGGTTGGCGAGATGGGATGGAGCACCCAGATCAGAGATTATCTGGAAGGGAAGCTATCTCATTGATCGCAAAGTCAATCAAGAGCGTCATCCGCAAACGGGTGACGCTTTTTGAGTTTTTTTGAAAAAACTATAAGTAACTATCAAAAAACTATTGACAACTCTCTTGGTTTGTGGTATAATCAAAGAAAAAGGAGGCGTGGGGATGGAATATGAAAAAATAATTCTCGATTTGCTCGTCCGTGTCAAAACTCTGGAGGAGCGGGTTGCGCAGCTCTCCGGAGATCGCAATGCGAACGTCAAAAAGCAGGCGGGAACGGTTGAAATCAAGCGATATATTCTGGAGCAAAAGCATCTGGCGCAGGAGCGCGGGCTTTCCTGTCTCAATTTACGAGCGAACGATATTCACAAGGCGATGGGACTCAAAAGCCGTATGCCTGCCGTATGCAATGCGATGAAGCAGAGCATGGAGCCCGGGGACGTTATTCTGCACGAAACGGCAAGCGGATTTTCGTCAACGTACGAAATCCAATACAACGTATGTAAAAGCATGACGGAAGAAAAAGAATGAAGAATGGGGCGGAGAGAATGTCATGCTAAATTTTGACCGCACGGTACAGGAGAAGCTGCCGAACGGCATCGTGTCGGAATACGGCATTGTGCTCGGCAATGCGGAGATCGTTCTGATCAAGAGCGGTAGAGGGGGGACGGCGCGTGGCGAGGATGATAAATACGTCAGAATGGCGCGTCGGCTTTCGCTTGCTCGCGGATGTAGCGTGATCTGTTCGCCCAATCCTGCCGATTGCGTCACCTATGAGGCGGATCGGCGCGTGATCGAGCGATATGCTTCCCAAAGCGGGCTTGTCGGTTTTTCGCTTTCGCTGATCGGTAGCTCCAACGGCGCCTATCAAAATCTCTTTTTGGCGGATCGGATGTCCCAAACGAGGGCGATCCTTTGCATCAATATGCCTCTGATGGTCAATTACCATCGAACGGCAGCGCTGCTGGAGGGGATGGATCAAATTAAAAAGACCCTTGTTTACGGCATGCGTGATCCCTCCTGCCCTTATCTCCGATTTTTGGAGAATAAGCACCTGCCTGCATGTCGGATTCTGCGCATAGAGGATGCAGATCATTGCTTCACGGGTCAGTCCGAGCGCTTCGTTGCGCTGGTCGATTATCTTTGATCAATGTCGATCAACACGGCAAAAACAATAGGAACAGAAAAGTTGAGCTCAACGGGCTTTCAGAAAGAATACTTGAACGGAACAGGGGGAGGCGGAGCGGATGGACTCACGGTATTATCAATTGCTTGCTATTGTTGCAAGTCACGGCTCTCCTTTGATGCCGTTCAGGGACACCTTTTGATGATCGCAGGTTTAGGAGATTGAAAATGGATTACAGAATGATAAAATATCCCCGCACGCCGCATCTTTGCGGCTCGAGGCTTCAGGCGGGGGACGAGGACCTGAGTCAGGTTCCGTTTGAAGCGATTTTGAGAAAGCATATCGTGGTGGAGGAAAAGATCGACGGCGCCAATTCCGCGGTCTCCTTCGACGGGGAGGGCAATCTTCTGCTCCAAAGCCGAGGGCATTATCTGATTGGTGGCGGCAGAGAGAGGCACTACAACCTGATGAAGCAATGGGCAAATGCCAACCGCGCGACCCTCTACGATGCGCTCGGAAGCCGCTATATCATGTACGGCGAGTGGATGTATGCCAAGCACACGGTATTCTACGATGCGCTCCCCGACTATTTCATGGAATTTGATATTTACGATCGCGAGACCGATCGCTTTCTCGACACGGCATCGCGCCGCGCGATCACCGAGCCGATGCAGATCATCTCGTCGGTTCCGATTCTCGGCGAGGGTGTTTTTCGCAGCAGGGAGCAGGTTCTGTCTCTGCTTGGCAACTCTCTCTACATCACGGAGCGGCATATCGAGGCGTTGCGTGCCTCTGCCGAGCGCCTGGGGCTCGATCCCGACCGCCAATGCCGCGAAACCGATCCCTCCCGCACGATGGAGGGGCTCTATATCAAGGTTGAAGCCGAGGGGGAGGTCAAGGAGCGCGTGAAATTCGTGCGAGCGTCCTTTCTGCAATGCGTCAATGCCTCGCAGTCGCATTGGCTCTCGCGCCCGATTATCCCCAATCTGCTGGTGGGCAAGGGGGAGGACGTATGAGCACCGATGCATCGCGTCTGAACGAGGTTCTCGCCTGCCTGCCGCCTCGAAGCGGCGAGGGGATTGATTGGTCGGGGCTTTCAAAAACGCTGCTTGGCAACGTCCTTTCCGAAATGGAGAAAACCGAGCAAAATCCCGTCTACCACGGCGAGGGAAACGTGCTCAATCACACGTTGCGCGTTTGTGAGGCGTTGCTTGCCGATGCGGAATACCGCGAGAGCACGGAGGAGGACAGGCTTGTGCTGATTCTGGCGGCGCTGCTGCACGATATCGGAAAGATCAGATGCACAACCATGCGGGACGGCGCGATCGTCTCACCGCGTCATTCGATTGTCGGTGCAACAATGGCACGCGATCTGCTCTGGCGCGAGCTGGGGCTCTGCGGCAGCCGCGCGCATCGGCAGCTGCGGGAGGCAGTTTGTAATCTCATTCGCTACCATTCCTACCCGCCCTTTGCCATGACCGATGCCGATGCCGAGCGCAAGCTGCTCAAAATTGCTGCAAACGGCGAGCTCGTGCCGATCTTCACGCTCCGCAAGCTATGCTTGCTTGAGCGTGCCGACGTCTTGGGGCGCGTGAGCTGTGACGCCGAGGATTATCTGATGCGGATCGGCTTTTGCCGTGCGCTTGCCGAGGAGCTCGGATGCTTGGACAAGCCCTATTCCTTTGCGTCGCCTTATTCTGCGCGTGCCTATTTTCTCGGGAAAACCGATTGGCGCGATGCCGAGCTGTTCTGCGACACGTGGGGTGAGGTCATCCTGATGTCTGGGTTACCGGGGACGGGAAAGGATACCTGGATCGGGACAGAGCATCCCGATCTGCCCACCGTTTCTCTCGACGCGATCCGTGCGCGCCTTTGCATCAGTCCTACCGAGCCGCAGGGCCCCGTGGTAGCGGCGGCACGTGAGGAGGCAAGGGAATACCTGCGCCGCCGTCAGCCCTTTATCTGGAATGCCACCTCGGTCACGGCGCAGCTGAGAAGCGCACAGATTTCTCTGTTTGAGTCTTACGGAGCATCAGTGAAGGCGCAGTTCCTCGAAACCGCGTGGGAGGAGGAGCTTGCCCGCAATGCAGCACGCGCGGCGACAGTTCCGCAGAGCGCAATCGAACGGATGCTCTCAAGGCTTGAGCTCCCCGAGCGATATGAATGTGAGTCGGTATCGTGGGAGATTACGTAAGATAAAAGCAAGAACAAACACTTTTATATGACTATCTATATTACAGAAATGAGGTTTTTGAAAAATGGTAAAGCACATGATTATCTGGAAGATGAACGATGAGGTTGCCGACAAAACGGCAAAGGCAGCCCAGATCAAGGCGGCGCTTGAGGGTCTGGTGGGTCAGATCGACGGGCTTTTGAGCATGCAGATTCTCACCGACGGCATGGCATGCTCCTCGGGCGATTTGATGATGGATTCCTCCTTTGCGGATGCGGAGGCGTTGGCGATGTATCAAACTCATCCGCTACATCAGGCGGTTGCAAACGGCATCGTGCGTCCCGCGGTGAGTCAGCGACTGTCCTTCGACTATTTCGTGTGAGCGGGAAGGGGGACACCGTGCTTCATCATTCTGCAGAAGAAGGGCGAAAAGTGGATATTGTGCTCTGCATCGACGGAACGGTCAGCATGTCTGCCTGCATCGACGGTATCAGACGGAATATCGACCGCTTTTTCTACGAGCTTTTGAATAAATCGTTGGAGATTGACGCATGGATCAGCGCATTGCGCGTAAAGGTGATTGTTTTTCGCGATTATCTGTACGATGACTTCAACGCCATGCAGGAAAGCCTCTTTTTTGAGCTCCCGGAGGAGAAGGATGAATTTGACGCGCTTCTGGAAAGCATTGAGGCGGAGGGGGGCGGAGACCCGTGCGAGAATGGGCTTGAAGCCATTTACCTTGCAATGAAATCGGATTTTCAAACGGAGGCGCGAGGACGCCAGGTTATCGTGCTTATTTCCGACGCCGATGCGCTGGAGCTGAAAAACCGAGAGCCCGTGGCGGCATATCCGTCCGATATGATTGACGAGGAGGGGCTGATCCGCCTATGGAACGGAATTGATCGGGATGACGCCTGCCGATTGGTCAAGGGAAGAAAGCGAATGATTTTGTTCGCACCCGAATACAGCAAATATCAGGCGTTGGCGGAGAGGCTCGGCGGTTGCTTCTCCGAGCCGCTGGAGAATGCGGCAACCCTTTTCGGTGACGATGAGGTTGAGGCTCTCGCAGAGCGGTTTTGCAAATACGTATTCTTCTGATTTCGTCATTCCGTCACGTCCCATCCGCAGTCGTTGCATCAAGGCTTGCACTTACCTGCCTCCATCGGCATTTTGTTGGCTTTTTATACAAAAAAAGACAAAAAAGGAGCATCGGGTGTTGACAAGGACGAAAAAAGGGAGTATAATTAACTAAAGTATTTATCTTGATTTACAAATGAAAGATAAAAAATAAAAGGAGACAATTATTATGGCAGACAATTTCTTTGGAACCAAGCGCAACATCGACGTGGTTTTCTGTATCGACGGAACGGGAAGCATGGTTCCCTGCATTGAAAACGTAAAGAACAACGCACGCAGATTTCACATGGAATTTGCCAGCGCAATGATTGATCTGGGAAGTGAGATCGACTCGATGCGCGTGAAGGTGATCGTGTTCCGCGATTACAAGGACGACGGTGCCTCGGCTATGGTTGAGAGCCCCTTCTTCGAGCTCCCCGCAGATGATGCCGATTTTGCAAAGTACATGAGCGATATTGCAGCAGGCGGCGGTGGAGATGCACCCGAGAACGGTCTTGAGGCACTCTATCTTGCAATGAAGTCGGATTTCACCACGGGCAGCAAGGACCGTCAGGTGATCGTGCTCTTCTCGGATGCCGATGCACTCGATCTCAAAGCACGCGAGTCGGCAGCGGGCTATCCCGCCGATATGGTGGACGAGGATGGCTTCATTCGGACATGGGCATGCATCGGTCAGGATGCGTCGCTCAAGCTGCGCGAGAAGAACAAGAGACTCGTCATCTTTGCCCCCGAGGGAACCAAGTATCAGGACCTGAACAAGAAGCTCAATCGCAGCATCTTCGAGCCTGTTAACATGTCCACGGGTCTTGCAGATATCGACTTTAAGGATATCATCAAGATCATTGCCGCATCGGCAAGCAACGCTTGATTGTGACCCTAGCAGTCAAACAAAACGCTTTGGAGAGAGGAGACCGATGTCACGATGCACAGCCCGAATTTTCTGACGAAAAGGCGTTGCGTTGATATTGTATTTTGCATTGACGGAACAGGGAGCATGTCTCCCTGTTTCGATAATGTTAAGAACAACGCACGTCGCTTTTATGCTGATTTTGCAAGCTCCATGACCGATATGGGAAGTGAGATTGACATGATGCGCATCAAGCTCATCATATTCCGCGATTACAAGAGCGACGGTCAACGCGCAATGGTGGAGAGCCGCTTTTTTGAGCTGCCGGAGGAGGAGGGCGAGTTTGCCTCCTATCTCGACACGCAAAAGGCAAGTGGCGGATGCAATGAGGATGCGAACGGACTCGAGGCGCTTTGCTATGCAATGCGCTCGGATTTCGTAACGGGGAGCAATGACCGCCAGGTGATCGTGCTGTTTGCCGATACCGATGCCATTCCCCTCAAGGCACGCGCCCAAATCGCGGGCTATCCATCGGGCATGGTAGACGATAATGGTCTGCTCGAGCTCTGGATGTGCATGCAATCGCAGCCCTCCAAGCTCCGCGAGCGCTGCAAGCGCATGGTTCTGTTTGCTCCCGAGGGCACGGTTTATGCCAGGATCAATCAGCGCTTCAACCGCAGCGTATTCCAGCCCGTGCAGATTCATCGCGGGATCGACGACGTTCCGTTTGACAGTATCATCAAAATTATAGCGGCATCCGCAAGCTCGGCTTCCTGACGGGAGCCGAAGCTTATATAGGAGGAATTACAATGAAATATCACGGCGAATACGATGTTTTGCCTTCCTTTATTGAAGGCGGAGCCTTCAAATGGCGGCTGACGGGAAACGGCGAATACGTGCTTGGAAAAAAGGGGACTACCACTTATTTTATCAAGCGCAATATCCACGTGCGCTATCCCACCCGTGACATGACCCCTGACGTATATAAGACGTATAAGGTAGTCGCCGAGGCGCTGGAGCAAAAGCAGGCTGAGCTGAGTCGAAGGATGAAGGGACTCACTTGGGCACGTGATCGGATCGTTGTTGAGGAAGTCCATTTCTGGGACAGCGAAAATAAATTCACAACGGTTACTGTGTGTGTGCCCGACGTGTTGCCGTCGGAATTCAAGCTTTCGTCCCTGCCGCGCGATCAGATCATTGCGCTGGCACGCGATTTTGCTGAGCGCCTGCAGCTGCTGCACGATCGTGGCGTGATTCACGGTGACCTCAAGGAGAAAAACGTTTTGGTGAAGGCGGCGGCAGGTGGAACGTATCAATCCTACCTGATCGACTTTGACTCGTCCTACACCGCCGACGCGATCCCCGCATGGGATTCGATCGGAGGAACCGACGGCTACCAGAGCCCCGAGGTTATGCGCTATGTCTTCGACGAGGGGGCATCCGAGCCGAGCACGATCACCCCTGCCACCGATATCTTCACCTGGGGCATTGTGCTGCACCGCTGGTGGTGCGATGCGTTCCCGACCGTTGACCTCGATCGCGGATCGGTCGGAGCGGCAGTTTATCTTGACAAGACAGTCACGATTGATAAAAAATTTGACGTGCAGATCGGCCCCAAGTGCGGAGCCACGCTCATGTCGCTGATCAATTGGGCGTTCGCCAAGGACCCCGCCAAGCGCCCCACCGCCGAGCAGCTCGTGCAGGTCCTCAACGATTCGCTGGAAATCCCCGAGGAATTCCACAAGGGAAGCGACGCCAAGCCCTTTGATAAGGAGCCCTGGCCCGCACATGCACTTGCAATCGAAATCTACACGATGGCAACTCTGAAGAAGAAGGGCGTCAAGTCCTTCAAGCGCGTCAGCGTTGGATGGGGAAGCGCGGGACAGAAGTATCGCGTCACACTTGCTGACGGCACCGAGCGCACCATGTCGCTCGACGAGATCGTGGAGGCAGGGTATGCCAAGCGTCTTGCAGCCGAGATCGACGAGCCCTGGCCCGAGCATATCATCGAATTTGAATCTCCGAGTGTGATCTCGGCGAAGGGATACGTTAAGATCAAGCGCGCAAAACTGTTCTTCCGCAACCGTTATCTCATCACGATGACGGGCGGACGCGAATTTGACAAGGGCGAGGAATGGCTGGTTTCCGAGGGGCTCGCGCATCCCAAAAAGCTCGCGGAAGCGGTTACCGACACGCCCTGGCCCGAGCACGGAACGGCATACGTTCCTGAAAACATGCTGCGTCTGGGCGTCAAGCAGATCGCGCGCGTGGAGATCGGCGGAGAGCACCGCTATAAGATCACATATGAAGTGATGGTTGACGGCAAGCCGAAGGTCAACGATCGTGTCTCGGCGAACAATATGAAACTGATGGGGTTGATCAAATGAGCAATACGTTGAAATTTTCACTTTATTCGGTTTTGAAGAACGAGGATGCACCTCCCTTCGTTGGAAAAAATCTCCTGGTCGCTGCCGACGGTCTCGGCGGTGCGGGATCGACCGTGCATGAAATTGACCGCAAGCGTCATTCAAGACTTGCGGAGGACATCCGACGCGCGGCGTTTGGCGATTTCGACTTGAATGCCTGCGAGGAAGGGCAATTCGCTTCCTATCTGGATCAGCTCATCGAGCCGATGTCAGACGGAGTCGCCGACACCTCGGCGCTTTGGGGCTCGCGCATCGCGATCGGACGTTTTCTCTACGCGGTTCGCTATCTCGAGGAGTTCTCCGAGATCAAGCGCTTGCGTGATCCCGACGTTCGGGAAAGGCTCGCGGCATTCGTTTCCAAGGGGCTCCATCGCGTGGTCAAGGAATTTGATCTCAAGCGCGGAAAATACGATAACCAGCTGCTCCTTCCCACCACCCTGGCAGCCGTTTTCTTTGAAGAGCGTGAGTCAACGGTGGTTGCCGACTGCATCTGGGCAGGCGATTCGCGCTGCTATGCGCTTCTGCCCTCGGGTATGAAGCTGCTCACCGAGGACGATGAGGATTCCTCTGGCGCGATCACCAATCTTTTCTTCGCGTCCGATAAGCCCACCGTTCTGCATCACCGCCGTTATCAATTCAGCAAGCCCTGTGCGCTTCTCGCCGTGAGCGACGGCGTGTTCGATCCCTATGATCCGCACGATTATCTGGGCGTGGAGCATACCGTTCAATGTGCCATTGCAGAGAACGAGTCGCTCGAGGAGCTTCGAGAGTCTCTCCTGCAAACCTTCAATTCGATCCATTCCGACGATGCAACGATCGCCTTCACCGCATTTGGCTTTTGCGACTATGCCGACATGAAACAGTCGCTTGCCGGACGCTGCCAACAGGTTGAGTCCTTGCTCAAGAGATGGAAGGAAATGCATTCGGTTCTCGAGGTGATCAATCAGCCCGAGGAGGATATCGCCGGCTACATTCGCACCAGAACGTCGGATAAATACGCTGCCATTGCTGCGGCACTGATCCCGATGCTGATCGAAAAAAAGCGCGACGTTGTGCTTCGCGGTGCCATTTCCGAGCGCGTGGAGTTGCTGCGCCACGAGGCTGTGCAGCGTGCAGAGCAGGAGAGACAGGCGCAGCTTGAGGAGATTTTTGAAAAGATCTACAAGGTTTTGCTTGCCGATCCGCAGAACGCGTCGCAATATCTGACGAGAAATCATATTTCCTTCAGCAATGCAAATGCAGTCAAAAAGCGCCTGGAAACCAATTTCCGACGTGCGGTTGCAGCGGCGCGTGAAATTGCAACGCATCAAAAGGCATTGGACGATAAGATCAAGGCGCGCAGGAGCCATTTGGAGCAGGAGGCACGTCTGCGCGAGCAGATCACCGACCGCATCGGCGTATACACCGATAGACTTGACCGTTTCAAAAATGAGCCGATTGTCAATGCATCCAAAAAGCAGAGGAATGACGCAGATCGCAGCTGGGTTGAGCTGATCAATCTGATTACAATGTGGCAACTGATTGAGTTTGATTTTCTCCACGGAACCGTGATCGCGATTCCCGATAAAAAGCAGACCAATCTGCCCAATCAGCGCTCGGCAGCTTTGATGAAGGCATTTCTCACCAAGGCAGAGGACAGGGCGTTCGTGCGCAGGTTGATTGCATACCAAACCAAAATCAAGGAGCTCGACAGCGATATCCTGACAAGTAAAAGCAATGTCAAGGGGGCAACTGAACGCTACCTCAAGGCGATAGACGGCTGCTTCCCGATCCTTCTTACTCGCATGATTAAGCCCGAGATGCTGTTCCAGCCCAAATTTGCCGAGAGAATGGGGTTGCCCCTTCCCAAGGCAACGGCTGCCGACCTCGCGGACCATGAGATGGAGAACGCATTGAAATCGCTCTTTCTTGCCGAGCGTGAGTGGATGGTGGAGCAAATCGTTGCCGCTCTCGCCGCCGCACCGCAGCAGAGCTCTGTGATCGACGGTTACTATAACAACACCCGACTCACTCGCTTCCGCACCTACTATCATTGCAAAACCTCCTCGCTTGACAACGTGCGCAGGGTTGAGCGTGATCTGGAGCGGATGCGTGAAGCACATGAGTCCCTTTTGAAGTCCGATGCAACCTGAACGTATAGATATGCATGCTTGGACGGTGCAGATGCACGCCAACGATCTTGCACACCCCTATCGCTTCACGGTTCAGGGCATTGGGGGAGAGAAGGCGGAGCTTTTGCTGACGGTGCAGCAGATGCAGCTGCTCAACGCGCGCTTCTCTCGCTCCTATCTGAAGCGCTGCCGCGCAGAGCGAATTATCGACGCAATTGAAAATGCCTCTAATTACAGGCAGCTCGAGGAGATTGCCCGCAGCTATTCGCTCTGCGATGCATGCGATTTTGCCGATATCAATATCTATGGGCTCAAGCGTGTGCTCAAGGTTGTGGTCAATGTGCTCTACCGGTATCCCAAGCTGCGCAGCAAGATGTGCTATCTCGGCTCACCCCGAGGCTACTGCGCGGCAATGGAGCGTATGATGCGTGGCGACACCTCGGTTCTGCACGATTTTGCTCTGCAGTATATCTGTGAGGAGTCGGTGGCGCGTCGGCTCGGTGTGCTCATGCGCAATCTGATTGGCTCTATGCTGTCGCGCTCGGACTCCTATATCGCCATGGCGATCTTTGCCTTTGGGATGTTCGATGCCGTTCTGCTCGATGAAAATGACTATGAAGGCTATGCTTATATCCAATTGGTCAGCAGTCTGCGCCGCGATGCGGCGTCTGGCTTTCATCCGCAGGGGTGCTGGTCTCCCGAGTCGGTGGTCTATCACGAGCTCGGACACCTGATCGACTATCTTTGCTGTCTGTCCGAAAAATTTTCGTTGGTTGATTACGTCAGAACGCTCTCTGCCTATGACGTGCAAGCAGGGCTTTCGCAGTACGCAACCACCTCCACGCAGGAGCTGATTGCCGAGGCGTTTGCCGAATACATGTGCAATGACCGTCCGCGTCCCATTGCGCAGCGCATCGGACAGATCATGGATGCCGAATACGCAAGGCTGCCCTGATTTTACAAGCTTTTCAATCGAAATGCCCGCCATTCCGACAAATTCGCATCGGAGATGGCGGGCTCATTTTTTGTGGTAATTGCTTGACAAGGGATGCAATGTATGGTATAATAAATGCACAAAAAATACAAAAGAGAAAGGGACCGATTATGAAAAATTCACTTCTTCGTATCCTTCTTGTAGCGTTGGCACTCTGCCTCTGCTCGGGGCTTATTGCCTGCCAACCCAACGATCAAAAGCCGAATGATGACACCAAAACATCCGGAAAGACCGATGACACCACGGGTGAGCCCGAACAGACCACAGGTGCAGATGACACCACGGATGCCGATGAAACCTCGGGTGAGCCCGCAACCGAGCCTCCCACGGTCGAAGCGATCAGCTGCAAGCTTGCAACTGCCGCAGACTTTGTTCGCGTGATCGGACGTACTCGCACGGTCGGAACAGGCGTGGCGTGCGATTTTAGCGCGTCTGGTATTGAATTCAATGCATACGTAGAAGGCGACCTCAAGCTCAAGGTCACCACCTCCGCAACCTCCTATTCCTCCACCGCAACCGCGTATTTCACGGTCATTGTGGACGGTGTGCGCTCCGCGACTCGCTTCAAGGCAAATCCCGGCACCACCACGCTCACGATTGCAAGCTTTGCAGAGGGTGGCGTGCATCACGTTCAGGTGCTCAAGCAGACCGAGGCAATGAATGCGCTTTGCGTGCTTGAGGAGCTCAGCTTCACGGGTTATTTTGCCGAGGCGCCCAAGAATGCCGATGTATTCATCGAGTTTATCGGTGACAGCATTACCTCGGGCTACGGCAATCTCTGTGCAAACGGAGCTGAAAATCCCGGCAACGCATTGAATCAGGACGGCACGCAATCCTTTGCATACGGTGCTGTATCCGCGCTCGGTGTTGATTATTCGATGGTGAGCGCAAGCGGCGTTGGCGTGCTGGCAGGTTTCCGTGAGTTCACGGCTGACACCCTGTTTAAAACGGCATCCTATTATCGCGATTCCACCGCATATGCGCCCACTCGCACGCCCGATATCGTGGTGATCAACCTCGGAACGAACGACGAGAGCAAGGGTGTGAACGGAAATAATTTCCAGGCAAAGGCAACCGAGCTGATCACGCTGATCCGCACGACCTACGGCGAGGACGTGAAGATCGTTCTCGTTTACGATATGATGAAGTCGGGCATGGCATCCTACTGGAACAAAGCGATCCGTGCACTTGGCGGTGAGGACGCAGGTCTTTACATGTTCAAGGGAACGCGTAACACCGGCGGCGGAAACGGACATCCCGATCTCGCAACGCAGAAAA
Source organism: uncultured Eubacteriales bacterium (assembly GCA_905201895.1). Classification (GTDB taxonomy): domain Bacteria; phylum Bacillota; class Clostridia; order Oscillospirales; family CAG-272; genus UMGS1865. The sequence goes on along the minus strand of CAJKPX010000006.1, from coordinate 57,940 downwards.
AGGTTGGACTTGACCTCGCGGAGTTCTTGGTTGAAAAGGGATTGGTTGAGCAGGAAGTTCCCCAGGGTGACGTCTACTGTAGTTGAATAAAAAATGAAGAAAAACAGCGCCGATGCTCCGTTTTGGAGTATCGGCACTGTTTTTTTATCATTAGAATTTGAAAAGCGCCTTATCAGCTGCGCGATTTACAGAACACGATTTTCCAGCTTCAATTCTCGCGGTGTTTTTCCAAATATTCTTTGGCAGGTGTTGTTAAAGGAGCGGATACTCTGAAATCCGCTTTCATAGGCGATCTGCGAGAGGGGAAGCTCAGTGTCCTGTAAAAGAGAAAAGGCGTATTCCATGCGGTATTGGTTGAGCAGGGATTTGAAATTGCAGCCGAGAATCTGATTGAAGGTTCTGGAGAGATACTGGTAGTTGTAGCCGGTCTCACGTGCAGCATCTGCCAGAGAAATATTGGACCTGAAGTTTTTTGAGATAAATGTGACAACTGCCATCGTTGCGTCGGTTTCTCCCTTTCCCGAAATCAATTCGGTCTGGGCGAGAAATTCACTCTCGATCACATAAAGCACACCCTTGACCTTGATGCGCTTTGCAGGCGGTGTAATGCGCTTGATCATTCCGCTATCGTTTCCGAACATCATTTGCATTTGTGAGGTGAAAAATTGAAATACCTCGTCGGAGGGATGGAATATGGGGGGCGTTGGAACGTTTCCGTTCAGCGTTTGTGAGAGCGTGAGAATAATATGCTCGTGAAATGCGGAGCATCGCACCTCGGAATCTGCCTCGGGGGCGAAACTGTGACTCTGAAAGGGAAGGATAAAAATTGCGTCTCCCTGCTCCAGATGATAGGCTGTTTTATTTACGGTACAGACGCAATGTCCTCGAAGGACAACGATCAACTCATAATTTCGGTGAAAGTGTACCCGCCGAGTTAGCTCTGCCTCCTCGTGTCCGCAAATATAGGAGGAAAATTCAGCAAGAAAGGTATGACCGATTTTATGGTAGCCTTGAGATCCCATGATGTCCTCCAAAAAGTAAACTTCTTGCTAATAATTATACAATATCTGTCTTGAAAAGTCAATACCGATATGATAAAATGATGATATAACCTACAAAAATCGCTTCCCCATAAGCGATTTTTTGTCATTTCAGTACCAAAAAATGAAAAACAGGTAGGAGAAAAATCATGAAAAGAAGAATGGCAACAAAATCAATTTCCGTTCTGTTGGTTCTGATGATGCTGCTTCAGACCGTCAGCGTGCTATTCACTGCATCGGTATCCGCTACGACCATAGCGAATGATGACTATTCGGATAGCTTTGACTATGATCTGTTCGACAGAAGCGCGGCACTCTGGACCGCAGAGTTCAAAAAGAGCTCTCCCAGCTCCTGTCAGAAGTATTATGACTTTGCCTCGCCCTCGAGCAGCAACGGCGTGATCTATCTGGACAAGGCGGAGTCTGCGGAGCTGCAGTGGACCAATATCCCGCAGATCAAAACAAGCGGAACCTTCACCATCCGATTTGATCTGAAGGTAACCGATTTCGGAAACGGTGCGGTCTTTTGTCCCGAAAAGACAAACTATATCCGCGAATTCTACGTTGGGATCGGCGGTTGGCTGGATCAGGTGTATCTCCAAAAGGATAGCAAGATCTACGTAGGCGGAAAAAACACAACCGACACAAGCACCTATACGCTCAACACCGTATATTCCTTTGAGCTCGTTTGGGATAACGTCAACGGTACCGTGCAGTCCACCATGAAAAACGGCAATACCGTGATCCTGACCGGTACGAGAACCAGCAACGACTACAAAGGGATCAACGATTATACAAAGTCTTGGGTATTCCGCTGCTGCGACGGTTCGATCGAGATCAGCAATTTCAGCTTCAGTGACGGTACAACCACCTATGCGCCCACGGGAAATGAGATCGTTTTCCAAAGCAAGGCGATGAATGCAAACGGCTATTGGGCTGTTGAAACAAACATTTCGAGCTCAACCTACACCGGAACGGCTCCCGCATTGGAGAACGGCGTGGTCAAGATGGTCACCGGTAACAGCATCAAATTTGATTGGACGAAGCTGGTTGACGTTGCAGATTACAGCGCAACCGACGAATACGTTTTTGAGTTTGATTTCAAGGTTACGGGTGAGGGAACCGGGGTTGGTTCAGTGAGCGGTCAAACCAGAGCGCTCTACGTTGCTCCCGGCGGATACCACAATCAAATCGAATTCAACAACAAAAGCACCAAGGTGCGCGCGGGCGACACCTATATCACCTACAATTCCGCAACCATGCTCAACGTTACCTATCACGCAAGGATTGCGTGGAAGGGACAAACCATCACCAGCACCATCACCAAGCCCGACGGAAGCACGCTTGTTACAGGCTACCGTACAAGTGCAAATTACGCAAAGGTTACAACCGATCCTTATATGACCTCCCTTGTGCTCCGTTGTGAGGACGGTGCCGTGGAGATTGATAATTTCTCCTTTACGTCACAAGCGGTTTACGAGGCGGCAAACACTCCGATCTCGATTCCGAGCGGCAAGCAGGCGGTGTATGATTGCAGTCTGCTCTATGCCGGTGAAATGATTTCCGTGTCGCACGGCACCTCGGAGCTCTTTGCGATCTCGGAGGAGGGAATCAGAATTTGCGGAAACCAGACCGAGGGTGCGTATGGCACCGGCGTTTATCGCGTGAAGGCATATATCAATCCCGCGCAGAGCATGACCATGGTTGAGATCGGGCTTCCGAACGGTGGCGTGATCCGCAGAGGTGCCTATGCAGCGCTTTCGAGCGCAGCCTCGATCAGTGTGCTCTCCAAAGGCTCTGTTTGCGCTGCCGAGGCATCGGTTGAATATATTGATGTCACCAAAAACAGTTATACACTCAATACAACCGAGCCGGTCTACGAAGGCTTCTATGCAAACGTTTATAATCTTGTAACCTCCTTTACCGATGCTGCAAAGGACCGAGCCTTTGCTTGGACCGCGCGTACGGATTTTGTTGGAACAGGCACGATGGCGCTCCGTTACAGAGTACAGGGTGCCTCCGATTGGACGGTTGTTGATGCGATCCGAGAAAATGAGCTGTATGCATTTGACGGTGAGGATTTCTTCAAGGCGGATATTTCGGGGCTCACTCCCGCAACGGTTTATGAGTATCAGATCGGTATTTTGAACAGCGAAACCGATTGGAGCAAGTCCTACACCTTCAGAACTGCATTGGAGAATATCAAGTCGTTCTCCTTCATTGCATTTGGAGATACCCAGGGCTCGAATTGGAACGGTTCTACCAGAGGCACCAAGGGCTTTATGTATGCCCAGACCGCACTTGACGAGGCGTTTGAGCAGGTGAGCGATCCCGCGTTTATCCTCCACACGGGCGACCTTGTGGAATCCAACTATATTCACGACCATTGGAATCTCTACTTCAAGGCGCTGGGAGAAAGAGGCGCCACCGTTCCTCATTTTGCTGCATTGGGAAATCACGATTGTCAGGGACCCACCAGCAACGTTTTCTTCGATTATCATTTCAATCATCCCAACAATGGCGGTAGTGCTGCATTTGATTCCACCATTCTCCAGGGCTTGACGGGAGACCGCGCGAAGAACCTTGCAAAGTTTCTCGATGAGACCGTGTATTCCTTCAATTACGGTGACGTTCACTTTGTGGTCCTCAACTCGGGAGATGCCAGAACCGCAGACGATGACAAGGTCTTCCTTGATGCACAGAGAGCCTGGCTCGAAGCTGATCTCGCGGCAAACGCCGATGCAAAATGGACGATTGTAACTGTACACGCTCCCTTCTATCACAGAACGGGAGAGGCAGAGAGCAGAGGATGGCTTGCCGATGTGGTTGAGTCGCACGGAGTGGACCTTGTAATCCAGGGTCACTCGCATCTGGTCACGCGCACCTATCCTATGAAAAACGGTGAGATCGTAACGAAGAATTCCCCCGACCTGATCAAAAAGGGAACGGGTACCGTTTACACCACGGTTGGTTCCACCACCTATAACCACGATGCGATCGGAAATCCCAACGTGGAGGAGTGCCAAACGATTATCAGTCCCTACGATGCGATTCCGGCATACACTGAGGTGAAGGTCGACGGTGACCGAATTGTGATGACCGTTCGTCAGGTGGACGGATTGGTGCTCGATGAATTTACGATCATCAATCAACCCGAGGTTGTTGTGGAGGGCTTCCAGACGGGAGCTGCCGATGAGGAAAACAAGGTTGACACACGCTTTGTTGCAACCCTGAAGGGTGATTACCGTGATCTCGAAGCGCTGGGCTTTGAGATTACCTGCAACGGCAAGACGGTTGACACCAATTGTTATCACCTTTACGAATCCATCCTCGCCGGCGGTGAGCCGATCACGGCAGATTCCTACGGTGGTGATTACTTCTACTGCTACACGCTCAAAAATATCCCCGCAGGCGATTATCGCTTTGAGGTGCGCGCTTGGTCACAGCAAAAGGGTGCACAGGAGCGCGTATACAGCGAAGCCAAGACCACATCCTTTACCGTTGATGATGACGGCACCGTGACGGAAAATAAGAGCATCGACATCTACCTCATCGCAGGTCAGTCGAATGCAGCGGGTTACACGAAGATCACCGATGCGAACAGCGCATATCTTTGGGCTCCCGAGCTGCAAACGGGTTATGCGAATATCCACTACGCAGGTAATTCCAGAGATAATTCGAGCGGAAATCGCGACCGTGATCTGCCTTGGCAAAATACCACGCTGGGACTTGGCGTTGATCTTGGTAGCTCTGTCAGCTACGTTGGTCCCGAGGCAGGAATGGCAAAGGCTCTCTCAACCTACTACAATGAGCAAACGGACAGAGTGGCAGGCTTTATCAAATATGCCTTTGGCGGCTCCAGCCTGCTCAACAATACTACGGGAAGCACGCATCAGGATGGAAACTGGGTGTCGCCGAGCTACGCAGAGTATCTGCAAATCGCTAACTACGATAGTGCGGTAACGGGTCGGATGTACAGAAATTTCCTCGACCAGGTTGAGAAAAATATTCTGGAGCTCTCCGAATACGGCGGATATAATCAGATCAATATCAAGGGACTCTATTGGATGCAGGGCTGCGCCAACAGAGCCAATCCCACGGAGTACCAAAGGGCATTCGTGTATTTCTGCTCCGACGTGCGCACCGATCTTTCCGCGCTTGCACAGGCGCTTTCGGGTGAGGGTCGAACGGTTCATGCATCGGACCTTCCGATTATCGTTGGCACCATTTCGCAAACGCAAAATCTCACGAGTGCCGACACGGAGGACGTCAACAACGCGTTCATTTCCATGCAAAAGGGACTTCCCGAGGCGGTGGAAAACTGCTATGTAGTAGACAACTCGCAATACGCAATTACCCGTTGGAATGCAACCGCCGGTAGCGCAGAGATACTGGGAAGTGACCAGTGGCATTGGAACCAGGCAGACGCTCTGGAGATTGGAGAAAACGTGGGCGAGCTGATTCTGGACGAAATTCTGGGCATCAATAACTGACGAAGGGGGAAACTGAAAAATGAAGAAAAACTATGTAGCCCCTTGGGCAGAAGCGCTTGAAATCTGCGAGCACGATATCATCACCACGTCGATCTCGGTTTCCAATAATGTAAACGGAAACGACGACAGCGGCGATTTCGGTTCGCTGTTTGGCTAAAAGAAAAAGAAGGGCTGAACCAAATGCTTGAAAAAGCGGACGGTTCAGCCCTTTTCCTATATCATAAATTATAGAACGGCGAAGTAGCAATCTGATTTTCGGGAGCCGTATCCCATTTTGTGACGAATTGCATCAATTTTTTGCGTGATTCGTTTTTTTCTGCAAAGTATTTCCATTCATATTTCGAGCATGAGGGCGAACAATAATGACAGAGCCGCGGCAAAACGCGAGCTCAATCATATAGATAGACGAACGGATACGGAGCTTGTGTGCGGCGAATTCTAAGGAATGAACGGTACATAAGATTTGCATACCGTTCAGAACAGGAGAAAAACGATGGCAAGCAACAAAACTCTTGTCCCCGAGGCAAAGGAAGCACTCGAGAGATTCAAGATGGAAGCTGCGAGCGAGGTCGGTGTAAACCTCAAGCAGGGTTACAACGGTGACCTCACCTCCAAGCAAGCCGGCTCGGTAGGCGGTCAGATGGTTAAGAAGATGATCGAGTCCTACGAGAACTCTCTCAAGACGAAATAAGCTTGACCCGGAGTTCCCAAACCGTTGCTCACAGCTCGCTTGAGTGGTGAGTGATGCACTCGGTGCAGCCGCAAGACGTGGATACGTCGGGGAGAGCAGGTCAAACCCGAACTCTCTTTGCGGCAGCGTCGAGGTCGCCCAAGGTCGGCAGAGCTCAAGCTGTTGACTCGCATGACAAAAAGCGACGCGCCCCGTTCCTGTTGATTGGAACGGGGCGTTTGCTTTTTTTTAGTTGATGCGCAATCAAGCGAGGCGCGAGTTGTACTCAACCGACAGACGGTTCAGCGCGCGAAGGACCATGTAGAGCGCGTAGAACGAACCGATTCCACAGAGGAATGAGCCAACGATCATCCAAAGCAGGAAGGAGCCGCCGGTAACGCCTGCGTCCACGTTGCGTCTTACGCCGGTATCATGCAGACGCTCTGCGAGCTGATACCACCAAACGATGGCATAAATTCCGCAGGTGATGAACGAGAGCAGAATGAATGCGAGCAGGCCGGGGGTCTTTTTGCCGTCGTCTGCGCAGAGCGTATTGGTATCCTGGATCATCTTCCAGAGGAAGTAGATCTCATAGATGCCGCAGGTTACAACCGAGAGCAGAAGGAGCATGATGAGGCTACGGTTTGTTTTCATGGGTTGCATAGGTGTCTTTTCCTTTCAAATTTTTTTATATGAAGCCATATCGGCTCATATTTGAAAAACAGAACGCAAAAGGCGTGCGATTGCTCCGTTTTGCGGCTCAAAGACCACAACGTTGCCGTTTTGCGCGAGCATGCGCCACAAATAGACGGCAAAGAGGAGCAGCAACGAGCCTGCAAGAATGGCGCGGAAGCTACGAGTGCGATGCTTGATTTTGCAAACGGTCAGCGATCCTAAAGCAACGGGCAATGCGATCCAGAGCGGATGATAGGCAAATGCCGCCGAAAAATCAAGCCGCAGCGCGCTCATGCAGGCGCGCGTCATGCCGCAACCGGGGCAGGAGATCCCCGTGAGGTGCTTGATGATACAGGTTACACCAAAAAGCTGCAGGACCACCACAAGAATTGCAATTGCAGCGATCGCACCCACGCAGGTCTTATATTTTATCCATAACTTCTTCATATTCTTTATCCTCAATTCATATTATACATGCTTTGGTTGCTTTTGTCAAGTAAAAATGTTCGGATTATGCAAAAAAAAGCGACAAAATGTATTTTTTATCAAAAAGAACCGTCTCACCTCATCAAAGCAGAGAGGGAGACGGTTCTTCGATCAAAGAATCGGATTATACGCGGTTCAGGTGGAGCTCCACGTTCGGAGCGAGTTCGTCTGTTTTGCAATTCACGCCCTCTGGGATCGAGACGTTCAACACGATACGGTCGCCCGTGCGAGTCCAGCTGACGCTTGCCACACCTGTGGGGAATTCGTAGGTGGCGTCTGCGTGATCCACGTCGGCAGGGAAGGAGGGACGAAGCGTGAGTGTGCAGGCATCCAGCGGGCAGAGTCCTGCGAGGCGCGTGAGGAACCAGCGCGAGAAGTCACCAAGAAAATGGTGATTGTGCGAGGCTCTGGTAGCCAGATCTGCGGGTTCAAGGATCCACTCGGGAATTGCCGTTTCTCCAACGTCGATCAGATAAGCATAGGAGGGATAGTCGGGCTTCATGATCATGCGGTATGCAAGCTCGTTCTCACCAAAGTCGGAGAGCACGTGGAAGATCGTGTGCAGACCCAAAAATCCGCAGTCAAAGCTATCGCCCTTTGCATGGATGAATTCGAGGAGCTTCTCAAATGCGGGACGGCGCTCGTTCTCATCAAAGATGTCGTAATAAAGACCAAGCGCCTGCGAGGTCTGGCAGTTTCCTGCGAGGGTTGCTGTCTCGGTATCAAGCAGCTCGCGGCGAATGGTTGCGCGCATGTCATCGGCAATTGCTCCGGCGTATGCAGCGGCGTGGGTTTGTCCGATCGCCTCAAGCATCTCGGCGGCCTTTCTCGCAATATCCATAATCATTGTCGAGTCGGTCAGCGCGAGAGGCGAATCGTAGGCGCTTGCCTTGCGCTTGCCCGTGGGCACCCAGTCGCCAAGTCCGATCGCGATCGTTCCATCCTCGGAGCGACGGGTCATCACGTATTCCAGATAGCGCATCATTGCGTGTGCATTTTCGCGGATGACATCGGTGTTGCCGCGGTAATGGTAGAGCATGTAGGGGAGATTAAAGAGCACGCTGTCCCATGCAGGGCCGTTGCCCCATGCATAGCCCCAGCCGCCCGTGGGCACGATGCCGGGCAGCTCGCCGCGGTCATTTTGTGCCTTGCGGATCCCTTCAAGCCATTGGCGATAGCTCTGCTCGGTGTCATAGAAGAGCGTTGTCATGTCCGAGGACATCGACGCGTCTCCGGTCCAGCCGTTCTTTTCGCGGTGCGGGCAATCGGTGGGGAAGTAGTAGAAATTCGAGCGGATTGAGTTTTGCGCCATCTCCCACAGGCGGTTGACTCGCTCGTTTGAGCAGGAGAAGGATGCGATCGGGCGCAGCTCCGAGCTCATGCGCAGGTAGGTGAGCAGCTCGGGCGTTGCCTGCTCCTCGGTGATACCGCGGACCAGAACGTAGCGGAAGCCCATATAGGAGAAGCGAGGCGTCCAGATTTCCTTGCCTCGACCGTTGAGGGTGTAATCATAAATGTATACGTGCTCGGTGTGTGCGTAGATCGGTTCGTGACGGCCTTTGAAAATGATGTTTTCAAGGAAGAACTTGCCATCCTTGAGCATCTCGCAGTGTTGCATTTGGATGCGTTGACCAGCCTCGCCCTCGACGGACAAACGGCAAACACCTGCCGAGTTGATGCCGAAATCGTAGAGATAGCCATCCTCGGTCTTGGTGATCGACACGGGGCGTACCTCGTCATATACGGCAATCGGTTCTGCGGTGCAGGGCTTCATTTCACCGCGAACGGCGTTGGATATGCAGATCGCAGGCGCCCAATCGGCATCGTCGAAATCGGGCAGATTCCAGCCGTCGATCTCAAGGCGAGCGTCATAATGCTCGCCCATGCGGAGCTCGTCAAAGAGGAGCGGGGAGGGATGCGTGCGGAAGCTCTCGTCGGCACAGATGCAGATTTCCGCCTCGCCAACCCGAGCGGTGAGCTCAAGCGCCACACAGGGGGCACCTCTCCATGCTGCCTGATCAAAATCCCAAACGCCGCCGCCAAACGGGTTCATCCAGCCGTTACCCAGCAGAATGCCGACCGTGTTCTTACCTGCGGTGAGCAGACCCGAAAGGTCATAGGTGTCATAGTAGCAAAGATCGTCGGGATTGGAGACGTAGGGCGCCATCGGACCCTTTGTGATCTCCCGACCGTTGATCCAGAGTGCGTAGAAGCCGAGGCCGCAGATTTCGATTTTTGCTTCGCTCGGCACGGCGTCCAGCGAGAAGCTTTTTCGCAGATAGGGGGCTGCAACGGGGGTGTCAAAATCCGCAGGGATGCGGGATGCGGCGATGAATTGCTTGTTCATATCGAGTTTCCTTTCTGTCAGTCTGCCAGAGACGGCAGGTTACTGTTTACTTGTTCATTTTCTGCTTCGGTTTCGCTGTTGGGCATCAAAAAGAGCACGAGGACGCAGGCAATCGCGAGCACGAGAGTGACCGCAACGCCGCCCTCCAGACCAAATGAGCCGCCGTTGAGCCATTCAAAAGAGGAATTGACCGTTGCACGAAGCGGCGAGGTGGAAAGCTCCATACCGCTTACGCTGATGCCGAACACGTTGCCCTGAAAGAAATTCCAGATGCTGTGAATGGCACAGGCGCCCCAGAGATCGCCTCTCTTGAGCACGTAGACCGATTCCAAAATGCCGAACAGGACGATGTTGAGTAGCGGGAGCAGACCAAAGCCGGGGTTGAAAATATGGAGCAGACCAAAGAGCACCGAGTTGGTCAGAACCGCCAAAACGAGTGAATGTCGACGAGAGACCGACACCATCATATATCCGCGGCAGAGCACCTCCTCGCTCATACCCTGAATGAGAAAGCCGAGCAAAAAGAGGACCCAAAGAACGGGGGAGAATGCCTGTGCCTCAAGGCGGATCGCGCCAAATGGCAGGCAGAGTCCAACGCAGACGGAGATCAGCGCAATGCCGATCAGCGTGCCGATTCCGTATTCACGCAAGAGTCCGCGGCGGCGCAGTCCCATCGAGGAGAGCGAACGCTTCTCAATGATGCGGCAGTAAACGATTGCTGCTGCGGTTGCAAGTGCTGTGGAAAAGAGCTGCACGAGCATGATCGCGTCGGAAGGGGCTGCCAGCATGGTGTAGAGTGCGTCGGAGCTGCCTCCCTCCATCATTTCCAAAAGAATTGCCTGTCCCTCTGCCGTGAGAAAGACGCGGAGCAGCATGGCAACCGTAACGGGGATGGACAGGATAGACTGTGAAACGAAAAAAACGATGATAAAGAACAAGACCTCAAGCCCGAGTGCATGTCCGTTTCCGTTCTGCCGTGCCTCGTACAGCATTTGCGGTCTTGTAAGCAGCTTTTTCATCTTGTGATATTCCTCCGTTCAGATTCCGTTTTACATCGCTTATATTGTACCTCGAACGGTGGATTTTGTCAAGTGTGCGGCGTGTTTTTTTCTTAAGATTCTATCCTCACGCGTTTTTTTTGCGCTTGGACGCTTGCTTTGCAGCTGTCAAAGAAAAACTTGTCTAATAGTTTCTATTTATATTTCCAAAATGCGGAGAGATTCGTCAATTTCCGTCTTGCACGCTTGTCAACTTATGTGGTATACTTTTGCCGATCGAAAAACAGAAAAAATGGCTTGTCAAAAGGAGGACAACACATGAAGGAAACCTTAAAACGCTACGCAAAGCGTTATTTTATCGACGCGATGGGCGCCATGGCGCTCGGACTTTTTGCCTCTCTGCTGATCGGAACGATCTTCAAGGCGCTCGGCATGATTCCGCACCTCGGAATTTTTGCCAAAATCGGTGCAGGCGCACAGGGCGTTGCGGGACCTGCAATGGCGGTGGCAATCGCCTTTTCGCTCAAGGCGCATCCGCTTGTGATCTACACCTGTGCGGCGGTTGGCGCACTTGCCAACTCCAACGGTGGTGCAGGTGGACCTCTTGCCGTGCTGGTGATCGTGATCGTTGCCGCAGAGATCGGTATGCTGGTTTCTAAAAAGACCAAGGTTGATATTCTCGTCACCCCCTTCGTCACCCTGCTCGTTGGCGGACTGCTCAGCATCTGGTGTGCGCCCTACATCGGCAGAGCGGTTGGCGTGGTGAGCGACATCATCGCGTTTGCCATGACCCAGCAGCCCTTCCTCATGGGCATGCTCGTATCGGTCACGGTTGGCATCGCACTCACGCTTCCCATCAGCTCGGCGGCAATCTGCGCCGCGCTGGGACTCTCGGGTATTCCCGTCTACGTCATGGTGAACAACGTGGAGATGCTGGCAGATAAGGACTATGCAGGACTCGCAATGGCAGGCGGTGCGGCAGTTGCTGGCTGCTGCGCGCAGATGATCGGATTTGCCGTGATGAGCTTCAAGGAGAACAAATGGGGCGGACTCGTTTCCCAGGGACTTGGCACGAGCATGCTTCAAATGCCCAATATTATTCACAATCCTCGCATCTGGATTCCCACGATCCTCACCTCTGCGATCACGGGACCGCTCGCAACCTGCGTGTTCCGCATGCAGATGTACGGCGATGCTATCAATTCGGGCATGGGAACCTGCGGTATGCTCGGCCCGATCGGCATCATTCTCGGTTGGTTTGGCGGCTCCTACCCCGCAACCGTTGGCGTGCTCGATTGGGTGGGACTTGCCTTGATTTGCTTTATCCTGCCCGCTGGCCTGACACTCATCTTCAGTGAGATTCTTTATAAGATCGGTTGGATCAAGCCGGGCGATTTGACGCTTGAGCAATCGTAATAAACGCGGAGCGGCTCCTGCTCGGGGCCGCTCTTTTATTGTCTTGTTTTTCAAACAGACATATTTTGCTTCTTTTTGGATAGGATTTGCTTTTTTTGAGATAAAGGTTGCTTTTTTTGTGACTATATGTTACAATACAAAAAAAGATGCCCCGGAGTTGGCATCCAAATGGAAAGAGAGGATCACAATTATGAAATACGGATTGCAGCTTTACAGTGTGAGAGATCTTGCCGAGGTGAATTACGAGGCGGCTCTGCGTGCGGTAGCCGAGATGGGCTATGACATGGTTGAGCCCGCCGGCTTTTTCAACAATTCTGCCGAGGACGTTGCGGCAATGCTCAAGCATTACGGGCTCACCGCCTGCAGCACGCACACGGGTGTGAAGCATCTGACACCCGACGTTCTGAACGACACCATTGCCTATCACAAAACGATCGGATGCCAAAACCTGATTATCCCTGCAGCGAAGATCAATACTGCCGAGGAGGTTACGGTTCTGGTTGACCTGATCAACCGTGTTCAGCCGATTCTTGCGGCAGAGGGCATTCAGCTCCACTATCACAACCACTCCAGAGAGTTCCGTCCAAATCTCGACGGACTGATCGTGGAAGAGGAGCTGGCAGCACGCACCAACGTCAAGCTCCAGATCGACACCTTCTGGGCGTTCAACGCAGGACTCCGCGCCATTGACGTGATGGAGAAATACAAGGATCGCATCGACTTTATCCATCTCAAGGACGGTATTCCGCAGAATTGGGCAGACCCCGAAAGCCTGCCTGTCGGCAAATCGGTAGGTAGCGGCGAGGCTCCCGTGCTTGAGGTTCGCAAAAAGGCGATCGAGATGGGCGTCAAGATCGTGATCGAAAGTGAGGGACTTGATCCAACGGGACCCGAGGAAGCAAAGCGTTGCATTGATTTTTTGCGTGCAGTTGACGCCAAGGAAAAGAATTAACCTCCAAAAAAACGGGAATGCCCCAATGCTTGGCATGCGGCGGCATTCCCGCTTTTTTATGAAATCATAGCTTGCGTCTGCTATGCTTTTTTGATATATCGGAATGCAAAAATACGCAAAATGATTGACTATTTTCGAGTTGTATGGTATAATCTTGAAGGCTTGAGATTCGCAATGGGGGAGGGCTTTTTCGTGTTATTTGGTGCAAAACGAATTGATGCAACAAAGGGACCGATCGTAAAATTGATCATTCTGTATGCTCTGCCGCTGGTGATCAGCACGCTGATTCAAACGCTTTTCAATGCAGTGGACGTTGTGGTGCTTGGAAATATGGCGGATTCGGTTGCCGTTGCCGCCGTTGGTGCAACCACAACCATCGTTCATTTGCTGGTCAACACCTTTATTGGGCTTTCCAGCGGAACAAAGATCATTCTGGCGCATCAGATCGGTGCAAAGGACCATGACGGTGTGAATAAAACCGTTGGTACTTCGTTGATCACTGCCGTTGCAATCGGCGGTGTGATCGCAATTGTGGGCTTTTTCCTCATTCCGCTTTTTCTCAACCTAACCGATTGTCCCGTGGATTGCTATGACGGTGCGCTGCTGTATTTGCGGATTTACGTGAGTACGGCACCGGCAATTATGGTCTATAATTTCGGTTCTGCAATTATCAGTTCCTCCGGAGACACCCAACGCCCAATGTATTATATCATGCTCTGCGGACTGCTCAACGTGTTCCTCAACGTGATTCTGTGTCTGATCCTGCCGCAAAAGGTGGCGGCAGTTGCAATTGCCACGGCAGCGGCGCAGGTTCTCGGTGCATTTTTGGTGATGCGTCGGCTTTGCACGATGGAGGGCATAGGTCGCGTGGCATTATCCAAGATCCGATGGCATGTCTCAACCTTTGGACGCATGATGCGCTATGGCGTTCCGATTGCATTGAGCAACGCGCTCTATCCAATGGCAAATTTGCAGATTCAGACCGCAATCAACAGCTACGGCGTTCCTGCAATCGCCGGAAACAGCGCCGCTGCTACTATCGAGGGCTTTTCCTCGGCGTTCAACGGCGCAATGGGAACCACAACCACTACCTTTATGGGGCAGAATCTCGGTGCAGAAAATCCCGATCGCGTGAAAAAGATCTTTTGGCGTGCATGGGGGCTTTGCGCAGCGTGTAGTCTTGTTATGGGTGTATTCATGTTCTTAACGGGACGCTTCTGGCTGGGGCTGATTCTTTCCGACGATCCCTCTGCGATTGATTTCGGTATGGTTCGCATGTTCTTCATCACACTGTTTGTATGTGTCAGCGGTAGCAATTCAGTGATTGGTCACGCCCTGCAGGCTTTTGGATATTCCGCCTTTTCGGCTGCAAACTCCATGATCAGCATCTTCGTCCTACGGATGATATGGATGTTCTTTATCTACCCTCAGTATCCAACCTTCGTCTGCCTAATGGCATGCTTTTTGGTGTCTTGGTGCTTCATGCTTTTAGGAAATATCTTGATGTTTTTGTTTGTTTACAGACGGTACAGAAGGGGAAAGCTGAAAAGTATTACTTGATCGCCTAAAAAAACGGAGAGGAAACCCGCTTGGATTTCCTCTCCGTTTTTTTGTTTTTACAATCAGTCGGTAACGAAGGGCAGAAGAGCCATGTTACGTGCACGCTTGATTGCGGTGTTCAGCTCACGCTGATGAACTGCGCAGGTGCCCGAGATTCTTCTGGGAAGAATCTTGCCGCGCTCGCTGATAAACTTGCGGAGCTTTGCGCTGTCCTTATAATCAATGAAAGCAACCTTATCTGCGCAGAAGATGCAAACCTTTCTTCTTCTGCGGTTGGGGGTAGCCGGACGAGCCGGGCGAACCACTGCTTCGGTTTTTGCCGTATCCATCTTATGAAATCCTCCTGTTCAATATTTGTGCCGCTTCATCAGAAGGGCAGATCGTCGTCCGTCTTGAGCTCCTCAAAGTTCGGCGCACCTGCCGGAGAGGAATAGGACGGAGCATTGTAAGAGTCGTTGCCGTACTGCCCGTTGGCAGATGCGTTTCCGCTCTCGTTTTTGCTGTCGACAAACATTGCCTCGTCTGCGACAACCTCGGTGGCGTAGCGTTTCTGACCCTGTTGATCCTGCCAGCTGCTGGTTTGGATCGAGCCGGTGATGCAAAGAGCCGAGCCCTTACGGAAATAGCGCGAAATGAATTCTGCGCGCTCTCTCCATGCCACCACGCTAATGAAATCTGCTTGGGGCTGAGCCTGGGTGCCGTCTGCATTGCGCGATCCGCGGCGGTTAACTGCGAGCGTGAAGCGAACAACTGCGATGCCGCTGTTGGTTTGTCTGAGCTCGGGGTCTGCCGTGAGTCTGCCGCACAGAACGACCTTGTTAAGATTCAAACTTGACATCTGAAAACGCCTCCTTCTTCAAAATGTGGGGGTAGCCTGATTACTCTGCGTCAGCAGGAGCTGCTTCGGTCTCTGCTTCTTCAGCAGGAGCCTCTGCGGCCTTTGCAACTGCCTCATGCTCCAAGCGGATGACCATTGCGCGCAGAACGCTCTCATCAATGTTCATCAAACGCTGAAGCTCTGCAGGGAAATCTCCCTCGCACTTGAAGGTGACGACCGTGTAGTAGCCTTCGTTCATATCCTGAATCGGATATGCGAAACGACGCTTGCCCCAGTCATCAACTGCAACGACCTCGGCGTTTGCCTCGATCAGAGCCTTGAACTTGTTCACAGTTGCCAGAGCAGCCTCTTCGCCGTTTGCCAGGCTTACGATGAACATGCCTTCATAAGAGTTGATTACTTTTTCCATGTTTTACACCTCCCTATGGACTATTCGACCGTGCTATATCTATTTTTTTGCACGGCAGAGAGACGGGCGCGAGCCCGTACCAATTCAGTATTATACCACAACCCCCTTGATCTGTCAAGAGTTATTTTTCTTGTTTTTCACTTTTTTTGAAAAAAAGATTGAAAAAATACCTTTTTTGTGCTATAATAAGCTATCAGTTGGAGTTGTTTGATTTTCGGAACGGTGTTTTCTGTCGATTTTGACTGTAACCGAACACCTGGGAGAAGGGAGATGGACGCGATGAAACGGCTTTTGCGAATACTCCTGCCCATCCTGCTCTTGCTCTCGCTCGTGGCTTGCCGCAGTGCGGAGCGCGAGGAGGTTGTCCGCTTTCATTTCCTTGACGTAGGTCAGGGAGACGCGCTCCTGATTCGCACACCCGACGGCGATATTTTAGTGGATGCCGCCGATGAGGCGGCAGAGGCTCTGCTTTGTCTGCGGCTGGAGCAGCTCGGAGTCAGGTCTCTGCGCCTGGCGGTTTTCACGCATCCCGACGAGGATCATATCGGCGGAGCTGACGGCGTGCTTTCGCGCTTCTTGACCGATGAGGTGTGGATCAGCGCTGCTCCGATGGAAAACGAGGCGGCGCGGCTGCTTTTGCGAGCGGCGGAGCAGAGTGGGGCAGAGATCAAAACGGTCTGCTCAACGCATCTTGCGCAGATCGGCGGTGCAACGCTCGCGGTTCTGGCTCCGATTGGCGACGTGTCCGACGGTGGCAACGAGAGCAGCATCGTTTTGCGCGTGTCATATGGCGATACCGTTGCAATTCTGACCGGCGATGCCGACAGCGCGGCTGAAGCGACGCTGATCGAGCGCTTTGGTGTCACCCAGCTTGCTTGTGATCTTTATAAGGTTGGACATCACGGTTCCAACACCTCCTCCTCGATTGCTTTTTTGCGCGCTATGCGTCCGACCTATGCCGTGATCTCCTGTGGGGCTGGAAATTCCTATGGGCATCCAACCGGCGAAATTCTGGCAAAGCTTCGTGCGGAGGGCGTCACGGTTTGCCGTACAGACCTTGACGGAGAGATCATTTTTGAAACCGACGGCAAATCGCTCATGCCCGTATCGGAGTACAAATAAGAAAGCAATTCTTCTCGTAAATATATGGGAAAGGCGTTGGGGGTTCCGCTATGGCGGCCCTGACGAAAAAGAAGACATGAGGGTTCTTATCACGGGAGGCTCGCGCGGAATTGGCGCGGCATGTGTGCACGCGTTTGCGGCACAGGGTGACAGCGTGGCATTCTTCTATCACACGCAAAAGGCGCACGCCGAGGCATTGGCGAAGGAAACGGGTGCGCATGCCTTTGGTGCGGATATTTCAGACCCTGCGTTGGCACAGGCGGCGACTTCAAGGGCAATCGAGTGGCTTGGCGGTGTTGACGTGTTGGTCAACAACGCAGGAATCGCACAGATCAAGCTTTTCACCGATCTGACCGATGCCGATTGGCGGCAAATGATCGACACCAACCTCAGCGGTGCGTTTTACGTCACGCGTGAGGCGGCAAAGACCATGATCTCGCAAAAGAGCGGTCGAATCATCAATATCGGCTCGATGTGGGGCAAGGTCGGCTCCTCCTGCGAGGTGCATTATTCGGCTGCAAAGGCGGGGCTTCGCGGCATGACGATGGCGCTTGCCAAGGAGCTCGGACCCTCTGGCATCACGGTTAACTGCATCGAGCCGGGGGTGATCGAAACCGAAATGAACGCTGGGCTGGACGAAGAAACGCGGCGTGCGCTCTGCGATGAGACCCCGCTCTGCCGCATGGGACGTGCGGAGGAGGTGGCGTCGACTGTATGCTTCCTTGCATCAGATGCGGCGTCCTTTATCACAGGGCAGACTATTGGGGTCGACGGAGGATTTGCAATTTGAAGATTAAGAAAAAATATCGCATTTTGCTCGCAGTGCTTGCCTGCCTTGTTCTCGTGGTGTCAATTGGAGTGATCTACGTGCACGGGGAATGGTGGTTTCCGCTTATCGAGCGTTCCCGTCCGCGCGCAAAGATTGATCTGACCGAGATCGCGCTCTCTGGAAACACGGACGTTTGGACACTGGAGGAGCTCGCGGCATGTGACCGTGTGACGTTCTCCATCTCGCTCATGCTGATCAACTCCGAGTATCCGATTCCCGAGAATTTTTCTCCTGATTTGATCGAATACAACGGTGCGCGGATGTATCCTCTGATGCGCGATCCCTATATTGCTCTGCGTGATGACGTGCAGGCCAAAACGGGAATTCGCATTTACGTATCAAGCGATTACCGCACGTCCGAGGAGCAAGCAGAGATCAACGCATCGAAAGAGGACGGTATTGCCGCCCCGGTTGGATGCAGTGAACACGAGGTGGGGCTTGCGCTCGACGTCTATGCGCCCCATTTTGTCGGCATGCGCTTTCTGCGTTCACGAGCAGGCAGGGAGGTCAACCGCACCTGTGCGGATTACGGCTACATCATCCGCTATCCCGACGGGGCTCGGTCGATCACGGGGATATCCTATGAGCCGTGGCATCTGCGCTACGTGGGTCAGCCTCACGCACGGATCATAACCGACAGCAAGCTTACGCTGGAGGAGTATATAGATCACCTCACGCCAAATGTCTGGTACGAGAGCGGCGAGTATCTTATCGCGCGGCTCTCTCCTGATGCGTTGATCCTGCCAACCGACTTTGCGCATTGTGATCTTTCGCCCGACAACACGGGATACTATATCGTAACGATTACTCTTTAATAAAAAAACGTTGCCAATCCAAATGGGGCTTCCATTCGGTTGACAACGTTTTTCTTTTATAAGAGCTCACTCATATTGATCAGGCGTAGCCCTTTTTTCAGAGCAAGCGCGGCGGTGTAGGCGGTGCCGCCTCCGTGAGAATTGCAAAGATATGCCACGCAAATATCCGATCCTTCCACAAGTGCACGGTTGCGCAGCTGAAGCACACCGTTGTAGTAGGCAGTGCTGACGAAGCGGTGCGAGTCTGCCTGTGCGAGAATCTGCTCGTAGAGCGTTACCTCATCCTGCGGCCATCCACGTGTTTGAGAGGGGGCGGGAAGGATCAGGTGCAGGCGGATCTCGGGGTGCCGACGGCGCAGGAGCAGAACGGTGAGTGCCGCAAGTGTGTCAAAGCCGCGAGCGCCTCCGGCGCGAAATTCGGTTGCGCCCTCGGCAATCAGCCCTTCCAGCGTTTCGGTCAAGCGTTCGGTCAAACCTTGATATTCGGTTTCGGGAATTTCGCGGTGACCCGTGAAGCAAACCGTCAAGCCCATTTCGTTCCTCCTTTGTTTGTTTTCGCTATCTATTATAACATATCACGGGCGAAAAAGAAAGGCGTTCCTGAAAAAAACCTCCCCGAGCATCGAAAAATCGCGCGACAAATTCCGACGGCAGGCGATACGCAACCGCAAAATACGCCTCCACACTCGTCTATCTTCCGCCTTTTGTGCCTTCGTTTTGCCTTTTTTGCGTTTCTTCCGTGAAATAAAACATTTTTTTCGGGTCCCATTTCGACCGATTCTGCACAACAAAAAGAGTAAAATAGTGGGGAAAGAAGAAAAATGCAGATTCAACCTGCGAAAGGAAGGGAAAAATATGCAGGAAAAGGTCAAGGAAATGAATCGAAGTGAACAAAGACCCGAGGTGCGGGATGCACGCGCTCGCTCCGTCGAGGGGCTTGGGTGGCGGCAAAGGCTACGCCGACTCACCGTTGAGCTTCTCTGGGGCTGCGGGGCGTGGCTTTTGGGACAGGCTCCCATGCTCTTTGCCACTTATCCGCTCGGGCTTTGCTTGCTTTGTGCCTCCACCCAACACACACTTCCGATTCTGATCGGGCTGTCGCTGTCGGCGTTCTGGCAATCAAGCACGCCTGCCGTCTACATCGCCGTTGTGCTCGCAACCACGCTCGTTCGCATTGCAAGCGCCATGCTGTTTGACCTGCCCGAGGTCTGCGATTTGAGCGACCGATTGCGTGCAAGGCTTCGACGCGGCAGAGAGGAGACAACAGAGGAGACGTCGGATGAGGACGCGGCACGGCTGTTGCAGCTGAAGGCGCGCCTGCAGACGGATGGAGCGGGAGCTGCAAGGGGGCGCGTGCGTCGCTTCTTTTCCGAGCGCATGCGACTTGCAATGGTAACGGCAACGGTGGCTGCTTTTATTCTTGCGCTGATACGCGTGATCGGCGGCGGTTTTCGCTATTACGATCTTTTTGCGGCTGTGTTTGTGCTGCTCATCACGCCGATCGCAGTGCTCGTTTGGTCGGTCTCTCTCTCTGATCGCACCGAATACCGTGTTCTGCATGCCATCTCGCGTGCAAGCCTGCTCTTTGCCATCGTTTGGGCGGCGGACGGCGTGCTCGTTTCTGGGCTTCCGCTCTCGGTGATGCTCGCTTTCTTTTTCACACTTCTTGCAACGCGTCGCGGAGGATACGCGATCGGCATTGCGGCAGCGCTGATCGCCGGACTTTCCTACGATCCGATGCACGCGCCTGCCCTCGTTGCCGCGTCGCTGATCTTTTCGCTCCTTTGCGCACTCAAGCGTGAAAATCTCGGCATTCTGCTTGCCGCTTTTGCGGCAGTGGCATGGACAAGCTACGCAAAGGGACCAACCTCGCTCCTTCTGCTATTGCCGTCGGTTCTTGCGGCTGGGATGGCATTTCGTCTTTACAGTCTCTTGTTTTCCGATAACGGACAGGCAAGCGAGGCAGAGGAAGGGGCGGTTGACCGACAAAAAATGGAAGGCACGCGCTATCGGGATTCCAGCGAGCGTTTCCGCGGCATTTCTGATGCCTTTTCCTCACTTTCCGAGGTTTTTTACAATCTCAGCGACCGCTTCCGTCGCCCCGGTACGCTCGATCTGCGGCAGATCTGCGACGGATCCTTCGACCGCTTCTGTCCCGACTGTCCCAACAAGAGCATTTGTTGGGGGCTGGAATATTCGGGAACCCTGCACACGGTGAGCACGCTCGTGTCGGCACTGCACACCAAGGGGCGCGTCACGCGTGCACAGATTTCGTCGCCGCTTGCCCACCGATGTGAGTCGGTCGATGCGATTTTAGATAGCATCAACAGCGAATGCGCCAAACTCACGGGTGAGATGCTGCGCAACAACCGCACCGAAATTTTTGCAATGGACTACGAATCTGCGGCAAGCATCATCAACGATGCGCTCGAGGAGGATGACGGCGAATACCGTTTCGATCACGCGCTTGAGCAGCGGATTGCGGAGTATCTTTCGGATGCAGGCGTACGCACGCAGAGTGTCACGGTCTATGGCATGCGCCGTCGGCAGATTTTGGTACGCGGCGTTGACGTGGAGCATGCGACCGTGAGCGTGGAAACCATGCGTGCAGATCTTGGCGAGATGTGCGGCATGGAGCTTTCCTGCCCGATCTTTGAGATCGAGGACAACGTGAGTTTGATGACCTTCCGTGCACGAAAGAAAATCTCGGTGATCAGTGCCGAGAGCAATCTTTCTGCCGATGGCGGTGTCAGCGGTGATAGCATCAACCTCTTTTCCAATAAGAAGGACTTTTTCTATGCCTTGATCTGCGACGGCATGGGGGCGGGGCGTGAGGCGGCGCTCACCTCGGGGCTCTGCTCGGTTTTTTTGGAAAAAATGCTTCGAGCTGGAAATCGCGCGGGCACCTCTCTACGGATGCTCAATAACATGATCCGCTCACGAGGCGCCGATAGCACGCGCGAGTGCTCCTCCACGGTCGATCTGCTTGAGCTTGATCTGATGACGGCACGGGCGTCCTTCACCAAGAGCGGTGCCGCCCCGAGCTTTGTGATCCGTGACCGCGTGGTGCATCGTCTGCAGGCGGGAACGGCGCCGATCGGGATCATCTGCGCGCTTGACGTGCAATCCACGCCATTTGATCTGCGCGTTGGCGACACCGTGGTCATGATCAGCGACGGCATTTTGCAGGATGACCCTGAATGTGAGTGGATCAGCGGTTTTCTTGCCGATGCGGGCACGCTCACACCCGAGGAGCTGGTCTACCACATCTGCCTCCATGCCGCGAAAAACGAAGGGCATGACGATTGCTCGGCACTTGCCATTCGCATTTGCAGTGCAGAGGAGGAATAAAAAGAAAAGTGGGGTGTCGACCAAATGCATGAGCATTTGCGACACCCCACTTCTCTTGTTGGATCAATCGCGGTTTTCAAACAGGTGTGCCAGAGCTTCGGCAAGCTCGGGAACGGGCAGGGAGGTGGTGTTGATGCACATGTCGTAGTTAGCATGTGCGCCCCATCTGTGTCCCGTGTAGTAGCGATAGTATTTCGCGCGGTTCTTGTCGATCTGGCGGATCATGCGCTCGAGCTCACGGTCACTCAAATGCTCGTGCTCGTCTGCCTTTGCGCGGCAACGCGCCATTTTGGAAGGCATATCGGCGTAGATGAAAAGACGGAAGGGCTTGAGGTCCTTGAGGATGTAGTCACCGCAGCGTCCCACGATCACGCAATCCGACTGCTCTGCCATCTCGCGCAGGATGTTTGCCTGCTCGGCATAAACCGAGGTATAGTGGCGGAGCATATAGTCCGAGCCTGCGGTGTGGAGCGTGCGTCCGATGGTGATGGGGAAGAAGATCTCGGATTTCTGCTCCACGATCTGATGCACGTAGCTTTCGGCGAGCTGGGTGCGCTTTGCAATCTCGGTCACGATCTCTCTGTCGTAGTAAGCAATGCCGAGGTGGTCTGCCAAACGCTTGCCGATCTCGCGACCGCCGCTTCCGAATTCACGACCGATGGTAATAATCTTATTCAAGGGGAATTTCCTCCTTTGCGTTCAAATGTGCGATCTTCTGCTTTCATTATACCGCTTTTTTGCAGATTTGTCAAGAATTTTCTTTTGGCAGGATATGCTCACCGTCAAAGAGCAGAATGCCCTTGCCTTTACCCATATCGTTGCCGCTTTGCAGAAAGCGCTTGAAGGCACGCTGAAGCGAGGTGTCCTCGGGGGCATTCGGCAGGGTGCTCCGCTCAAACGGCGTGTGGAAAATGCGCCAGAAGTCCTCATTTTCGGGCAGCGGAATTGCCTCGATGACGTCAAAAAGCGTGTAAAAGCGGTGCAGATTGGAGCCTGCGGGAAAAACCTCGGCGTCATGCGGCGGATAGAGCATCCAGGAGCTGCAAAAGATCGGCATGATACCGTCCCGCAGCTCGTCTGCGAAAAATGCATAGGCGGTTCTGAAGGAGGCAAGCACGCTCTCCTCGGTGAGCGGTCCGCAGGAGGGAATGTGGCATTTGTATACCGTGTCACCTCGCACAAGGCGGCTGCCGTAGGTATCGTATTCAAAGGCGTGTCGCTCGTATTGCAGTCGCCCGAGTGCGAAAAGCTGACAACGGAAATGCAGGGGAAACCACTCGGTCACAAAGGTTCCGTCAACGCCGTAGACCTCGTGGCATTCGGCGTGCTTATATTTGAGGTCGCGCAGCGTCTCGCGGCAGACCTCGTCGGGGAGCCCTTTTTCGCGGTATTGCGCACGCAGGCGGTCAACGGCGCGGAGGAGCATGGTCAGATCCACGGTGCGCGGATCAACGTCGGTCTTTTCTGCAACCGACGCCAGGATATTGAGAAGCTCGGTTTTGCATACGTTGACGTCAAAGAGCGCATCCTCCGCTTTTACAAGCAATTGAGCAAGCGTTGGATCGGACCATAGGTTGTGGGCTGTTTTGTCGAGAAATTTTGCCGCGTCTGCGGGAAAATCCAACCATAGAGCATTTTGCAGGACCATGTCAAGCTCCTTTTTTCTTTTTGATAAGAGTTAGCATCATTTTACTCCGAAAAACTGTAAAAGTCAAGAGGAAAGACCTTGTTATCGCTCTTTTTGAAAAAAATATCTTGCAATTTTGGGGCAGTTCTGTTATAATGAAAACAATCTATCATAAATGAAAAGGGGAACCGATATGGAAAAAGACGTAAGGGTATTGGCACAGTGCAACCTGTTTGGCGTTCTGGGAGCGATCCCGAAGCTGCTCGAGCTGGATCCCGACGCCGCAGCGTTGGTCAAGGATATGAAAATTTCGATTGGCTTTGCGGTCAAGGACGGACCGCGTGCGACCTTGAGCATCAAAAACGGACGCGCGGCAATGAGGGAGGGGATTGATGCATGCAGCATTAAGCTCTGGTTCCCGTCCTGCGAAAAATTCAACGATCTGATCGACGGGGAGGGCATGCCGATTCCAACAAGCGGCTTCTGGCATATCGGATTTCTGCTCGGCGGCTTCACAAAGCTCACCGATATCCTCTCATCGTATCTGCGCCCCGAGCCCGATCGCCTCAAGGACCCCGTCTTTTTTGAGCGCTCCACGATTCTGATGCTCCATGTGATCGCGGGAGCGGTTGCGGAGGTCGGCAACTGGGATGCGGTTGGTAAGTTCTCGGCATCGAACATCGTGGACGGCGTGATCCGCCTTGCGATCGGCTCCGAGCTTGCGGTCGGCGTGCGCGCTGAGGGGCATCACCTCACCGCGATCCACAAGGACCCCGGCGAGAGCTTTTCGGAGATGCGCTTTGACGATCTCGTCACGGCGCGCGATCTCTTTGACGGCAAAATCAACGCCGTTGCAGCGGTTGGAGAGGGCAAGGTCAAAATCTCGGGCATGATCTCGCAGATTGATAACGTCAACCGCATTCTCGACCGCGTGTCGCTTTATCTGGCTTAAAGGAGGAAACTGCTGTGCATAAGATCAACGATTACACAAAGAGCCGCGAGGCGTTTGCCCGCGCCGTTAAGGTCATTCCGTCCGGAATTTATGGGCATCAGGGACCTGCCGAGGGCTGCTACGTTCCGGTTGAGGCGTTTCCGCTTTACTCCTCGCGTGCCAAGGGCTCCTATATGTGGGATGCCGACGGCAACCGCTTTATCGACTACATGTGCGCGTACGGACCGAATATTCTCGGCTATCACGATCCCGACGTTGACGCGGCAGCGGCAAAGCAGCGCGCGATTTCAGACTGCACCACGCTGCCCAACACTGTGATGGTCGACTTTGCCGAGCTTCTCGTCGACACGGTTGCCTGTGCTGATTGGGCGTTCTTTGCCAAGAACGGAAATGACGTCACCACCCTGGCGGTCATGGCGGCGCGCGCCTACACTCACCGTAAAAAGATCGTGTTTTTCAAGGGCTATTATCACGGAGTTTCTCCCTGGACGCAAAAGATCGACTACGCAGGCGTGATCGAGGAGGACGTGATGCACAACGTCTACGTCGAGTGGAACAATTACGAGCAGCTTGAGGCGGTGTTCGACACCTATCGCGGTGAGATCGCGGCGGTGATCGGACAGCCCTACATGCACGGAAATTTCATGGATAATCAGATGCCTGCCGAGGGATTTTGGCAGAAGGTGCGAAAGAAATGCACCGAGGAGGGAACCGTGCTCGTTGTGGATGACGTGCGTGCGGGCTTCCGCCTGGACCTTGCCGGCTCGGATCACTATTTCGGCTTTGAGGCAGACCTGATCTGCTTCTGCAAGGCACTTGCAAACGGCTATAACGTCAGCTCTCTTTGCGGCAAGGAGTTCCTCAAAAACACCATTTCGTCCATGTCCTACACGGGTTCTTATTGGATGTCTGCCGTTCCGTTTGCCGCAGGCATTGCCTGCATTGAAAAGATGAAGCGCATCGACTGCCCGCGTTTGCTGAATGAAATGGGAACCAAGCTCAAAAACGGGCTGATTGACGCCGCACAGAATTACGGCTACGATCTGCACGTCACGGGTGCTCCCTCACTGTTCTATCTGCGCATTGCCGATGACCCCTCGCTCAAGCTCCATCAGCGGTGGATCGCAGAGTGCGTCAAGCGCGGCGTGTTCTTCACCAACCACCACAACCATTTTATCAACGCCTCTCTCACTGACGAGGATATCAAGGAGACCGTTGAGATCGCCGCCGAGGCATTCGAGGCGATCGGAAAGAAAAAATGATCGGCATTCCAACAAAGAAAGGGACGCACTCAATCTTGAGTGCGTCCCTTTTTGATTTTATTTCTGTTGGTTTTCTTTTCTCCATTTTGACGGGGAAATGCCGCAATATGAGATGAAAACCGTTCGAAAATGCTGGGGATTGGAGAAATTAAGGATTTCTGCGATTCGCTCAATGGTATTGCCCGTGGTGAGAAGCAACTGCTTTGCATATTCAATCTTTTGCATGGCGATGAATTTGCTTGGCGGGATCCCCAGATTTTTCAGAAACATACGGTTGAGCGTGCGATAGCTGATATAGAAATAGGAGCTGATCATTGAGGGGGAAAGACGGTCGAAGGTGATGTTGCTCACAATGTATTCGAGAATTTGCTCAAACATCGCTCGTTCGGGCTTTTCCGAGGTCGATTTTTTGGAACGGCAAATTGTTTCAAACAGCTCGAGCAGCACCTGCATCAGCTCAAAATCGGCATGCTCGTGATCCTGAAAATCATAGGATGAGAGAATTTTGTGGATGCGGTCGAGAAACTGCTCGGCATCCGTGTGAACGATCAGAATGGGCTCATTGATCGCGTAGGCATAGCAGAGCGAGTTCATAAATCTGCCCGTAATATTCACCCATTTTTTCTCAAACGGATCGTGCGGATCCGAATAGTAGTAGGGCACGGTGCAGCGGTTAAACATGTAAAAGTCACCCTCACGCACATGGTATTTCTTGCCGCTTATCTCGATCGTGCCCTTGCCCGCGGTCACGTATTCGAGAACGTAAAGGTAGGGAATGGCGGGATCTTTGGAATGACGTCTGCAAAAATAACGCGGATCGGGCTTGGTAAGCCCCGCCATGATGGGATATATGATATTCCCCAACTTTTGAGGGTTCGAATCCGAAAAATAGATATCCTCGCAGAGAGAATAGACGTGGGGAAGATTTTCGCCGCGCCTGACTCCTTTGAATGGGGGTGAATCGCTGTGTTTTTTAACTTCGCTTTTTTCGTTACTCATTAAAATTCAATCGAGGCGGTACCGTTGAATGCCTGAATCACGGTAAACGCTCGCTCCTGTGCATACATATTTGCGGCACAACAGGTGATCTCGGGCATGCGCTCGTATTTTCCACCGCCGAGCGAGGTTGGAACGAGTGCGATCGAGGCATCCACGTTTTTGTAGAACCAGGTATCACCGCCGTCCAGACCGTGGTGCGCGATCTGAATGACGTCCGCCTTGAGCTCATCGAGACGGTCCTCATACATCTTGTTCACTCTGCGCGGACCCGAGCCCGTGGAGTCACCGATAAACATTGCCGACTTGTATTTTCCCGTGATCTTGAAGATCATCGAGAGTGCGTTGAAGGTTCTGTATTTTGTCACGTCCTCAAAGTTTTCCCACGTGAAGAAAAATTTAATCCTCGTGCCGTCAAATTCGAGTTCGTCGTCTGCATGCGGTGTAATGACGGGAACACCGAGCTTTTCGGTGATCTCCAGCATGGTTTTGGGGCTGCCCTGATCCCAGGGGGTCAGTTCAAGCGGAGGAATGCTGTAGCAGAGCGCCTTGATTTCAATTCGTGAGAGCAGGGTAGGATCGTTTGCAATTTCACGCAGCGCCCAGATGTGGTCGCCGTGCGGATGTGAGACCATCCAAAGGTCCACCACGGGACGCTCGCCTGCGATCTCCTCCATCATTGCGATCAAGCCCTCGGCGTCAGCTTTGTCCTGACCTCCGTCGATGGCGATGAAATGGCGGTTCTCGGTTTGAATGAGATAGCCCATTCCCGCCGCGGGCCAGCTGCCGTGCAAAAAGTCGCCGTCCTTCTTGGATTGCTCGGTGCAATATTGGATCAGTTTTCCCATTTTTTTGTTCCTCCTTTTGGTTGTTCCGTGCGATGAATCGTTTGAGATGGGCTTTTGGAAAATAATACAATATCCCACAAAGCATGCGCTATATCGCAGGATATTATTCAACAATACATACAAAGAATATTACAAGTTTTCTCAAAAAGAGAAGCCGAAATCAAAATTCCTTATATAACAATACCATGAAATTTGCCAAAAAGTCAATAGATTTTTGCCATTTTGTCGATGTTGGCAAAAATGTGGTTGAAAAGCGATGGATGATGGCAGAATTATATGTTTTTGATCGCGTGGGGGGTGTGTTATAATTACGATGAGACCATACTCGTGAAAATTCAAATTGGCGGTTTTAACAAAAAAGGAGGGGAACCGCAGGTGTCACAATGCGTGCGAATGATGCGGAAAAGCGCGGAGGATCGCTTTGACTTTTGGAGAAAGCAGAGGTCAAGAGACGTGATCGGGACCGCGAGGCAGGAAAGCCACCCTTGATGCGGTCGCGAGGATGCCGTTTTTTCGAACCGAATTCTTGCGCAAAAAAATCCCGATGCCCGCGCGGGCATCCCGAAAAAAATGTCCTTCCGCGAGAAGGGCAGAACACAAAACTGATAAGGAGACACGAACAATGAAACTGAAAAAGTTACTTCTCATCCTCATGTCCGTTGTGATGGTTCTTACAACGGCAACCGTTGCACTCGTTAATGTATTTGCAGAAGATGAGGTTGCAGCGGTTATCGACACGGATGGCACCAGCGTCGTCCAGGAATATGCAACGCTTGACGAGGCGCTGGCTGCTGCAACGGCAGGTCAAACCGTTAAGCTGCTGACCGACATCACCGGCTACACGGCAAATGTGGTTCCTGTCAAGGATGGCATTACCATTGACGGTGACAACCACTCGATTTCCCACTCCACTAGCACCTACATGTGGGCAATTACCGGCTCCGTGACCATCAAGAATCTGACTGTTACCACCGACAAGGGCGGTTTCAGATGGTTTGATGCAAACGATAGCAAAACAAGTGTGCTTACTTTGGATAATGTTTCGTGGACTGTTAAGGCTAATCTGTTCTGCAACATCGGCGGTGACACCTCCACTGCTGTAAATCCAGGTGACGCCATCGACGGCGTTGATATGCGCATGAACGTCATCAACGGTTCCGAAATCATGAAATACTGCACCTCCAATAGTGGAGAGCCTCTCATGGCTACATACAGTAATGCTACAGAGGGAGATATTGAGATCAACCTTACCAACTCGGTTTTCTCTCACAGTAGCCCTTCCTCCAGCGGTGTCGCTGACGCTGCAATGTTCAAATTCAACAACGGTACCTCCATCAAACTGAATGTGAACGACGGCGGAAAGATTTATTTCAACCCCGGCAAGACCAATAGCAGCTCGACCCATGGAAACCGTGCGGTGATCGGCGGTGGCAAGACTGCCGCCACAACCGTCACCCTGAATTCGGGCTCTGAGATTGTATACGGTGCTTACAAGCCCGAGCAGGAGATTGCCCCCGGAACCTTGAACATGCTTTACTTCTCTGATAACAACAAAGCAACCGTTACCGACAATGGGTGCACGTGGACGATCACGGATTGGATTCTTGAGCACAATGACAAAACAAACAAGACCGACACGCCCAACGACGTTGCAACCTATGTGGCTGACATCACCGTATCTTTACCCGACACGGGTAAGTATGCGGTAAAGGGCGCAGATTGTAACTATGTTACCACGTTTTCCTCTAGAAATCTGAAGCTCTTTAGCACCCACATCTATCCCTCCACCAGCTTCGTCAAGGTTGATGAGGAGACCAAAGTTGCAGCAATCGGCAATGACGAGTATGACACGCTCGCAGCAGCAATCGACGCCGCAACCGAAGGACAGACCATTAAGCTTCTTACAAACGTTGCAGAGTCGCTGGCTAATAAGAGCCCCGCAAACAACGTGACGATCAACGGCGCGAACTTTGCATATCACAACCTCGCGGAGAACAAGTACATCTTCAACGTTACCAACAAGGATCTCACGATCAAGAACATTAAGATCACCTCGGGCAGACTTGCAAAGAGCGTTATGACCGATGACACTACCAACGATGCAACCGTTGGCACGCATCACCTCACTCTGAACAACGTGACCGCAACGATCAACAAGGACGCAATGCTCAATATGTCGGGTGACTACTACGGTGAGCACGTGCTCAACATCGTAAACTGCAACCTGACCCAGCTGACTAACAATCAGCCCATGATCGTAACCTACCCCAATAGCGAGAGTAATGACAACAGATCTGTAATTATCAATATTAGCAACAACTCTACTCTTACAGCAAAGAACAACGTTCCCGTAATCTGGGCACACGCTTACGGCGAGTTTGACGGCAACGCAGAGCTGACCGTAAACGTTGCTACCTCCACCATCTCGCAGCTCGGCGGAGCAGTAAACAACCTTGCAATGTCCTCCATCATCCGTGCGGATGCGGTTGGATGCGCAGTGATGAACGTCAACCTCAACGCGAGCGCAAAGCTCGTTCTCAACCCGATCGCCGCAACCTCGGGCGCGCACAGAGCAATGATCAGCTCCCAGGCGGCTGAAACCAACGTTACGCTTGACGATGCCGCAACCGTTGAGTTCGGTTCTAAGACCGAAAAGAATTACGGCACGATCACGCACATGTACCTCATTTATAACGAAGGCGATTTCGCACAGCATTGGAACGACTACACCGACAACGGCGCAGAGTGGATCGTAAACGAGTATGCACCCAAGGTTATCATGCCCAACGTTGCAGGCTACGTTGCGATCACCTCCAACGAGGGTGCGATCGCAAGACCCTCTGCAATCGGCACTGCAGGCACCTACACCAAGGCAAATCTCGTTGAGCTCGGTCTCACCAACGGCACCGGTGCTTCCATCAAGCTCCCTGCCGACAACTCCGAGAAGGCATCCATCCGCTTCGTGGCAGAGGTTGATGCAGAATTCAAGGCACTCCTTGGCGCATCCGCAACCTACACCTCTCGCGTTACCAAGACCTCTTACCTCGAAAACGCAAACGGCGATTTCAAGGCTCTTGACGCTGAGTATTACGTAGACGCTCCCGCTGTAAAGTGGCTCGATGACACCACCTTCGGCGTGGCGCTGACGAACATTCCCGATTACAACACCGACTATGCGGTTACCTCCTACGTGACCATCACCTACACCGATGGTACCACCGCAACCTTCTGGGCAGAGTTTGACGATGCAGCAAATGCTCGCAGCGTTGCAGAGGTTGCTCAAAAGGCACTTGACAGCGGTCGCTTTACCCAGTACACCGACGGTCTGAACGCCATCATCGAGGCTGCCTCGGGAAACTCGTAAGGACCATCGCGCTCGCGGCAGGCTCCGCAGCAACCGCATCCAGCGAGATCTCATGCGGAACCACCTGTAGCGAGGTGGTCCATACAGGAATCACCGAAGCCGAATTCCTGGCGTATATTGAAACGCTCAACGAGCAACCGCTCCTGAAGCTTCACGCCAACAATTCGGTTACAAGCACCACCAAAAAGAATTATTCCTACACCTACTGCTCGGATTTCGACGTGCTGACGCTTGATTACAGCACCGCAACGAAGGAGCTCCGTGTGATGTGGGAGGCACGCGCAAACACCTATCTGATCCCCTCCAACGATTACAAGACTCTTGCAGGCTGCACCACCACGATCACCGAGATCGGTTTGGGTGACTCAAATGACGCTGATCCCGGAAACGGAATGGCTCACGTGATCCGCCTTGCAGACGGCAGCTTCATTGTGATCGACGGCGGACACAATGCCGCAGCGGCAACGCAGCTCTACGAGGTGCTTTCCAAGCAGGCGGCAGAGGTTGGTAAGAGCAAGCCCACGATCGCGGCTTGGATATTCACCCACTCGCATGCCGACCATGCAGGCTTCTTTGCATCCTTTGCAAGGAACTACGGCAATCGGGTCACGATTCAGCGCTTTATCTACAATTTCCCCAACGAGGCACTCATTTCTCATGTGAGCACCGACATTCTTCATCTGATCAATTCGGGCTATTCCAATTGGGACGGTGAGAAGGGAATGATCGAGAGCGTTAACAACGCGATTGCGCAGTATTTCCCCAAGGTGCCGAGAATCAACGCACACACGGGTCAGGAATTTGAAATCCGCAATGCAACCATCAAGATTCTCTACACCATTGAGGCGGCATACGATCGCAATGAATCGGAGTTCGTCAGATACTACAACGATACCAGCATGGTGTTCACCGTTGAGCTGGAGGGTGTGAAAACCATGTATCTTGGCGATGCGGGTGAAAACGTGGCGTCGGTTCTCACCGAGCGCTACGATGACAGCGTTTTCAAATGCGACGTTATCCAGGTTGCGCATCACGGAATCGGCTCCTCGCCCTCCACGCTCTATCCCAAGATCGACGCCGACTATGCGCTCTGGCCGATGGGTGATGGCTCCGCGACCTCTACCGAGAAATATCAGGAATATCTCACGGCAAGTCATAACGCTTATTTCTTCAACGGAATGGCGCAAACCGAAGCCAATCTCGATGTAAACAACATCTATATTGCGCAAAACAAGATTACGATCCTTACGTTGTCGAACGGCAACGTGACCCCCGCTTGTAAGCCTTCCGAGCGACCCACGGTCAGCGCGTATCTTGCAAGCTAAAAACGAAAGGAGATTTCGATTATGAAACTGTATCAGACCCCCGAGGTCGATCTGCTTTTGATCGACAAAGAAGACGTGATCACCTGCTCCACGGGCGACGGCAGCGTTGGATTGGGTATCGACAACTATAACTCCGCAGACGTAAGCGGACTTTGATGAAAACACAATAGCCCCTCCATAGGAGGCAGGGTGGTGTTGCATCCTGTGCAGCACCACCCGTTGTGTTTGATTTGGTCAGACAAATGCGCTTCGTGCAATCTTCACAAGTGTGTTTTTCAGAAATTGTACACAATGCTCATTCGCTTGATGGCGAGAACAAACAGTTCTCCAATTTGGCAAAAATCAACTTGGTTTTGAAGGCAAAACGGCAGAAACATACCTTGTTTGTGCACCCGTTTTTTGTTAGAATTAGACCGCTGGGGAGTTCCCCGAAAAAAAGAAAGGAGAAATGCTATGAAAAAGATTTTAGCATTCCTGCTCGCATGCATGCTTGTGCTTGCGTGTGCAGCTTGCAATCCCGCCACCCCGGGTCCGAATCCCGACGATGATACGTCGACCACGGGCAGCGAGGAAGACACCGGTGATTCCACCGATCCCGACGAAACAACAGAGGAAGTGACCACCGAGGTTCCCACCGACGAATGGGGCAGACCGCTCGTGGAGTATGATCTTCCGATCAACACGCTCGATTTCAATAAGGAATTCCGCGTTGCCGCATGGAAGAACGACTACGCAAAGGTAGACCTTGGTGACTACGATAAGCCTGCGGATGCTCTTGAGCTCGTTCTGGTTGAGCGTAACGCGCAGATCGAGGAGGAGCTCGGCATTGAGTTCCTGTACGATCGCTTTGACGGTGCGAGCGCCGATAGTGAGTTGAACAAGCAGATCGAGCAGGACTGGAAGGCTGGCGGAAGCTATAGCATGATCCACAATTATGCTGCTTATAGCGTTGCCCCCATGATCCGCAACTATCTCGTTGACCTCATGGATTCCGAAGCAATGCCGTATCTTGACCTCACCAAGCCCTGGTGGAACGAGAACTTTATCGAAAACACGCAGGGTATGGGTCATCTCTATTACATCATCGGTGACTCCAACCTTTGCGCATACAACCGTATGATGGCAACCTACGTAAACTTCGATCTGTATGATCAGTACGTAACGGGAGAGGATAACATCGATCTGTACGAGCTGGTGCTGGATGGCGGATGGACCTATGACGTGCTGTTCCAATACGCCTCGATCTGGGACGACAAGGACGGCTCCGACTCCAAGGATGCAAACGACGTTTACGGTCTGCTTTCCAACGCGAACTGCGAGGCATACGACGGATTCCTTTATGCGTTCAACCTCGAGCTCACCGTTGAGAACGACGACGGAACGCACTCCTGGAACGTTGACGGCAACGCGCTCCTTGAGGACGGTATGTCCAAGGTGATCAACCTGTATAACCAGGGAGGCGTATGGCTGATTGCAAAGACTCCCGGTGCCGATACCACCTCCGCGCAGCAGTATCAGATGTTCGCAAACAGCAAGGCGATCTTTGATATCGACGTTATTTACCGCTATGCGGCACAGAACAAGGCGTTCCGTGATATGAAGGCAAAATACGGACTGCTTCCGCTGCCGAAATATGACACCAATCAGAAGAACTACGGTTCGGGCATGCAGGATTCCTATGCGATCGTCAGCGTTCCGAACACCTCGCGTCTCGACCATGATATGGCAAGTGCCGTGCTGGAGCATATGAATGCGCTCAGCTATGAGTACGTTCGTCCTTACTACTTCGAGAAGATCATGAAGGCAAGATATCTTGGCACGAGCGAGGCAGCTCGCGTATTCGATATCATTCTCGACAACTCAGACTTTGACTTTGGTGAACAGTTCAACGTTGCACTCGAGGGTGCGAAATACAAGCTCTGGAGAAGCGTTGCGAAAAACGAGGGCACGGTTGACGGCGCTTGGGAAACCAATGCAGATAAGCTGACTGCGGCGCTGCGTGATCTTGACGATTGGTTCATGGTAAAGGACCTCACGTAAAATAATCAAGAGCTCGGCAATGATAATGAAGATGCAATTATCTGCCAAGGCAGGGGATGTTGCAGGAATGTAGCATCCCCCTGCTTGTAATATCCAACCTTAAAAAGGAGCTTTCCGTGGCAAAACGGAAACATGGTAATAGATAATGAAGAAATTACTGATGGCGATTTTCCTGTGTTGCCTGTCGCTCGTCTTGCTTTGCGCGTGCAACACGGGAAATCTGCCCGATAATAACGATACTTCGGGGGAAACAACGGCGAATCAAGAGCCCACCGATACCTCCGGCGAGGCGACCACTGAAGGGGTGGGGGAGAACGTGATTCCGATCGTCAAGGACGGCAAGGCGATCACGATCATTTATCCGCTCGACGATCTCGACGCGATGTCGTATGCGCAGAATCTGGCAAAGCAGATTAAGAGAACAACCGGCGTGGAGCCAACCTGCAAGGATGACTGGAGAGGCTTCGACAGTGAGGCTGATTCCGAAAGCTATGAGATTCTGGTCGGCGACGTGGACTACCCCGAGACGGAGACCGCCAAGAAGATGCTCGGCTATGGCGAGGCAGCGCTTCGTACTGTTGGCAACAAGATCTGCGTTGTTTCAACTCTGAAGAATGATTTGAGCAGTGCGGTTCTGAAGCTGACGCTCTACATCACCAACAATTATGACAGTGAAGCCAAGGAGCTCACGATGCCCGCCGAATATCACGTGATTTCGTCGACGAATGAGCTCTTGAGCAAAATTCCGCAGATGCCGAACATCACTCCCGACGGCTTTTACAAATGCACCAAAACAGCTTATCAGGCACTGTTTGACGGCGCAAAGCAGGCAGATTTTGAAACCTACTGTCAAACCGTGACGGCAGCCGGCTACACGCTCTACGCCGCCAACGAGAGCACGGGCTTCAAGGATCAGAAAAACCGTTTTCTCACCTATGTAAACGACACGCATGTTCTGACCGTGATCTATCTCCCCTCGCGCTCCGAGCTTCGCGTGATGATCGAGAAAAAATCCACCACCTCGCTTGCAGGACTCGAATCCGATAACGTCTATACCGACGGCGTCTGCGATACGTTGGTCACGCAGGTCGGTCTGCTCTATCAATCGGGCACTATGAATGGTATGGCGTACGTGATGCGTCTCTCCGACGGCAGCTTCCTTGTGGTTGACGGCGGTCACAACGTTGCCGACAACGCAACCCGACTCTATGAGGTCATGAAGAAGCAGGCGCCCGATCCCAACAATATTGTGATCGCCGCATGGATCTTTACGCACACGCACGGGGACCACGTTGGTTTCTTCCCGCACTTTGCAAACAACTACGCCGACAAGGTAACGGTGGAGCGCTTCATTTATAACTTCCCGACCTCGTCGCAGTTCACCTCCGACGAATGGTTTGACGGTATTACCGCGATTGAATCGAAAATTACCTCGAAATTCCCGAATGCAAGCTTTACCAACGCGCGCCCCGGACAGATCTACTACATCCGAAACGCGAAGATCAATATGCTCTACACGGCAGACCTTTACGCCGAGAATGAGATCGACTATTTCAACACCTCCAGCATCGCGTTCACCGTTGAGGCAGAGGGGATCAAAACCATGTATATGGGTGACATCGGCTCCACCGTCGGAACTCTGATGGCATCTATTTACAGTGCAAGCGATCTCAAATGCGAGGTGCTGCAGGTTGCGCATCACGGGATTCAATCCGCGCCCTCCTCGCTCTATCCGATGGTTGCGCCCACCTACGTGCTCTTCCCGCTCGGAACCGGACCTCTCTCCCAGCATACACTCAACGGAAAACAGACCTTGGGGGACGATTATCTGGCGGAAAACCAAAACAAGTATTTCTTTAACACCGATGCGTGCAAAAACAACATCTACGTTGCAAACGATGACGTGGTGATCCTAACGCTCAAAAACAACGCGGTCACTTCGGTCGTGCGCCATGAGGATGTGCCCACGTATCTCGCAAATTAATTCATCGGTCACAAAAAACAGACTGCGTGCAGTCAAAATAAAAACAGCAAAAAGGAGTATGCATCATGAAAACAAAAAAGCTTCTTTCTCTTGCGTTGGCAGTTCTGATGATCCTTTCCGCGTTTCCTCTGTCGATGATTTCCATTACGGCTGCGGGCAACGTATGCAAGATCGGAGCCACCGAGTATGCAACCTTTGACGCAGCGATTAAGGCGGCAAAGGACGGAGAAACCATCACCTTTCTGGCAGATGCCACCACGTCTTCCTCTAACATTGCGGTTGACGGCAACGTCACCATCGACGGTGCAGGCCACAAGCTCACCGCAGGCAACGGTTACCTTTGGCTTTTCTACAAGGGTGCAACCATCAAAAACATCACCATTCAATCGCAGCGCGGCTTCCGCTTCCGCTACAACCCCGAGTTTGACACCACGGTTCGTCTTGAGAATGTGACCTGGAACTTCACCACCGGTTTGCTTGTCAACATTCAGAACAACGACCGCGGAACCGGAAACGGCGGAAATAAGACCCAAACCTTTGAGATTGTCAATTCGACAATCACCAAGGCAAACGGAAGTGACCCCATGGTCGCAACCTACACCAACGCAGACACCGTTGTAACCATCAACGTGGAAAACTCGACGGTTACCAATGGCTCCACTCAAACGGGTCATCTCGGCAACGCTTCGATGTTCTATCTCTTTGCAGGTATTCCCACCCTTAACGTAAAGGGTACCACCGTTTTGGACAATCGCCCCGTGAATGCAAACAGCGGCTCAAGCGCTATGATCAATATCAACGTTCCAACAACCCTGAACTTTGATGCAACCGCTAAGATGGTGATTTCGAGCGTGCATCGGGATGCCGTGAAGAATTACTTTATTTTCACCAGCGCAGGAAAGACCGCAACCATCAACGATGCAGGTGCAACATGGTCTGCGAGCAACACGGTGATTGCGCAGGGCATTGCGTTGCCCTCCGATTCGACCTACAACGGCAGAACGATTGCTGCAATGCCCGTGTTTGAAGCAGGGGAGACCGAGAGCAAGCTTGGCTACTTCACCAGCGGTTCAAACGATCTGTCGGTTATTCCCGGTGCCTGCATCCGAACCGATGACCCGATGGGCATCAGCTTCTCCGCAGAGATCGACGCTACGTTCTACAATGATCTGATCAAATATGGCGAGGAAGTCAACGTTTCGCTCTTCCTGATCACCAAGAAGAATGCCGACAGATTTATGCAGGACGGCGAGCTTAACATCAACCTGATCGCAGAGCGCAACAAGCTCGAGTTCAACAAGATCTACATCAATGATTCCGAGGACGGTAACCGCAAGGTGTTCCGCGGTTGTTACTACGATATCGAGGACGTAACGCAGGAGTATGCCGTGATCGGTATCCTGACCTACTATTACGGCGACGAGCTGAACACGATTGCGTTCCCCTACAACGCAGAGGAAAACGTGCGTTCCGTTTACAGTGTGGCAAGCGCAGCGCTGGAGCAGGATGCGTATGCAAACAACGAATACCTCAAGGCAATCGTTGCTGCGGGCACTCCGGCGGCTGAATGATCGCTCTAAACAGAATAGAGAAACGAAAGGAAATCATGATTATGAAAAAGTTACTCATTGTATTGGCACTGGTTCTGACTCTTTCGCTCATGCTTTGTGCTTGTGTTGACAATAGCGATCCTAATAAGGATGGCAACGACACCACCGCGGAAGTGACCACCGAGGGTGCAACCACCGAGGAAGCCACCACTGAGGAGGCAACCACAGAGGAGGCAACTACCGAGGAGGCTACCTACGATTACGATGCTGCAGACACCGAGGAGGGTGCCTGGATCGGCCCGTTCTGATTCTGACTCTCAGTAATAAAAAAAGGAACTCGATTTGCCCAACTTCTCATAAGGAAGTTGGGCAGTTTTATTCGCCTTGGGCGAGTATATTTCGCCAAAGGCGAAATTTTTGCTTACGCAGTGGTATTCGGCTTGCGCCGAGTGATATTTGCTTCGCAAGTTAAAGGGGCGAATAAAATATCACTGTGAGGCGAAGCCGAACAATATCACTACACGGCGGAGCCGTATAATATCACTCCGACGGAGTCGGAATATAACTCTTGCTTTCTCTGCTAATCTATGATATAATATATTCGGTATTGTAGGAGGGGTATGGGCTTTGCCCTATGCCTTTGTAATACAAAGGCGAAACTGGCGATAACGGAGGTTACATATGTTTTCTATCAGTGTATCCAATCTTCATTGGATGGAAGGGGTAGATCCCATCGAGGATCTGTGTCTTCACGGAAATGCAAAAGCGATCATAGGACATGAAGTTTTGGAATATGATGACGCAACAGTCAGTTCCACCGCATTGTATTTGCTGAAATCCTTGAAGGAAGATCATAAAATATATGAGAGTAATCAAATGCTTCCTTGCTGTGGCTTTTTTATGATAGCAAATGAAGAACTTTCAAAAGTTGATATTTGCGGTTGCCCTAACGGAGTTGATTGGTCGGTTTTGCACGAAAACGGCAATGTTGTTTTAGTTACAGAAGCAGGAGAAAGAACGGAAATATTATTTGATGAATATAAAACAACCGTCTTTGCATTTGCAGACCAAGTAGAAGCATTTTATAATGCCGCTGCAGATAAAAAATTACCCAAAGATGAATTTGATCGAAGCGGTTATATTGCCTTTTGGAACGAATGGAAGGCAATACGTTACGGAATATGATAAAACCCCATCAGATTTGTAAAATCTGTTGGGGTTAATTATTTGTTTCCTGCATAGCAAAATTTGTCTCGGACCGTCGAGGACGCCGGTCCCTACAAGGAGAAATCAAACTTCCTTATGAGAAGCAGCCTTTTCGGGTTCCTTTTTCTTTTCTGCGTTGTATCAAAAGGGGCAGGCCTGCCTCAACCGTTTTGGATTGAAACAGACCTGCTTTGTGTGTATGTAGGTTAAATATTACATGCCCAGCACTGCGGCACCAATGATGCCGGCGTCATTGCGGAGCTGTGCGGTACGAATATCGGTCAGCGGAACCTGATTGGTGCCGTACTGCTGTGAGCGAACCAAAGGCTCAACCAGATCAATCAGTGCCTGACCCTCGTTGGAAATACCGCCGCCGAGCGAGATGACCTCGGGCTGGAAAATGTTGATCATGCTTGCGAGTCCGCTTGCAAGATACTTCACGTATTCGTCCACCACCTCTTTTGCGGCGGCATCACCCATACGCATGCCGTCAAACGCCGTGCGACCGTTGATCTTGCCCTTTTGTGCAACCAGATCGGTCATCACAGTCTTGCGACCCTGTGCCTCGCACTCCTCGATCTTTTCTTTGGTGGTTTTAATCAGACCCGTTGCAGAGGAATAGGTCTCCCAGCAGCCCTTTCTGCCGCAGGAGCACTGTCTGCCGTCAACCTGAATCACTACGTGTCCAAGCTCACCTGCCGCAGAGTTGAAGCCCTTGAACACCTTACCGTCGGTAATAATACCGCCGCCAACGCCGGTTCCGAGCGTGATCATGACAGAGGACTTGCTGCCCTTTGCAGCGCCTGCGATTGCCTCGCCCCATGCAGCGGCGTTTGCGTCGTTCTCAATGTGCATTTCCTTCACGGGGAAGCGCTCACGGAGCAGGGGAAGGATGGGGAAGTTCTTGAGATTGATATTGTTGGTGTAAACCACGTGACCGATATCGTCATCCACAATACCGGGCGATGCGATGCCGAGCGAGTCGATATCGTCCACCGTCAAGCCCATGCGCTCGCAAAGCTTCTTGCAGAGCATGGCAATATCGTCCACAATCGCCACGCTGGGACGCGAGGGAAGGGTGGGGGTGCTGTCTTGTGCCACGATCTCAAACTTTTCATTCACAATTCCGGCAGCAATATTGGTGCCGCCAAGGTCAATTCCGATACGGTACATAATGTGTTACATCCTTTCTTGAATGGGACTTTTGTATCATCTTATATTATAGAATATTTTACGCGATTCGTCAAGAGTTTTTTCTTTTTTTGCGCACTGAAAAAGAAAATATTTTCGGGTTAATCGGATGTGTTATCTAACATCAGGCGTGCAAGCTCTGCGGGAGAGTCGGAAAGAAATGCAGCACCCGCTCCCAGCAGTTCCTCGCGTGAGCCGAAGCCCCAAAGCACGCCCGCGCAGCCGATGCCGTGAACGGCTGCTCCCAGCACGTCGTTGTCGCGATCACCGATCATCAGGATCGAGGCATTCCCATCAAGCCTGAGCTGCTCGATCGCGTGTGCGATCACCTCATGCTTTTCTCCGCGCGTTCCGTCCAGCTCGGGACCAGAAACAAAGGCGAAATAGCGTCGAAGATTGAGATGAGCCAGGATCTGCTCGGCAAAGCAGGTTGGCTTGCAGGTAGCAAGAACGGGGACGATCCCGTTTTCGGTCAGTGTTTCCAAAAGATGGGGAATGCCATCGTAGGCGCGACATTCCAGCATGCCTCCTGCGCGATAATTTTCGCGGTAAAGCTCCACGGCGCGGAGTCCCTCCTCACG
Organism: uncultured Eubacteriales bacterium; assembly: GCA_905201895.1. GTDB lineage: Bacteria > Bacillota > Clostridia > Oscillospirales > CAG-272 > UMGS1865. The sequence goes on along the minus strand of CAJKPX010000006.1, from coordinate 17,013 downwards.
GGACATGCCAAAATATTTACAAAAGGAATCGAGCAGTGGCGGACCGATGAAGCAGGTCAGCTCCTCCTCGGGCGGCGGTGTGATCCCGCAGTGCGAAAGGGCATATTGCACCGAGTGCGTGATTCCCGGCGAGGAGTCGATCAGGGTGCCGTCCAGATCAAAAAACGCGTGCGTATAGTGCATATTTTCTCCTTTTTCTTGGAAATTCATAAAATAGCTATTGAAAGGTTGTGTGATTTATGGTATACTAATTATACATGATTTTTATTAAAATTGCAATGGATAAATGAGGTTTTTTCTTATGGATATGAATTTTACCATTCCGGTCAACGAGGCGTTTGAGGCATCGGCGGCAGACCCTGCCTGCGGATGTGCGCTTTGTGCACTTTACCGCAAGCTGGAGGAGGACGAGCTCGATCTGATTCTCGGTGCGTCGATGATGGAGCCCGATATCCGTATCAAAACCAACAAGGCGGGCTTTTGTCGCACGCACTACGATATGATGTTCGTTCGCAAGAATCGCCTTGGCATGGCGCTCACGCTTGAGAGTCATCTCGACGAGCTGCACCGCGAGATTCGTGACGGCGGAATTGGCGGTGGGCAGGGCAACAAGCCGATCAAGCGCATCGGCGCCTTGGAGGAGACCTGTTACGTTTGCGATCGCATCTCCAACAATTTTGAGCATATGGTTGACACCGCCGTGTATCTCTGGCAAACCGACGAGGACTTTGCACCCAAGCTCAAATCACAGCCCTATTTCTGTCTGCCGCATTACCGCAAGCTATTGTGGTACGGTCAGCGCAGGCTTGGCAAAAAGAAGCAGCCCGAATTCGCCGCGGCGTGCGCCAAGGTTGTGGAGACTTATTTTGACGAGCTGCAAAAGGATGTGAGCTGGTTCTGCAAGAAGTTTGACTACCGCTATGCCGAGGAGCCGTGGTACAATTCCAAGGACGCCGTGGAGTGTGGATTGCATCGTGAAGAAAATTCTGAAGTAAAATACAAAAAACGTCCCACTCCGCATGGTGTGGGACGTTTTTTTGATTGATGTATATTCGATCAGAGCGCTTCGAGAAATGCCTTGAGCGTTGCAGCGAGGATGTGATGTCCGTCGTCGTTAAAGTGCAGACCATCAGCGGTGTATTTTTCTCTTTGCGCAGGATCGTTGGGGTCGATCGGGAGCGTGCGGTAAAGATCGAGCACCGCAACGCCCTCCTCTGCTCCGATCTCCTTGATGATATCAACGTAACCGAGAACGGGCATAGCATCAGCAAGCTTCATGGGGCGGCCCGAGGGGGTGGTGTCGGAAATTCCCTTGTAGAAGCAGCGTGCAGGGGTCATAAACACCACCGTCTTGCCCTCAAAGCGTGCCTTGAGCGTACGCATCAGAAAACGCACCGCACCGCAGAAGGTGGCAGGGGTGAGGTCGGTTTTCTCACCAATCGGCGCGTCGCCGTGGAAATAATCGTTGACGCCGCCGTAAACCACAACCACGTCGGCGGTCAGCGGAATATTGAATGCTCTGCCGCAAAAGCAGAGATCACGGCGAGGCTCCTCGGAGGGGACGCGCTGATATGCCAGACGTGTGCCGCCAATGCCGTCGCTGTGGATCAACTGCATGTCTGCCGTGCGAGCCAGCACGTTGTCGTATCGGTTGTTGGCGCGATCCTTCACGCCCGAGCCTTCGGTGATGCTGTCGCCCAGAAAGGCGATCTTCTTTCCTGTCAGTTTCATGATGTTCTCCTGTATATTTTTTACTTTTCGGTAGTCTGTGCGGCAGTGAGTGCCACGAGATACTCCTCGAGGGTCAATCTGCCAAAATGGATGTCGGTTGCCGCCTCGCGCCCGACGAAGCGATAGTGCCAGGACTCATAAGAATAGCCCGTGACGTCGGTTTTATCTTCAGGATAACGCAGAATAAAGCCGAATTGGTAGGCGTTCTCGGAAAGCCACTCAAAAGCAGCGGTATTTTCAAACGCGTTGGTCAATTCGTCGTTCATGTCTGACGTGATAAAATCCACGCAAAGACCCGTTTGGTGCTCGCTGGTTCCGGGCAATGCCGAATAGGAGAGCACCACTTTTTTTGCGTCCTCGCGCGTAAGTCCCGTAAGCCCCAGATCGTAATAATACGTCTGCAGGTAATCGGAGCCGAGCACGTTCTTGGCCTCCTCACTGAAGCCCTGCATTTCCTGCTGACAGTAAAAATTGAAAAGTTTTTGCTGGTAGTCGTAATCGCGATAGCCGCTCGTGACCGAAACGTTGGTCACGCCACATGCCTGCATTTCCTTCATCATGGCGCAAACGGCGTCTGCGGCGCGCGATTCCAGCTGAACCGTTTTTCCATTGCTGGTGGGACAGGTAAGCGTTTTGAGTGAGGCGGGCGCGTAATCCTCCCCGAGCACGCTGACCTTGTTTGCCAGGAGCAGGTAGGTGGGACTCAAACCCGTGAGCAGCAGGTCAACGTCCACGTCGGATTGATAGACGTATATCGCGTCGGGATAATAGTGCAGGACACTTTCATTCATATTGGATTCACTCTCTGCGGTGTCCTTTGGTAGCTCGTCGATCGGTTGGATACAGCCCTGCAACAGGCAGAGGCAGGCAAGCAGGCAGACAATCGCATATAGACTTTGTTTTTTCATCACGGCTTCGTTTCAATAATAATAAAATAGGGTGAGGTTGGTGAATTGAGAATATTCACGCGTGTGGCACACACCTTGTGACGGCTGATGCTCGCAAGATAATCGCAGATCATCTTTCCCTCGGCATCGCCCTCGGCATGCCCCGGATAAACAGCCACGTTCAGAATCGCATCGCGGTCGAGCAGGTCGATCGCCGCCTCGATTGCGGGCATGGTGGTCTCACGCAGGGTTGTGATCGACTTATCACCGCCGGGAAGCCAACCGAGATTGAACATTCCCGCCTTAATCGGTGTTTGAACGTAGTTTTTCACATTATGGTGCGAATCATGTATCAGCGTGTAGTTTTCAGGACAACCAACCTCGCGCAGGCGCTTTGCAGTCGATTCCACCGCCTGTGCCTGAATATCAAAGGCATAAACGTGACCGCGCTCGCCAACGGTGCGGCAAAGAAATTCGGTGTCATAGCCGTTCCCCATCGTAAAATCAACGGCAACGTCGCCCTCCTTGAGGTGGTTGAGAATAAAATACTTGTGCAGCTCTAAAAGATCAATCATGGTGCTCTCTTTTCTGTGTTTTTTTCGGGGTAAATCACTTATTGTGCAGATCCGATCGCAAGAACTTAAAGGCACAGTTCCCGCGATTACGAATGCGGCTGCACCCAGAACTGCAAGCGAGCGAGCGGAATAGCTTTTTACGTGCTCGGTGCGGAAGGTGTCAATCGGTTCCTCATCATCGGGGCTGCGATAGATGTCCACCTGCGTGATGCAGGTCTGCTTGATATAGGGATTGCCCGCAGTTTCCTGCCAATCTCTTGCCAGGCGCTTTGCGGTGGACTGGCAGGCGTCCTTCACCTCGCGGCACTTGCGCGTGAGCAGCTCCTTTTTGGTTTCGGGACGGGGATCCTCCTCCCAGTCGATTACGTCCTCATCGCTCTCGAAAACCGTTACGGTTTCCTCGCCCTCGCAGTTGCAAACCGAAATTTCCTCGCCTTCGCAGCAGGGAGTTGCGCTGTTGAGCTCCTCGTCGGGATTCACAATGGTCAATTTTTCTTCCATGTTCATGTCCTCCGTTTATCTGTAATTAGTATGTCAGAAAGTGTGCGGGGTTATTCTCTCGGTGCATCAAGATTTACCGTGATGATAAATCCGTTCATGTTATCGCCCGAAATTGTGTATTCATAGTTTTGCGGAACCTTGACCGTGGTCAGATCGGTGTCAGCCGCCGCAACGTAATAGACCTCATAGTTGTTTCCGTCGGCTCCCTCGATCAGCAGATGCTCATTGCCTGCATATTGCTCGGCAAGGAGCGCAACGTATTCCTCAAGGCAGAGGTCCTGCTCGTACATGTAGGTGGAATGCGGAATGCCAACGTAGCGGAAGCAGTATTCGTATCCGTCCACGCCCGTGATATCCGCCTTGCTTTCGGGATAACGAACCACGTAGCCGTATTTGTAGCAATTCTGATAGATCCAATGGCTGTCAACATCGAGATAACCGCCCGCGTTCGTGCGAAGCGAGAGGCAATATCCCGTGTGGTGGTCGGAATAGCCGGGAGGGGTGCTCGAGGTTGTGGAGTTTGCCTGATCATCATAGGAGCGATATGCCGACGAGATCTTTACCGATCCGTCTCCCTCCAGCTCATAGTATTTGAGCATCATTTGGTTAAAGGCAGCCAGCGCCGTGCGGTCGAGCTTCCAGCCGTTGCCCGTCGGTATGTATGTGTTGTAGATCCCCTCGTATTTCACGCGCTCATTGTCGATCACAACGAGGTTATTGGTGGCGGTGGGGAAGTGGTAAACGGTACTCATATTCACGATCAGGAGCACACCTGTGTGAATATCCTCCTGTGCCTTTGTGATCGAGGCATAGGTAATCTCGTCGGTTGGTGTTTTATCCTCGCCCGACGTTTGACCCCCGTCATTGTTGGGGGGCGGGGTCATGCTTCCGTAGTAGTCAACAACGGAGCAGATCAGAAAGATCGTGAGCGTCAACACGATGGCGATTCCAACGATTGCCATTGCAAAGAGAGCAATGCGTCCCTGACGGTCGCGCTTGATGCGCTGCTCGCGATTGCTGTGCTTGAGGGTGTTGAAGCTGCGTGATGGGGTGGAATGGTTTGCCATTGCGCGTACACGCTTCCTTTCTTTTTTTTTGGAAAGGGACGGTTGCAATTGCCGCCGTCCCATTTTGTTGCTTTTTGAATTAGCCTTCGAGTGCGTCCTTGATCGAGAAGTCCATGCGACCCTTCTTATCCAGACCGATATACTTCACCTTTACAACGTCGCCAATCTTGAGCACGTCCTCAACCTTGTCGATTCTGCGAGGAGCGATCTTGGAGATGTGAACCATGCCCTCCTTGCCGGGAGCATATTCAACGAAGCATCCGAATTCCTTGATGCCCGTAACGGTACCCGTGTAGATCGCGCCAACCTCGGGCTCGAACACGATTGCGTCGATGCAAGCCTTAGCAGCAGCAGCCTGGTCGCCGTTCACTGCGGCAATGTGGATGGTTCCGTCGTCCTCGATGTCGATCTTGGCACCGGTGTCGGCAACGATCTTCTGGATCACAGCGCCGCCCTTACCGATTACCTCGCGGATCTTGTCGGGGTCGATCTTCATGGTGGTCATCTTGGGAGCATATCTGGAAACCTCTGCTCTGGGAGCGGGGATTGCCTTGAGAATTACCTCGTCGATGATATAGTCACGACCAATATGGGTCATCTCAAGTGCCTTCTTGATGATCTCGGGGGTCAAACCGTCGATCTTGAGGTCCATCTGAATCGAGGTGATACCTGCGTGAGTTCCTGCAACCTTAAAGTCCATGTCGCCGTAGAAGTCCTCAAGGCCCTGAATGTCGAGCATGGTATCCCAAGAGCCGTCCTCGGCGGTAATCAGACCGCAGGAGATGCCTGCAACGGGAGCCTTGATCGGAACGCCTGCATCCATGAGTGCGAGCGTGGAGCCGCAAACCGAGCCCTGCGAGGTCGATCCGTTGGACGAAACAACGTCAGAAACCAGACGGATTGCGTAGGGGAATTCCTCCTCGGAGGGAAGAACGGGAACGAGCGAGCGTTCAGCAAGTGCACCGTGACCGATCTCGCGGCGTCCGGGGCTTCTTACGGGCTTTGCCTCACCGGTGGAGAAGCCGGGCATGTTGTAGTGGTGCATATATCTCTTGGAGGTCTCGGAGTCGATACCGTCGAGCATCTGTGCCTCGGAAAGAGTGCCAAGGGTTGCAACGGTGAGCACCTGCGTCTGTCCACGAGTGAACAGACCCGAGCCGTGGGTGCGGGGAAGCACGCCAACCTCGCTGCCGAGGGGTCTGATCTGATCCATACGTCTGCCATCCACACGCTTCTTGTCAACAAGCAGCCAACGGCGAACGATCTTCTTCTGAATCTTGTAGATCACCTCGTCCATCATTGCGGGCAGGTTGGGATATTCCTCAGCGAATTTTTCAACGATTGCGTCCTTGATCGGAACCATTCTTGCATCGCGCACGTTCTTATCGTCGGTGTCGAGCGCTGCCATCACGTCCTTTTCGCAGAATGCGAATACGGCGTCAAACATATCGTGGTCGAGCTCGCAGGAGGGATACTCAAACTTCTTCTTACCAACCTCGTCGATGATGGCGTTGATGAAGCCGAGCAGATCCTTGATCTCCTCGTGAGCCTGCATGATTGCGCGATACATGGTGTCATCGTCAACCTGGTTTGCACCTGCCTCGATCATCACAACCTTCTCGGTGGAGGCTGCAACGGTGAGCTGCAGGTCGCTCTTCTTCTGCTGCTCAAAGGTGGGGTTGAGAACGATCTCGCCGTCAACCAGACCCATGAACGCGCCGCCGATCGGGCCGTTCCACGGAATGTCCGAGATAGCCAGAGCGGTGGATGCACCGATCATTGCGGTGATCTCGGGCGAGCAGTCGGGGTCAACCGACATCACGGTGAGTGTGAGGGCAACGTCGTTGCGCAGATCCTTGGGGAAAAGAGGACGGATGGGGCGGTCGATCACACGGGAGGTGAGAACTGCCTTCTCCGAGGGCTTACCCTCTCTCTTGAGATATCCGCCGGGGATTTTGCCTGCAGCGTACATACGCTCGTCGAAGTCAACCGACAGGGGCAAAAAGTCGATGCCGTCGCGGGGCTTCTCGGATGCGGTTGCGCAGCAGAGCACAACGGTGTCGCCGTAGCGGCAGAGCACCGAGCCGTTTGCAAGACCTGCCATCTTACCGGTTTCGATCACCAGAGGGCGGCCTGCATAGGTATACTTGAACACCTTGTAGTTTTTGAACTCCATAGCGGAGCTGATGGGATTGGACATTTTTAGTTTCCTCCGTTTTGATTTTTGTGTGTTGCCATGCGCGGCAACTGCGTGTGGAATCTTACGGAGGTTTAGCACTTAACCGCAGCTCCGATTGCGCTCGGGGACACGGTTAACTGCTAATCCAACGTAAGAATGCGTGTGGCAGACCGAAAAAACGGACAGGGAGCAAGGGCAGTGACTTTTGCCGCTGCTCTGGCTCCCTTGAAAGTCTTATTTTCTCAGTCCGAGCTTGCTGACGATCGCACGGTAGCGCTCGATGTCCACCTTCTGGAGGTAGTTGAGCAGATTTCTTCTCTTACCGATCATCTTCTGAAGGCCGCGGCGGCTGTGGAAGTCCTTCTTGTTGGACTTGAGGTGCGCGGTCAGGTTGTTGATGCGGGAGGTCAGAAGTGCGATCTGAACCTCGGGAGAACCGGTGTCTCCCTCGTGGGTTGCGTACTGCTCAATGAGAGTCAGCTTTTCGTCTTTCTGCATGGTATTTTTCACCTTTCTTTTGTTTTTGGCGTTTCGCTCAGCAGTCGGTGGGTGAACAGCCGTCTGTAACGGCCTCGTATCCGACAACCGGGCTCACGTCATACATACATATTATACCACAGCTTTTCTGATTTGTAAATAGCTTTTCAAAATTTTATTAACCAAAATTTTTCTTTTTTTCATCTTTTTTCGTGCATTTTCCCAAAATACGGACCGCAAGGGACTTTTACACACCCTCGCGGTCCGCATCTTATTTTATTCTGCCGAAATGATATAATCGTAGATCGGCTGACCGCCGCTGATCGTCACGATTTCAGCTGCCTCGCCAATCTTGGAGCGGAGGAGAGCAACCGCCTTTTCGGCTCTCTCGTCGCTGATGCTTGCGCCGTAGAACACGGTCAGATAGGATGCATCGGCAAACGCCTCGGCGATCGCGGTGATGTATTCCTCCTGCGTGTCAACTGCGCGAATGATCTTGCCATCCACAAGAACGAGCGTTTGTCCGTTCTTGATCTCAATGCCCTCGATTGAAGTGTCGCGCACGGCGTAGGTTACCTGCGCGGTGCGAACGTTGGCGATCGCCTCGTTCATAGATGCGGTGTTGGTTTCCTCGTCGGCGTCGGGATTGAAGCCGATCATTGCCGAGACACCCTGCGGAACGCTTTTGGTGTTCAGCACAATCACCTTTTTATCGGTGACGAGCTCTGCTGCCTGGCAGGCAACGAGATAGATGTTTTTGTTGTTGGGCAGGACGTAAACGGTGTGGGCGGAGGTTTTTTCAATTCCGTTGAGAATGTCCTGTGTGCTGGGGTTCATGGTCTGACCGCCGTAAACGATCTGATCCACGCCGAGATCCGCAAAGGTATCGCGGATACCCTTACCCATGCAGATGCTCACAAAGCCGAAATCCTTTTCAATCGCGTCCTTTTTGGGCTGGATGGGGGATTCGTTGGGCTTGTTCTTCTCGGTCGATTTGGAAACGAGCGTCGAATGCTGACGGCGCATGTTTTCCACCTTCATGGTTTCAATCTCACCGAACTCCAGTGCCTTTTCAATCACAAGACCGGGATGGTTGGTGTGGATATGAACCTTGATCAGGTCTTCTGCATCCACGAAAACGGCGCTGTCGCCGATGCCGCAGATCATTTCATAGAATTCGGATGCCGTGCCCTCGCCCATAAATTCGGGGCTCTTGGCAACGATGCACTCGGTGCAATATGCAAACTCGATCGAGTCGGTGTCAAAATCGGCAAAGGATGCCTCTGCGGGAGTCGCATCCTCGCTGCTCTCGGTCGCCTCAACGGGCTCGCCCTTCAGCGCTGCCATCATACCCTCGATCACGAACAGGAAGCCGTAACCGCCCGCGTCCACCACGTTTGCCTCCTTGAGAACAGGGAGCATCTCGGGGGTTTTTGCAAGCGTTTCCTGACCAACCTTGTAAACGAAGGAAAAGAGCTCGGCGGGATCATCCTTGTAGGGCTTTTTGCCCACCTTTTTCTGTGCCTCCTCGGCACAAACGCGCATCACGGTAAGGATCGTGCCTTCTGTGGGCTTCATCACCGCCTTATATGCCTCCTCGGTTCCTTTCTTGAGGGCGGCTGCGATGTCCTTGCAGCTTGCGCGGTCAAGACCCTTGAAAGCCTTTGCAAAGCCGCGGAAGAAGAGCGACAGGATCGCGCCCGAGTTACCTCTCGCTGAACGCAGAGCTGCGTTTGCAACCTTGTCGGCACATTCCGAAACGCTGCCGCTCGTGCCCGCAAGCGCGCGGACCGAGGTGAGGGTGAGGGTCATGTTAATGCCCGTGTCCCCGTCGGGAACGGGAAATACGTTCATATTGTTGACAACCTCTTTGTTATTGTCGAGTGCGTTTGCGGCGGAAATGACCATTCCGCACAGAATTTGTCCGTCGATTTTCATATCCGATTACCTCTCTGTTCCAAGGAAGAATAATGCGAGGGTGCCGGGACCCGAATGGGAACCGATCACAGGTCCGATGAAGTTGATCTGAATATCCTTGATGCCAAACTCCGCCGTGATGCGGTCGGCAAGATATTTTGCGCCGTCGATGCAGTCGCCGTGGCTGATAAACACCGTTTTGTTTCGGTCGGGATACATCGTTGCCTTCATTTTCTGAACCATTGCTTCGATAGCAGCCTTTCTGCCGCGCGCCTTAAGCACGTTGATCAGCTTGCCCTCATTGTCCACGTGAAGAACGGGCTTGATCTGGAGCAGGGAACCAACCACTGCCGATGCTGCACTCACGCGACCGCCTCTCTTGAGGAAGAACAGATCGTCTACCGTGAACCAGTGGCAGAGATTAAGCTTGTTGTTTTCCACAAAATATTTTACGGTGTCAATGTCGGCACCCGTTTGCTGCAGCTTTGCAGCGAGATAGACCAGGAGTCCCTGACCCATCGAGGCACAGAGCGTGTCAACCGCATAGAGCTTGCGGTCGGGGTATTTTTCGGAGAGCTCCTGCAGCGCGAGCATCGACGCGCCAAAGGTGCTGCTGAGTCCCGAAGAGAAGCCGAGATAGAGAATATCCACGTCCTCCGCCTCCAAAGCAGCGCCGAATTCGGCAAGGAAGCGGTCGAGATTGATCGCGGAGGTGGTAGCCCCCTGCTTTGCACGCAGCTTCGCGTAGACCTCCTGAATATCAACCTGGTTGTTCTTCACAGGGGCTTCGCCCTCCATGATGACCTCCATTTGGATCGTGCGTACACCGAGCTCCTCATACGTCTGAGCGGTCAGATCGGCACAGGAGTCGGTAAAGATCACATATTTTCTCACGGTTGGATTGCTCCTTTTCTTTGTTTTTATGAATTATCCGAAATGTAGAATACGATTAAATGTGGTTTTCAATACTACTATTATAAACCGTTTCGTGCAGTTTGTCAATCCTTTTTTGCTTTTCCGTTCAAGGATTGCACCAAACTCGAGAGATCGTCAAGCGGATCATCGTCGCCGTCGGGCTTTTTTGCCCCCTCGGATTCCTTGATTACACCTCTGAGATTATGATAGAATTTTGAGAGTGTGGCGTAAAATATGACCAACTCCTCCTCGGAGATGCCCTCACCTGCGCGCTCTTGAATTTTCATTGCCTCGGCGCTGATGCTGTCGGCAAGCTCGCGTCCCTTTTCGGTGAGCCTGATAGGGGAGTTGTAATTTTTTCGTTTTCCGCGCGCAGTTTCCTGAATTTCCACATAGCCGTTCTCACGCAGCCTCTCAATTTCGCGCGAGACCAGCGAGCGGGAGATGTGACTGCGCTCTGCAAGCTCGGCAGAGGTGAGACCGTCGGGATGGTCTCGGAGCTCGTAGATCCAGAACATATGCACGCTTTTGACCCCGAAATGCGGCGCAAAGTCGAACTTGATCCGATGGATGCATTTGTGGATGCCGTCGATCAAAAGGGTGAAAATGTAAAATCTTTCGGCAATCATCGAAGGAATTTTCGTCTCCTTATTATCAGATTATCGGTTGAATGCGCTTGCAGGTCCTTGATTGGACCTTAGGAATATATATGTTTACAAGTGAACATCCACAAACCATTATAGCACAGAATAACGGTTTTGTCAACTCTTTTGGAATTTTTTATCAGAGAAAACCTGATTTTCATCGCAAAAAGCGCTTGATTTCTACATTATTATATGCAGAATCGCGATAAAAACTGTCCCTCATTCAAAAAAACGCAAAAAAGGGAACTCGTAAAAACAAGACAGGTCGAAGGCGGAGCGACATAAGTGAGAGTGGGGGCGCGGGCGAGGTCGACAAATCCGACAGACCGACATAGTCCCCTGAAACGAAACGGAGCGGAAACAAAACATAATTGCGGTAAAGGAGAATAAAATTGGAATGAAAGGGGACAAAATCGTGGCGTACCCTCTTGACTTTTCCGAAAAACTTTGCTATAATATGTGAGCAACATAAAATTTCGGGGTGTGGCGCAGTTGGTAGCGCGCGACGTTTGGGACGTCGATGCCGCAGGTTCGAACCCTGTCACTCCGACCAAAAAAGAAAAGATACCTCACGGTATCTTTTCTTTTTTGCTTGATGTGTCAATTTGAAGCTGTTTTGCGTAGCAAAATGCAGGTTCGCATTCCCCGCTCGGAGATCGGCAAGCTCGCTTGTCAGACGGAGAGCGCGGGAATCACGTAGCGAAGCGGAGTTACCCTGTCACTCCGACCAAAATTTGTGCTTTATGCACTAAAAAATCAGTCCTTTTCGTAAGATAAGGACTGATTTTTTTGTTTATTTTCAAATGTCACGATCAATGGATTCTCGGTAAAAACAGCATCAAAGATAATTAACCGCCAAGATCACGACGCTTGTTACGATCATAACGATACCGACCACGCGGTTTAAGGTTTTTGCGTCAGCCTTGTTGGCAATTTTCGATGCAATTCTTGCCCAAAGTAACGTAAATACAGCACACAGCACGAGGCAAAGAGCATCGGGCATTCCTCCGATTATAAAATGGCTGATGCCCCCGGTAAGAGCCGTGAACGCCATAATAAACACGCTTGTGCCGACCGCCAAGTGCATAGGATAACCGAGGAAAGAAGTCAGAACGAGCAACAGCATCATCCCGCCGCCAGCTCCTGCAAAGCCGCAGATAAAGCCGACGAATATACCGCCGACAATCGCCTTGATCAGCCTGCTTTTCGGAGAGCTTTTTTCCAATTGCTCTCTCGTTTTGTTGACGGGCTTGAGAAGAAAACGTAATCCTATGATAATCAATGCTATCTGCATCGTGCCGCTCATGGCTTGTTCAGGCAGAAAGCTTGCCACAAAGCTTCCGATCATCGTTACGACAAGCACGCTCAAAAGCAAGGGCAAACTGTTTTTCACATCCAAGTTCCCGCTTTTCTTATAGGTATATGCACTAACGAGGCTTGCCAGCACGTCGCTGATCAATCCTATGCCAATCGCCTCGTAGGCGGGGACACCCCAAAATGTTATGAGCATAGGGCCTATAACCGCGGCAGCACTCATCCCTGCAAATCCCGTTCCAATGCCCGCGCCGGCTCCCGCGATGAAGCACACAAGTATTTTTATTAAAATATCTCCCATAATAAACTCCGTTAATCTATTGTTTGTTGATGAGATATTATATCATATTTTTATGAATATTTCAATCGTTTACTTGACATTCACCCATATTTATGCTATAATCTTAGCGTTGAATATTTGTCACCGGAGGCAGCGTACCGTAGTACCGTAATGCCGGATTAGGTGTCCAAGTGAGCTTGGGTTATTGCATTTGCAAAGCCTGAGCTCTATTTTTATTTTGGAGGTATTTTATGAAAAACACGAAGGTTACTCTTGTGCCGCTTACGGCAGACGACCGTGAGAATTTTATCCTTGACAATCAATGGGCGTTCAAGTATGGTGCAATGATGGAGTTCGGTGAACGTGACGACCATATGGATTTTGACGGTGAAATCATCTCTCGCAAAACCATCGAGCGTTGTATCGACTCGCCCGATAGCGAGACCTACCGCATCGTTGTTGATGGCAGACGGGTTGGAGGCGTTATTCTGAAGATCAACAAAGAAACGCATCACAACGAGCTGGAGATTCTGTTCGTTTCCCCCGAGGAGCACACCAAGGGCATTGGCTACGGCGCGTGGCAGGCGGTTGAGGCTCTGCACCCAGAAACCAAGGTATGGGAAACCTGCACTCCCTATTTTGAAAAGCGCAATATCCATTTCTATGTCAACAAGTGCGGCTTCCAAATCGACCAATTTTGGTGCGAGTATTTTCAGCCAGAGCATGATATGCCTGATGCAGACGAGCGTGATCCCGATGAAGGTCCTGACGAAATGTTCCGCTTTATCAAGGTGATGAAGCCGTAACCTGTTTTCTTTGTTGTTAGCAGTTCATTATTTTTCGTATCCGATTGTTTTTTTTTTTTTTGCGCCGAGTTTGTAACACATTTGTAACGCCACATATGATATTATAATATGACAATTGGAATTTATCAAAAAAATACGGGTGAATAAATCATAAGTAATAAATTCGGCTATGAAAAGCAACAAAACCTGCCCTTGATTCGATTTTTAGCAGGAATACCGTCATTTATTGCGGTTTTGGTATCAGCAATTCTTGTTTTTGTTGATACAGATATGACTATCGAAATCAAAAGAACCGCAGAAGCAACCACAATTGACATTGTAGGACGGCTTGATACAACTACCGCACCCGAGCTGGACAAAACCATTAACGAGGATATTACAGGCGTAAAAAATCTCGTACTCAACTTAAAGTGTCTTGAATACATCTCCATTGCGGGACTTCCCGTCCTTCTCGGCGCGCAGAAAAAGATGCAGAAGATTGGATCAATGAAGCTCATTAACGTTTGTGAAGAGGTTATGGAAGTGTTTGAAATGACCGGCTTCTCAGACATTTTGACGATTGAATAAAAAATAATTCGTATTGAATGAAATCGGAAAGGTGATTATTATGACAAAGAGAACAAAAGTTTTTAGAATTATCATTAGCGTTTTACTTGCAATTACTATGATTATTAGCGCATTTTTTGCCTTCTTTTTCTGCCTGTATTTTGCAAAAGACCCGTACGGTATTTATGTTGCCGGCATAGCCGTTTGCAGAGATAATAACGATGACATCTTGGGTGACGGCACGGTGTACTATGATGAAAGCAACAACATCCTCACCTTTAACAATGCTACCATTGAGTACGAAAGTACGGTTGTGTATTCAGAAATTGATCTACATATTCAACTGATCGGTGAAAATAAATTGATCTGTACCAACGAGGAATACGCTATCGGTATTTTCGCAGGCGACTACAACCTCTACAAGGATCTTGCGATTATAGGAGATGGCTCGCTGACAATTGAGCTTCCGAACGCAAGCGATGAGGCGGTAGGTCTTTCTGCTGCTAATCTTACCGTCGCAACCGATCTGACTATCACAACTTCCGATTGCGAAAATATGGTGAACGGAATGGTTTGCGCAATTGATCTGATGGTTGTGAGCAAAGCAACTGTCATTGTAAATAACGGGGCGGCAGCAAAGTACAGTTCAGCCGTACGCGTTCGCGGTAACGCGTTCTTCGAGGAGGGAACTACTCTCAAAGCTTCTACGTATTCCGATACTACCGGAATTTGCAAGGGACTCACGGTTAGCGGAGATTTGTTCTTGGGCAAAGACACTACACTTGAGGTTTCCATTGATGACAGCAATACCGATCAGGGCGAGTGCATCCGTGTAAGCGGTCTTATGGAAATTGGAATCGGTTCAACTGTGACAGCTTCTTCAAAGAATGCCTCTGCTATTGAGTGCTTCGGAGCTATTGAGGCAAATAAGGGGGCGGCAATTTCTGCTTCCTCCGAGAAAAATGACTATGATATTTTCTGCAGCGGAGCTGTGGTAAACTTCGGTGCTACCTTTGAAGGTGAAATTGATGCTATCGGCGGACTCCACAATCGGGATTAAAGCTAATAAGCCTTCAATAACGGAGTTGTTCTATGAAGCGATTAAACTATATTGACGGACTCAAGGGCTGGTGTGCCGTATGATGCTATGAACATTGCGATCAATTTTGCTATCCATATGGTCGTTAGTGTATTTATCACGTGGGTATCCTCCAAAACGATTACACCCTTGACAAATTATATGTGTAATAAAGTAAGGGGCTGTGAGAAATGCATCTCCTAAAAAAAGAAAGAAGTATGACAAACATGAAGCATCAGTTGGGCGTGATGGATCTGTATCCGATTTCTGCCAACAAAACACCAATGGAAAACAATCCTTTTTTTCAGGTCAAGCTGAAGGCGCCGGTGAATGCAGAACGCTTACATACAGCAGTAAAGCAATCCCTGGGTGAGCATCCGCTGTTTGCCTGTACCCTGCGGTATAAGAAGGAATATTATCTTGAGACCAACGAAAAAGAATTTCTGCTGATCCGCGCAGCCGAAGAAAACAGGCCGCTTGCCTTTGGTGATGCCACAAACGGTTTTTTGTGGCAGATGTGCTATGATGAATACACCATTTCCTTTGAATGGTGCCACGCAATCAGTGACGGCAAAGGCGCTTTTGCCTTCTTTTCCTCGGTGCTGTGTCATTATTTCGGTGTGGAGCGACCGGTAGAGCCTGCGTTGGAGCTGGGCCTTGAAAGCCTCTATAATAAAGCGGAGAAGGGGATTTCTCAAAAGAAACAGGCGCCGGGATTTGCAGCCAATGCAATTCCATTTCTCAAACGCGGTTATCGAACGGATTGCCACATTCTGAAAGCGCCCATGAGCGAGGTGCTTTCCGTTGCAAAGAAGTGTAATTCCTCTCCGGCAGCGGTGCTGTCGCCTTTGGTTTCCATGGCACTGCGCAAACATATAAACCCAAAGGCAAAGAACAAAAATGTCAGATGCAGTGTGGTGATTGACTGCCGCGCCCCAATGGGTTTTCACACCATGCACAACTGCATCATCTCCAAGAACATTACATACATTGACCGTTATGATACGATGGATTTCGCTCGCGTAAGCACGATTTACCGTTCACTTCTCGATCTTGCCGTGCAGAAGGAAAACATTGTAAAGGCGGCAACGGAATTCATTGATACGGTAGGACCTCTTGTTTCCATAAAGCCTCGCTTCCTGCAAAAAGCGCTGGCAAAGGTTGTTTTCGGTGTGATGAAACATTCGGAATGCAATTTTGTCTTTACCTATCTTGGCAAAATAGATTTGCCGGATGAAGTGATGTCCGAACTTGCTGACTTCAATTTCCGCTCCTGGCCGGATTTCAGTGAATGCAACGTTGCCGCGATTGATTTTGGCGGCACGCTGATTTTGAACATTTGTGAAAATTTTCAGAACAAGCAGATCGTTCCTGATCTGATTGATATTTGCAGCACGGTAGGCATTCACTTTGAAACAGTGGATGTGATTAGCTTTGAACAAGCAAATTTGAGGCTTACGATCTGAAGCGCGAAGCATCTATGTAAAATGGACCGAGCAAACGAATTTTTGAGGGCTGACGGAATCAAACCGTCAGCCCTCCTTTTGCGTCATTTTGGGAACCGTTTTGTCAAATTTCGACATATACTGTAATGGTGCGCACCAAGTTTGATAAAGGAGGAAGAATATGAGCAAACAAAATTCTTTTATGCGAAATGGTTCCAATCGGTATACGGGCTGCACACAGAATAATGTCGGCAGCTGCAACAATCCTTGTCCCTGCTGTGATGAGGATGAAGGACAGAAATCTTGCGTGATCTGCCCGCCCGGACCGCAGGGGCCTGTTGGACCGCAGGGCCCTGCCGGAGAGGTTGGACCGCGCGGTCCCCGTGGTCCCGCAGGACCGCAAGGTCCCGTTGGTGAGACAGGTCCAGCAGGTCCTCAAGGTCCCGTTGGTGAGACAGGTCCCGCAGGTCCGCAAGGACCCATTGGTGAGACAGGTCCCGCAGGCCCACAAGGTCCTGTTGGTGAGACAGGTCCCGTAGGTCCCGCAGGACCGCAAGGTCCCATTGGTGAGACAGGTCCCGCAGGTCCTCAAGGTCCCGTTGGTGAGACAGGTCCCGCAGGCCCGCAAGGTCCCGTTGGTGAGACAGGTCC
>CAJKPX010000005.1 GCA_905201895.1 uncultured Eubacteriales bacterium | reverse complement strand
TGGGGAAAGCAAATCATGTGCGGGCCCTGCTGGGAGGCGATCGAACGAACGGTTGCGCTTGGCGGCGCTGTTTTGCCAAGCATTTCTTTTCGTCCGAAGCGTCATTGGCACGAGCAGATAGTTCTCAATCCGTTTATCTATACTACTGTTTTGTTTCAAATATGCGAGGAGGCGGGCGTTCATATTGTTTGCAACGCAATGATCTCTTACGCGTTGGAAAAGAAAAATGGCGTGAACCTGATTGTTACAACAAAAGACGGAATGGTCTCGATCAAGGCATCTTGTGCTGTTGATGCAACGGGAGACGCTACGCTTTGTCAGCTGCTCGGATTCAAATTACTTAAAAGTAAGGTTCAGCAGCCTGCCACGTTGCAAAATCATATTTCGGGATACGTCGCGAGTGAAAAAATATTTGAGCATATCAAGAGAAGCTTTGATCCCGTGCTTCTGCCTTCCCATATTACAGCAGATAATCTGATAAGCTATTTGAAGCAGAATAAAATCAATATGCACGTTCCGTGTGTGGATGCTGATACTTCTGCTGGACGAACACAGCTTGAAAAAAATGCTCGTTTTGAGATGATGAAGGTAGTAAGCTTTTTGAGAAAAATAGATGGCCTTGAAAATTTGACCGTTGATTTTGTAGCGAATGAAACAGGCGTGAGAGAGACTAATCGTATCGAGGGGGAGCGCGTTATTACTGCGGATGAATATATAAACGGATATGTCTACCCTGATTCTGTTTGTTATGCCTTTTATCCGATTGATCTACACGTGGAAAGAGGAATAGAGCAACGCTTCCACGAGGAAAACGTTGTATCAAAGATCCCGTACAGCGCTTTAATTCCGAAAAACTCCCGCCGTGTTCTTTGTGCCGGAAGATGTGTTTCTTCTGATACCTATGCAAACAGCGCTCTTCGTGTAGAGGCAGCTTGTATGGCTATGGGGCAGGCTGCAGGAGCTGCTGCGTCAGTTATGGCGAAGGAAAACGCAGATGCCTTAGATATTACCTACCGGGGACTTTGTGACGCGCTTCGTTCGATAGAAGCGATCGTTCCGGACGAGTTGTAATTTTGTTCTGTAACCACAAACTTGAGAAATCCGAAACGATTACCTATTGTAACACTACACTGTAATGCAACATTTTTTCCATATATGCTTGACAAACACGTTAATAAATGATAAAATAATAAGTAATGTAAAAAAATAGGTAAGGAGTTGGTTTTTTCATGGGTAGTGACAGTATACCCTTATGGATCATCTTTTTTATTTGTGTTTTGGGTGGGGCGTATTTTGCCGCCACCGAAAGCTCGTTTTCGGCAGTCAACAAGATCAAGATCAAGACGCTTGCCGATGACGGGAACAAAAAAGCACAAGGCGTGATGCTGATTCTCAATAAGTTTGACAAGGCTCTTACAACGCTGCTGCTTGGAAACAACGTAACCAAAATTGCGGGAGCTGCTGTGTTTACCATTCTTGCAACGGATATTTTTCGTGAAAGATTTGGTAAAACCGAAGCTTTTTTGGATTCGTTTGCGTTTTCCATGATCTGCTCCGTGATGAGCACGGTGATCATTTTTCTGTTCAGCGAGATGATTCCCAAGAGCTTTGCCAACGATCGCAGCGAATCGGTGTCTCTGTTCTTTCAAGGCTCCCTTCGATTGCTTATGAAGCTGCTCAAGCCGTTTTCTGCCTTCTTTATGCTGATTTCCGATTTTGCATCGAAAATCTTTAAGAAGAAAGAGGTTGAGCCCTCGATTACCGAGGATGAGCTCACGCAGATTATCGAAACGGCAGAGGAGGAGGGCATTGTGGACGAGGAGCAGGGAGACATGCTCAAGTCTGCACTGGAATTTGCGAGAACAACCGTTGGCGATATTATGACGATGGAGAAGGATATTGCCTTTCTCCGCGTAAACGCCACCCCCGCCGAAATTCTGGAGGTGATCCGGAATACGAACTACTCACGTCTGCCCGTTAAGGCAGAAAATTCCGAACGCGTGGTCGGCATTTTGCGCACGCGCACCTATCTGATTGAGCATAAGCGCAATCCCAATCTTCGTTTGCGAAGTGTGATGAAGCCTCCGTATCTTGTGCGTAAGAACGCGAAAATCGAGGACCTTCTCACCGATATGAGACAGCACAAGCTGCAGGTTGCAATGGTTCTCGACGATAACAAGAAAGTTGTCGGACTTGTGACCCTTGAGGATATTCTGGAGGAGCTGGTTGGCGAAATCTTCGATGAGGAGGATGTGGTTGACCAGAACTTCCAAACCCTGGGCGGAAACAAATATCTGGTAAACACGCACATGCTGATGGCAACCGCCTACGAGCGCATGAGTCTTGGGCGCGCTCCTAAGAAAATTGCCTCGAAGCCGATGCTTTCCTTTATTTTGGAAACGCTGGGGCATTTGCCGGTGGAAAACGAGTCCTTCCTTTATGAGAATGTCAGCTATACTGCAAAAACCGTTGAGGGTGGACGCCTGACCGAGGTGCTCGTTCACATTCTCGACGAGGAGGATCTTGCCGCCATGAAGGCGGAGGAGCTCGGTGAGGAGGTGACGGTATGACCTTCGCGGAGCATTTTTCAAACATGTGGTGGGCATACGTGGTCATTTTTGTTATGATCTGTCTTTCTGCCTATTTTTCTGCCTCCGAGATTGCGTTCAACACCGCAAACAAGATGCGTTTGCGGAAGGCATCCGAGGAGGGAAGCTGCACGGCGAGAATTGCATATCGGATTTGCGATAAATTCACAACGTCGCTTTCCGCCATTCTGATCGGCAACAACCTTGCTAATATCGCCGTTTCCACCTGCACGACCCTGATCGTGATGAATTTGTTTCAAAATGACGTGGCGCTTGCTTCCACGATTGCAACGATCCTGATCACAGTGGTAATCCTGATCTTTGGAGAGATCGTGCCCAAAATTCTGTCCAAGCAAAACGCCGACACGGTGGTTCGTGTTATTGCGATCCCCACCCGAGTTCTGACGATGATCCTGAGTCCCTTTGTTTTCATTGTCATGGCAATTCTGTTCTTGCTGCGCAAGATTTGGGGAAGTGACCGAAAGGACGATGAGCCAACCGTAACCGAGGAGGAGCTGGTTTCGATCATCGACACCGTTGAGGAGGAGGGCGTGATCAACGAGGGACAGGGTGAACTGTTGCAATCCACGCTGGATTTCCGTGACACCACCATTGAAAAGATCATGACGCCCCGTATCGACGTGACCGCGATCGACTTGGACGATGAGCCCGAGAAGATCATGGCGCTGCTTGGCGATATGACGCAGTTTTCGCGTCTTCCCGTTTATGAGGACAGCATCGACAATATCGTTGGAATTCTCTCTCTGACGCGTTATTATAAAGCAACGTTGGACGATGCAAGCCCGGACATCCACTCCATGCTTCTCAAGCCCTGCAAGCTACATAAAACGATGAAGCTTCCCGCAGCACTTGCCAAGCTCAGAGAGGCAAAGATGCACCTTGCAATCGTGATCGACGAATACGGCGGAACGCTGGGGATCGTCACGATGGAGGATATCCTGGAGGAGCTGGTTGGCGACATTTGGGACGATACCGACGTGATTATTACCGAGTGTCTTGCTACGGGTGAAAACACCTACGAGGTGTTGGGCGATATGAACCTCGACGATTTCTTTGAGGAGGTCGATTTCATGAAGCCCGAGGGCTTCACCTGCGAATATTCCACCGTGGGTGGATGGGCGATCGAAATGCTGGAGGCGGATCCGCACGTTGGTGACAGCTTCCAATATGAAAATCTGTTCGTTATCGTTGCACAGATGGATGAGGAGCGCGTAACGAAGCTCACCATTCTGGTAGAAGCAGTGCAGGATGCCAACGCTGAAAAGGAATAAAGCGATGTATTCGGGCGCCGAGGGATGGTGGGAGAAGTCTCCAACCGCTTCACAAAAGCGCTCAAGCCCATCGAGGGGCTGTTTCAATTGCAGATTGAAACAGCCCCTTTTTTGGCTTTTCGGTTGACTTTTGTCGGCGAAGCGTGTATAATAAAGAACGTGGTATGAAAGCATCTTATCGGAGGTGGAAATTGTGAAGAACGTGGTTTTTGATTTCGGGCAGGTGCTGGTGCACTTTGAGCCTGCATATATGGTGGGACGCTACGTATCAGACCACGACGATGCGGCGCTGCTTGAGCAGGTGGTGTTCGATCGCCTTTATTGGGATCGCCTCGATGCGGGAACAATCACCGACGAGGAGGTTATGGAGGCTGTTTGCGAGCGGATACCCGATCGGCTTTGGCAGACCGCGCGCGAGGTCTATTTCAATTGGATTTACAATATTCCCGAGATTGCAGGAATGCGCGAGTTGATTTTGCATATCAAGGAGCGTTATGGCGTTTCCGTGTTTTTGCTCTCCAATATATCGCGCTATTTTGCCGACCATGCAAGCGAGATTCCAATTCTTTCGCTCGTCGATCGCTGCGTTTTCTCTGCAATCTGCGGCAGGGTTAAGCCAAACCGTGGTATCTACGAGTACCTTTGCACCGACTGCGGGATTCTTCCGGAGGAAACGCTTTTTGTGGATGACCGCGCCGAGAATATCGAGGGTGCACGCAGCGCAGGCATCGCGGGCTATCTTTTTGACGGCAACGTTGCAGCGCTTGGTCATTATTTGGACGAGGTTTTGTCGAAAAAATAAAAAGTCCCGTTGGTTTTTTGCCGTCACATGAAATAAAAAAGAAAACGGTTGCTCCGTTCCGCACAGGGAAGGGGATAACCGTTTTTTTTATTTTTTTGTATGACTTGGCTTCATGCGAATTTTTTTCTGAATGCCCCCTCGATCACCTCTGCAATCATCCGCATGCCGTCCTCATCCGGGTGCAGACCGTCCACGGTGTTGTCGTAGTAGCAATCGTTGTTGAGGCAACTGTGAAAGAGATCGGCAATAAAGAAGTGCTCCCCCGTAGCTGCAACGGCATCTCCGATCGCCCGATTGAAGCGCTCGGTCGCATTCTTCATCGAAGGGCTGCGATCGGGGAGAGTGACGCAGCAAACCCATGCGTCGGGATAGCGGTTGGCAATCATTGCAAGCACTCTTTCGTAATCGGCGGAAAATGTCTCAACGGGCACATTGCGCCCAAGATCATTGATTCCCATGAACACGATGATAAAATCGGGAGTCTCGCCTTGGTCGGTTGAGAGGTGGTGGGCGCGATTAACGCCTGCACTCGAATTCTCCCGTCCGCTCAGATTGCCGCCCGACCACGAGTTGTTGACGCAAAGCACCAGTCCGAGCGACGCCATCAGGCGCCCCCAATAGGTACGCTCGATCGGAAAGGGCTTTCTGTAAAAGCAGGGATGACCGTAGAGCGTAGAATTGACGTTTGGATCGTTGGATATGCCCGTGTAAGTTGAAATGCTGTCTCCGAGAATGGAAAGCCGTTTTCCGTGAAACATAGTCCTACCTCCTTTTTTCGGTCATCGTGAGTTCAACTCAATGTGCGACAAACTCATTATAGCGTCTTTTTTTGCGGATGTCAAGTGAAAAACAGATTCCTTTCGCAATTTTATTCTCCTAAAAGCATTTCAAGGTGGTGTATGTGTGACATTTTTGGTATACGGATTGTGATATACTTTCATCACCCGACCTCAAAAACGTTCTTTTTTTAGTTTCTATTTACATTTTAATTCAGAAGGAGAATAATCATGATGAGAGTTCAGCGCTTTTCCACCACGTCGCATTTGTTTCCCGAAACGGTTTTTGCAGAGGATACGCCGATCTGTGCTGTTTGTGGCTCGTCGGTCTATCTGCAGCTTTTGCGCGAGTTGATCTCGGGGGAATCGTGCGATCCGATTGCCCCTGAAAAAAAGCAGACCTTTTCCTGCTCCGCCGATCTGATGCTCGACGGACGGCGCTTCGTATGGAACGGCGTGCTTTGCGATGATCAGAGCTTCTATGTCACAGTGAGCGCCGAGGGACTCGATCGGATCAGCTTGATCGCCGACACGATCGAGTGTCAGCGTCGGTTGCGGCGGCGCAACGTCGGGGGACAAAATCTCTTGTCGGCAGAGCACAAGGGGCGCACAAGCGATGCTCTTTTGAGCGAAAGCGACTTACACGTTGCATGTCTTGCGGATTTTCTCGACCACGTTTGCGCTGATCGCATACAAAATGACGATCGCCCGATCTTTTTGTTTGATCTTTTTGACCGCATCGACGAGGCGGTTGACATCTCCCCGTGGCTGGATCGGCTTGCGTCGCTTGGCAGGCAGGTTTTTCTATCGGTCGGTGCGAGCTATCCAACGGATAAGCTTCGGCACAAGGGCGTGCAAACCGTCAGGCTGCCCGTTTGAGGTGTGTCCGTTTTTTTACCCACCGTTGGTGATAAAATCAAGCCACGGCACCGAACGAAAAAAGAAAAAGGAGAGAAAAAGAATGAGTGCATTTGACAGGATTATCGGATACGAGGACGTGAAGCGCGAGCTTTTTCAGGTTTCCGACATGATCAGGAATTTTTCCAAATATCGGGCGTTGGGCGCAAAGATGCCCAAGGGCGTGCTTCTGCTCGGGTCTCCCGGGGTTGGAAAAACGCTTTTGGCAACGGCATTGATCGAGGAGGTTGGCGTGCCTGCCAAGGTGATCCGACACACCATGGAGCGCAGTGCCTTTATCGAATACATCGAGGCAACCTTTGAGGAGGCTGCAAAGCACGCGCCGTCGATCCTTCTGCTCGACGATCTCGATAAATTTTCGATGGAGGAGCACAACGGCGAGGAATTTGCCGTGGTGCAGGGTTGCATCGACAAGGTTGCGTCAAAGGACGTGTTTGTCATCGCAACCGCAAACAGCACCCGCAATATTCCCGATTCGCTTTTGCGTGCAGGTCGTTTTGATAAGTGGATTCGTGTAGAATCCCCGCGGGGAGAGGAGGCAGTTAAGATCATCACGCATTATATGAGCGGTGTCAGAACGGCGGAGGACGTCAATTACGAGGACATTGCAAAGATGCTCTCGGGCAAATCCTGCGCAACGCTGGAGCGTGTGATCAACGAGGCTGCCATCGAGGCGGGTTTTCTGAACCTCGATGCGATCGGAATGGCACAGTTTGTCAAGGCAACCCTCACCGACGTTTACGGTGTGAACAACAATCACGTCAATCTCAGCGATGGAAAAAAGGCAGAGATTGCCTATCACGAGGCAGGGCACGCGGTGATTGCCGAGGTGCTTACCCCGGGCTACGTTGGAATGGTTTCTCTTTCTTCAACCTCCTCCAAGCTGGGCGGCTTCATGCTTCGTTGCGTTGAGCCCGAGCGCCGTGCCTACGAAATTCTGGTTGCGCTGGGAGGTAAGGCGGCGAGCGAAATGCAGTACGGTCGGATCGCAAGCGGCACCGGCTCTGACCTGGATGATGCGTGTGAGCACCTCTACCAGAGCATTGGAAGCGTTGGAAGCCTGGGGCTTTCGTATCTGAATGCACTGCACGATAAGGATTCGGACACGCTCCTGTCCTCTCGTGAGCAGGTGATCTTCGCCGAGCTGGAGCGCTATCTCTTTAAGGCGAAGGAGATCATTGCATCGAACCGCACCTTCCTTGACCGCGTAGCAAGCGAGTTGTTGAAGAAGGGGACACTTCTTTATTCGGATATGAGGCGTATCCGCGAGAGCTGCACGCTCACGCCCGTTGAGGTGGGGTGATCCATTGCACCGAGGGGGTCCGCGGGTCGGCGACCCCCTCACCGTAACGAATTTTTGAAACGAGGAATGAAATTTGAAGCTTGAGATTTATTCGCGCAATGCCATTCTGGAGCGCATGCAACGGCAGGGCTTGGACGCGCGTGTGGCGGTCATCAGCTTTTACACGCCGCGCGGCTTGCGGGATTGCGAGGAGCGTCGCGTGGATTTTTCCAAAACCGACGCCCGTGTCTTTTACGTTGGCATTCCCGATATCGACAGGGAATTGCTTGCCGATTTCGGATATAGCACGGAGAACCCTTACCTTGCCGAGGTAGATGCTCTTGCAGAATTCATCTACCGTGCGCGCGCCGACCACCTGGACATTATTTGTCAATGTGACTACGGGCAGAGTCGCAGTGCGGCGTGTGCCGCCGCGATTTTGCAGCATTTTGCAAGGCGCGGCATTGAGGTGTTCGTTGACTACCGATATTATCCGAACCAGCTCGTTTACCACAAAATTTTTGACGCATTACAAAAAAAGGGAAGAAAAAAAGCATGAATTTGCGTTCGTTTCTGAACTCTGCCGACGTGGCAGACCTTCTGCGTTCTTGATCGGAATGGAGAAACAGGAACATAACGCGATTGGAGCGCGTTTTTGGTTGCTTCGAGAGGAAGCATGGCTCCTGAAAGCAAAACAAGAGCTCCGTGTGCACGATGCATGCGGGGCTCTTATTTGTGTTGCTCGTTGGTACGGGGCTCTCGGAAGCGCTTCAGCTCTCGCTGCCGAAATAGCCCTTGTATTCGATTCGGTGAGGACTCTGCGGAAACAGGAGCCTGTGCAAATCAATGAAATAGTCGTCGGTCATGCTGGCGATATAGTCCACCACAAGCTGATTGGGCTCGGTTTCCTCGTAGGGATGCGTACGATCGTAGTGCGCCTTGTTGACGTAGGCAATGTGATGCGTGAAGATCGGCGAGGTGCGATCCCCTCGGAGCAGATCGGAGAGCAGGTGATCGTAGAGCTCGGTCATCATCGGCTTCACAGTGGCGTCAAATTCAGCCGCAACGTCGGGGGCAAGGTAGATTTTTTCGTAGTTTTCTGCTTTTGCAAGCGACAGTGCACGAAAATGCACCTCGTCCATTTTGATGTAATCGTGCCCGTAGCTGTTCTCGATGATGTTCACGATCATGTTGTTGATGATCTCGGCGTTTCGTTCCCCGATCTCGCAGGGGGAGAAGGGATTGCCCGAGATGATCCCCGCGCGCTCGGCGTCCTGGCGATCCTTGCCGAGGTAGGCGATGATATCCGAAATGCGCATCACGCAGCCCTCAAGAGAGGAGGGGACGAGTCGGCGCACGTTCGCCTTGTCGAGGTAGCAGCTCTCGATCAGCTCGTCAAATTTCTCAAACGAGTCAAGAGGCTGCGGGCGGTATTCGTCGAGCTCCATCTCGCCGTCGTGGCTTGCAATACCGGAGAGCGTTTGCAGGCTGACGTTATAGGGATAGATCCGATCAAGCACGCGCACCGAGTGGACGTTGTGCGAAAAATGCCGCCCCGTGTGCGATGCAAGGAGCTGATCGAGATATTTCTCACCCGCATGACCAAATGGCGTGTGTCCGATGTCATGTCCGAGTGCGATCGCCTCGATCAGATCGAGGTTGAGCCCGAGCGCTTTTCCGATCGTTCGTGCGATCCGCGAAACCAGCTGCACGTGCAGAGCGCGGCGCGTGATGTCATCGTTTTTGTAGAAGGAGAACACCTGGGTTTTATCGGCGTATCGGTTGTAGTAGGGGCAATGCAGAATTTTGTCAATGTCGCGGATAAATGCCGTGCGCCAAACGCTCGCCTGATCGCGGGAGTTGTCGCGACGGATCACGCCTCGCTCATCGAACGCAATCGCAGGGCGCGTGCCATGCAACGCATCGCTTTGCATGCGCGCCTCCGTTTCGGGGGATAGCTTTTCATACTTGAGCATAACCGATGCCTCCAATCCTGTTCCTTTGCTCTATTATAGCATGTTTTGCTCGCATTTGCAATCGGAAAATCGAAAAAAACGTCATCTCCGTTCTTTGGCTTTCACAGGCGAGAACAAGAATATTGCAAGTAGAAGTAAATATTTCTATATCAATGCTATCTTTTTTCAACCATGAGTTAATATGGATTTTCCTGACAATACCTTTACTGAACCTGTTTTTATGCTATAATATAACCGGAAGCAGGCGTCGGCTTACTTTTATTTCAATGGGGGTATGATTATGGAAATGACAATTGGTGCAAATATTAAGCGTTTGCGCACATCAAAAAATATTACACAGGAGCAGCTTTCGGTTGCGATGAACGTCACCTGTGCAGCAGTCAGCAAATGGGAGCGAGGTGAGACTTACCCCGATATTACACTCCTTCAACCTTTGGCATATTTCTTTGGAGTAACGCTCGACGAGCTTATGGGCTACAATCAAGAAAAGATTCAAGCCGAAATTGACGGGCTAATTGCTCTGTATAGACAGCATTGGAATGACAAAAAAGGGCGAAAAATTATCATCAAGGCTTTCCGCGATTATCCGAATGATTATTGGATCATGCATTACTATATGTGGAACATCGGCGGTGATCTGGCTGACAATGATCCCTCTGTTTTGATTGCGCACAAGGATGAATTTCTTGCGATCTGCGGAAAAATATTGGAAGGCTGTACCGAAGAAAATTTGCGGCTTGGAGCATGGAATATGCGAGCAAAAATTCTTCATGCGGAGGGGAAGACGGACGAGGCACTGGATATCTACAAAACAAAATTTACCGATTGGTACACCACCGGCGGACAAAAGACCGAGCAGTTGTTTGCAAAAGACACAAGCGAATATTATTTCCACGTGCAAAAGAATATGTTTGAACTTGTCGATTTTGCGGCAGATAAGCTGGGGAGAACCTTGTTTTTCAATCCTTCTCTCTCAATGGAGGAAAAGGCAGAACGTGCGGTGCAGTACGGGGAATAGATGCTGAATGCATTTGAGAAAACGGGAGAAGCATTCTTCCTCATGCTTGCAAGGTCCTTCCTTGGAAGAATGGAAAATGACCTTTGTTACCGCGATGGAACAGACAAACAAGTAATCACCGTTATGGATAAAAACCTGTATGTGACAAAAAAGACAGAGGACTTCAGAAAGAAAAACGAAGCGTTGAATCGCGCCTTTGACCGTTTCGGTGAAGCGATAAGTGCCAACTTTTTTAAGTACAATTTTGATTATCGTATTAACGCTAAAGGCGGTAGACGAGCCGAGCTTCTCAAAAATCCCGCGTATAGAACGATTTTAGATCAGTACCGATAAAAAACATTTTTTGCCCCGCCTCGTGCGGGGCAATTTATTTTCAACCCACGTTAGAAAAATTCTCTCCAAATGAGTTATTGTTTTTCGGTAGGAATGTGCTATAATAGAGTCAGGATAAGCGCTGATCCAACACGATTTGGAGGAACAACAATGATGAAGCTCGGAGAAAAAATCAGGTCTTTAAGAAAACAGAAAAACATATCCCAAGAGGTTTTCGCAAACTATCTTGGAGTATCCTTTCAAGCCGTTTCAAAATGGGAAAACGGCAACACAATGCCGGATGTGATCATGATCCCTGCTATTGCATCCTTCTTCGGTGTTTCCACCGATGAACTCTTTGACTTTAATCTGTTTGAAATGGAAAAGCAAGTTGAGGCAATCTGTCATGAGGCATATCAATATCGCTTCACCGATGAAGAAAAATCGGAACAAATTTTACGAGAAGGATTGCAGAGATTTCCGGGAAACGATATTATTTTGAATAATTTGCTCTATACATTAGATTACCAAACACGAGCAGACGAGGTGATCACCCTCTGTAAATCGCTTATTGAATCCACTAAGGATGATTCGGTGAAATACGATGCCTGCCGTATTTTGGCAATCTGCTATAAAGAGAATGGGCAAAATGATTTGATCCGACCAACTCTTGAGCTGATACCGGAAATCTATTTCACAAAGCTTGAGCTTATGGCATCCTTATTGGATGGCGAGGATAGCTATGAGGCTGCACAAAAGCAAAAGAATATTTCCGCAGAGGTCTTGCTCGATATGTTGATTGCTGTGGGGATGTATTTGAAGGAAATCGGTGAAACCCATAAGGCGAATGCTCAATTCAAAATTGCTCAAAAGGTGATGGACGCTTTCGAAGAAGATTTTACTGAAGATAAATGGTTCAGAGGAACCGTTTACGAGTACACCCAAAAAAGAAAAGAAATTGAAAGATTGATGAACGAATGATTTTTGCCTCGCCTTGTGCGGGGCTCTTCATTTTTTTGCTCATTTCATTGTCATACATCTGTCTTTTTGCCGCCCACATGGCGATTGTTGCGAAAAATACTTGATTTGTGGAGACGCGTGTGCTATAATAAAAACGAAAAAAGTCCGAAAAGCGTGTTTCCGTCACCGTGTCGGTGCGCGATCCTTCGGGCGTCTGCAAGAGAGGATTTTTGTCATGAAGCTGACCGAGCTGTTTGCATCCGAAAAAATAACGCTCTCCTTTGAGGTCTTTCCGCCCAAAACCGAGAGCAATTTTGAAAGCGTCAGACACGCCACTGAGGAGATCGCCAAGCTGCGCCCCTCCTTTATGAGCGTCACCTACGGCGCAGGTGGCGGCACAAGTCGGTATACGCTCGACATTGCAAGAGAGATCAAGGAGCGCTACGGCGTGCCGAGCCTGGCACACCTCACCTGCGTCTCCTCCACGCGCGAGACGGTTGCCGAGCGCATTCGTGACATCCGCGCGGCGGGGATCGAGAACGTGATGGCATTGCGCGGCGATATTCCTGTCGAGCTTGAGGGGGCTGACCGCAGCAGATGGGCGTATCAACATGCCTGTCAGCTGGTGCGAGAGCTGCGCGAATCGGGGGCGGATTTTTGCATCGGAGGAGCTTGCTATCCCGAGGTGCATCCCGAGAGCTCGTGCCAAAAGGAGGATATCCGCTATCTGCGCGAAAAGGTGGATGCAGGCTGTGATTTTCTCACCACGCAGATGTTTTTTGACAATAATCTGCTCTATAATTTCCTTTATAAGATCCGCGAGGCGGGCATCACCGTTCCGATCATTCCGGGCGTGATGCCGATCACAAACGGCAAGCAGGTGGAGCGCGCGATCAAGCTCTCGGGCTCCTTCATGCCGCAGCGCTTCAAGGCGCTCGTTGACAAATTCGGCACCAATCCTGCCGCCATGAAGCAGGCGGGCATCGCCTATGCCACCGATCAGATCATCGACCTCTATGCCAACGGAATCACAAACGTGCACGTGTATTCGATGAACAAGCCCGACGTTGCGGCGGCGATCCAACGCAATCTGTCGGATATTCTCGGCGTATGACGGCACCAACGGTCATCACGCGAACCTATGACCTCTCGCTCCCCCCCGACGAGCGCATGATCTTGCGTTATGCAGGCATGCGGGAGCGGCATCCGCGCGTGGACGCGCTTCTGGAAAAAACGCTGCGTGACGTGAGGGGGCGGTTGGTCAATCGGGTCTGCTACTGTGAGCTGCCTCTGCACCGTGATGGCAACATGCTCGACCTCGACTTTGCCAAAATCGAGTCGGCAGACCTTGCCAAGCGACTTGACGGGTGCGATCGCATCGTGCTTTTTGCGGCAACGGTGGGGGGAGGACTCGACCGTCTCATTGCGCGCTATTCGGTCGAGTCTCCTGCGCAGGCGCTCCTTTGTCAGGCAATCGGAACCGAATCGGTCGAGCTGCTTTGCAACATTTTTTGCGAGGAGCTTGCCGCCGAGGCTGCATCTCGCGGCGAAGCTACGCGTGCACGCTTCAGCCCGGGCTACGGCGACCTGCCGCTCGAGCTTCAGCGCGATATCTTTGCCATGCTTGACTGCCCGCGCCGAATCGGTCTGTCCCTCTCGGAGAGCCTTTTGATGACACCCACCAAGTCTGTCACGGCGATTGTTGGAATTGCCAACGGGGGTGCGCGACGTCCTGCCGAATGAATTTCTTACAAACCATCCAATTGGAGAACAAATCATGAAGATCACCGAATTTTTAGCCGACCATATCCTATATCTCGACGGCGGTATGGGAACGCTTCTGCAGGCGCAGGGACTCCAACCGGGAGAGCTTCCCGAACGCTGGAGCCTCACTCATCCCGATGCGGTCAAGGCAATCCACCGTGCCTATTTTGATGCGGGTAGCCACGTTGTCAATACCAACACCTTTGGTGCAAACGTGCTCAAATTCTCTGAGGAGGAGCTGGAGGCGGTTGTGCGTGCGGCGATCGAAAACGCACGTGCGGCGGCAGAGGAGAGTGTTGGCAGGCAACCCAAATGGGTCGCGCTTGATATTGGTCCCACGGGACGCATGCTTAAGCCCTACGGAGACCTCGATTTTGAGGATGCCGTGGAGATCTTTGCCAAAACGGTGCGTCTCGGCGTGCGCTTTGGAGCCGATCTGATTGTGATCGAAACCATGAATGACAGCTACGAGACCAAAGCCGCGCTTCTTGCCGCAAAGGAGAACTCCGATCTCCCCGTGTTCGTTTCCAACGCATACGGCGAGGACGGCAAGCTGATGACAGGTGCCACACCTGCCGCGATGGTGGCAATGCTGGAGGGCATGGGCGCCGACGCGGTCGGCGTGAATTGCTCGCTTGGACCGCGGGCACTTGCTCCCGTGGTGGAAGAATATCTGCAATACGCCTCTGTGCCTGTTCTGCTCAAGCCCAACGCGGGACTTCCAAGAGCCGTGAAGGGTGAAACGGTTTATGACGTTCTGCCCGATGCATTTGCCGACGAGGTGTCCGAGCTGATCCGACGCGGCGTGCGGATCGCAGGAGGCTGCTGCGGCACCACTCCCGACTATATCCGTGCCACGGTCAGCGCGTCCGAGGAGATCGAGCCTGTCCCGATCGTCAAAAAGGACGTCACCGTTGTCTCATCCTACACACACGCGGTTGTATTTGGCAACGCTCCGATCCTGATTGGCGAGCGCATCAATCCAACCGGAAAAAAGCGCTTGAAGGCGGCGCTTGTGGAGCATGACATCGACTATATCCTCAAGGAGGGCATTGCCCAGGAGGAGCGAGGCGTTCATATTCTCGACGTCAACGTGGGGCTTCCCGAAATTGACGAGACGAGAATGCTTTGTGACGCGGTCACCGAGCTGCAGGCGATTGTCGACCTGCCGCTTCAGATCGACTCTGCCGACCCTCTTGCCATGGAGGCGGCGCTCCGTCGCTACAACGGCAAGGCAATGATCAATTCGGTCAACGGAAAGCGCGAGAGCCTGGAGCGCGTTCTGCCGCTTGCAAAAAAATACGGCGGACTGATCGTTGCGCTCACACTTGATGAGAGCGGAATTCCCGCAACCGCAGAGGGGCGTCTTGCAATTGCACGCTCGATCCTTCGTGCCGCGGAGAAATACGGCATCGACAAAAAGAATATTATCTTTGATCCGCTTGCGCTCACGGTGAGCGCAGATCAGAGCGCCGCTCGCGAAACCCTGCGTGCGATCGAGCTGATTCGAGAAGCGCTCGGATGCCACACCTCGCTCGGTGTTTCCAACGTTTCCTTCGGGCTTCCGATGCGCGATCTGATCAACGGAACCTTTTTTGCAATGGCGCTCGGTCGAGGTCTTTCGGCGGCAATTATGAATCCGTATTCTGCCGAAATGATGAAAACCTACCGCGCATATTGCGCACTTGCGGGAATCGACGAAAACTGCGCTGCTTATATCGAATTCACGCAATCGCTTCCCGCACCGCAAACGGCAACCTCAACAATTGAGAGAGCCACACCAAGTGCAGAAAAAGAGCCCTCTGCTACCGCGCTTCAGCACGCCGTGATAAAGGGGCTCAAGGAGCACGCGGCAGAGCTAACGGCAGAGATGCTCAACGGCGGCGTTGATCCGCTTCTTGTGGTGCAGGAGGAGATCATTCCCGCGCTCAACGTGGTTGGCACGGGCTTTGAACAGAAAACAACGTATTTGCCACAGCTTCTGATGAGCGCAGAGGCGGCAAAGGCTGCGTTTGAGGTCATCAAATCGCGCATGTCGGGCGAGAGGGCAGGGGACAAATGCTGCTTCGTGATCGCTACGGTCAAGGGAGACATCCACGATATTGGCAAGAACATTGTCAAGCTGATTCTCGAGAACTATGGCTTTGCTGTCACCGATCTCGGGCGCGACGTCCCCCCCGAGGAGATCGTGTGCGAGACCGTTCGCCTGCATGCACCGATTGTGGGCTTGAGTGCACTCATGACCACCACCGTTCCCGCAATGGAGGAGACCGTAAAGGCACTTCGCCGTGAGGCGCCGTGGTGTAAAATTGTGGTGGGAGGCGCGGTTCTGACCGCCGAATATGCCGAGGCGATCGGTGCCGACCACTATGCCAAGGATGCCATGGCGGCAGTTCGCTATGCCGAGCAGATCAACGCAGAGCTTGCCACCTGACTCTCTGCTTGAGCGGTTTGATTTCAGTGCAATTTGAAGAGGAGGCGTCCAAAGCGGACGCCTCTCCGTTTTGTTTAACCATTGCGAAAATACATCAGGAAGCAAAAAATGTTTCTTTTTTTCTCAAAAAAGCTATTGACAAGACAGATGCGCGGTGATATAATATAAAAAACCGTTGAAGCGGAGATAACGTCAGGACAGGACCACACAGAGAGCCCGAGGGGATGAGAATCGGGTTGGAAACCGCTTGGCAAATGGACCGCGGAGGGTGCGGAGCAAAGGTTGGGCGACCGCCGAGTATTTCGCAACGCAGGAGCAGGCGTTATTTGCTCGGGATATGTCGGTATCCTCAAAGTGCATGGCAGTTTCGATTGCGATGAAGCAAGGTGGCACCGCGGATAAAACGTTCGTTTTGTTCGTCCTTGACAGAGTGAGCAGATCACTTTTCTGTCGGGGGCGTTTTGTTTTTCTCCGACAAAGGCTTTGGAGGTGTAGATCATGCAAAAAACAAAACGATGGCGATGCACAAAGAGCAGACGCTACGGACAAATCGCATAACAATACGTGATAAAGAAAAATGTTTGATAAAGCGGGAGAGCCCGCTCGGAAAGGTTTAGGTAAATATTATGGAATTCAACGGCATCAATTTTGACACGTACTTAAAAAGATATCCCGATCAGAACGGTTATTTCGGCAGATACGGCGGCTCGTATATTTCTCCCGAGCTGCAAAAGGCAATGCAGGAGATCACCGAGGCATATTTCACCATTTGCAAGTCCTCCAAGTTTATCGGCGAGCTGCGTAAGATTCGCAAGGAGTTTCAGGGCAGACCCACGCCCATCTCCTATCTTGAGCGCCTCTCGAACAAGCTTGGCAACGTGCAGCTCTACGTCAAGCGCGAGGATCTGAACCACACGGGTGCGCACAAGCTCAATCACTGCATGGGTGAGGCGCTTCTGGCAAAGTATATGGGCAAAAAGAAGGTCATTGCCGAAACGGGCGCAGGTCAGCACGGCGTGGCGCTTGCAACGGCTGCGGCATATTTCGGTCTGGAATGCGACATTTACATGGGCTCGGTCGACATCAAAAAACAGGCTCCCAACGTGGCACGCATGAAGATCCTCGGTGCAAACGTCATCGAGGTTACGCACGGACTTGCAACCCTCAAGGAGGCGGTCGACGCGGCATTCGAGGCTTATGCAAGAGAATATGAAACCGCGATCTATTGCATTGGCTCGGTTGTGGGACCGCACCCCTTCCCGATGATGGTGCGCGATTTCCAGAGCGTGATCGGAATTGAGGCAAGAGAGCAGTTCCTCGGCATGACGGGTGAGCTGCCCGACTCGATCGTTGCCTGCGTGGGTGGCGGATCGAACTCGATGGGCTTTTTTGCGGGTTTCCTCAACGATCCCGTTGATATTTACGGCATCGAGCCGCTTGGCAGAGGCACCGCACTTGGAGACCACGCGGCAAGCCTGCAATATGGCACCGAGGGTGTGATGCACGGCTTCAATAGCATCATGCTCAAGGACGAAAACGGAGACCCCGCTCCCGTTTATTCGGTTGCAAGCGGCTTGGATTATCCCTCGTCTGGCCCCGAGCATGCATTCCTGCATGATCTCGGACGCGTCAAATATGACGTGATCAACGATGATGACACCATCGACGCTTTTTTCACGCTTTCGCGTCTTGAAGGTATCATTCCCGCGATCGAGAGTGCGCACGCGGTTGCCTATGGCATCAAGCTCGCAAAAACGATGGATCACGGTTCTGTTCTGATCTGTCTGTCGGGCAGAGGCGACAAGGATATGGACTACATCATCGAAAAATACGGAATCAGATAAAATCAAGCGTCCGTCCCTGCCACATTCGGCAGGGGCGGATTTTTTTGTCACATGCGGGCGATGGCGATATTTTCTATTGAAAAAAAACGCAAGTCATGTTATAATAGGGTTGAACAAAAGAGAAAGGGGGAAACTGCATGAAGCAAAAAATCTACGTTGCGATCGACCTCAAGTCCTTTTATGCGTCGGTGGAATGCAAGGAGCGCGGACTTGATCCGATGAAAACCAATTTGATCGTTGCCGATGCGAGTCGCACCGAAAAAACGATCGGGCTTGCCGTTTCTCCCTCGCTCAAATCCTTTGGGATTGGTGGGCGACCGCGATTGTTCGAGGTTGTGCAGCGTATCAAGGAGGTCAACGCCGAGCGCCGCCGTGCAAACGGGGGCAGGCTGCTTGGATCATCGGTGCAGATCAACGAGCTGCGCCAAAATCCTGCCCTGGCGGTCGATTATATCGTTGCTCCACCGCGCATGGCGTATTATATGGAATACAGCACGCGCATCTACCACGTTTATCTCAAATATATCGCTCCCGAGGATATTCACGTCTATTCGATCGACGAGGTGTTCCTCGACGTCACCAATTATCTCAAAACCTACGGCATGACCGCGCGTGAGCTGACGCGCACCATTATGCGCGACGTGCTCGAAACCACGGGCATCACCTCCACGGCGGGGATTGGCACGAACCTCTATCTGTGCAAGATCGCAATGGACATCGTTGCCAAGCGGATGCCGCCCGACGAGGACGGTGCACGCATCGCAGAGCTCGACGAGCACAGCTACCGCGAGCAGCTCTGGTCGCATCGACCGATCACCGATTTCTGGCGCGTGGGGCGGGGAACTGCCGACCGACTTGCCTCGGTTGGGCTTTACACGATGGGAGACGTGGCACGCTGCTCGATCGGCTCGCCCGATGCCTTTCACAATGAGGAAATGCTCTATAAGCTCTTTGGAGTTAACGCCGAGCTGCTCATTGACCACGCGTGGGGCTGGGAGCCCTGCACGATTGCCGATATCAAGTCTTACCGTCCCGAGTCGAGCAGCGTTTGCTCGGGGCAGGTGCTCACCGAGCCCTATTCCGCCGACCGTGCGCGCCTCGTGGTGATGGAGATGACCGATCAAACGGTGCTTGATCTCGTGGAAAAGGGGCTTGTCACCGATCAGATCGTGCTCACGGTTGGCTATGACGTTGAAAATCTCAAGGGCGATGCCGCACGCCAAGCTTATCGCGGAGAGGTGACGCACGATCGCTATGGCAGAGCCACCCCGAAGCACGCGCACGGAACCGCCAATCTCGGAGGCTACACCTCCTCCACCAAGGAGATCATGCAGGCGGTTGGTGCGCTCTACGATCGCATCATTGACCCCAAGCTCACCGTTCGTCGCATTTATCTCACCGCCGCGCGCCTGCTCACCGAAGGCGAGGCGGCGGATCGACGTGAGGCGGAGCAGCTCGATATTTTCTCGGTTCTGGAGAGCGGTGAACGCGAGGCGGAGCGCGCCGAGCGCGACCGCGAGAAGAAAATTCAGGCTACCATGATTGATATCAAGAAACGCTTTGGAAAAAATGCCATTCTCAAGGGCATGAACCTTGAGGAGGGTGCAACCGCCAAGGATCGCAACCGACAGATCGGCGGTCACAAGGCATGAGGGGAGGGGATCAAATGCAAGAAAAGCAGCAGGGCGGAGACGGTCACTACGCCGACATGCTCGACCTACCGCACCCCACCTCGTCTCGCCACCCTCGCATGCCGATCATCGACCGTGCCGCGCAGTTTGCCCCCTTTGCCGCACTCACGGGCTATGACGACGCGATCGAGGAAACCGCACGCCTGACCGACGAGATGCTCCGAATGACAGAGGATCAGCGTGAGCAGCTTGACCGACGGCAGCAGCTTCTGCTCGCCTCGATTGATCGGATGCCAAAGGTTGAGGTCACCTATTTTCTGCCGGACGCACGTAAGACGGGTGGATCATACCGCACCGTGAGAGGCACGCTCGAGCGCATCGACGAGATCGAGCGCATTCTGTATTTGAGCGGCGGTCACCGAATTCCGCTCGATGCGGTCTGCAATCTCGAGTCCGAGATCTTCCGCGATATTTTTTGAAAAGCTCCATCAAACATTTCACATAAAGAGGATTTTGACATGCAACACACGAATCAGGAATACGTTTTGCAAAACGGCACGCTCACCGTCACCGTCTCGAGTCGCGGCGCCGAGCTGCTCTCAATCAAGCGCGACGGCATCGAATATCTCTGGCAGGGCGATGCACGCTATTGGGAGGAGCATGCCCCGATCATGTTTCCAATCTGCGGTCGGCTTTGGGAGGGAAAATATACCTATGCAGGCAAGACCTACGAGATGGGCCTGCACGGCTTTGCGCGGCAGAGCAGCTTTGCCGTGCGTGCGATTGCCGATGATCGGATATGCCTTGCCCTGACGGCAAATGAGGTGACACGTGCGCAATATCCTTTTGAGTTTGCTCTTCTGGTCGAATATCGGCTTGAAAACGGAACGCTTCACGCCACCTATACCGTTCAGAACAACGGGGAGGACGTGATGTACGCCGCGATTGGTGCACACCCCGGATTTTGCGTGCCGATCGGTGGAGAAGGGGATTTCTCGGATTGGTATCTGGAATTCGACCGCCCTGCCTCACCGGACGTTATGCAGCTTGCAGGCTCCTTTGCAACCGGCAGAAAATACGGCATGATGCTCGAGGACGGCATTCGTCTGCCTCTGACACGCGCACTGTTTGACGATGAGGGTGTTTTCTTCAATCGCGCCGACACCTGCATCACGCTCAAATCCGCGCGCTCATCGCATGCAGTTCGTATGCAATATGACGCTCCCTATTTCGGTCTGTGGCAGCCCGCCAAAACCGAGCCGCC
The DNA here is from genome assembly GCA_905201895.1 of uncultured Eubacteriales bacterium. Taxonomy (GTDB): domain Bacteria; phylum Bacillota; class Clostridia; order Oscillospirales; family CAG-272; genus UMGS1865. Next base: position 58,075 of record CAJKPX010000005.1, on the reverse strand, counting down.
CTTTCTCTGCATGGAGCCCTGGAGCGGCTTTGCGGGATATGATGGTGAGATTGCAGCAATTGAAACAAAGCCCGATATGCTCCGCTTGACGCCGCACACGGAAAAGGCATTTTCCTATTCGATCACACTCCGATAATTATACACGGTATACAAATAAAATGTATATTTTCTTCATCCCAAGAACGTGGTTCGCTCCGTGCATTTCCAAAATGCCGCCGCATCCATATTCTTGGGGTGTTTTACTGTTGTCATTTTGCTCAATTACGGCGAATGTTTTTGTGGGTCTTTGTGTATTCGTATGAAAAGACGAAAAACGCTGTTCAGGATGAAAAAATATTCAAGAAAACACTTGACTTTTTTGATGAAATGTTGTATAATCATTGCATAATTTCCAAAATCAATGAATATTTATTCACGGAGGCCTGTCATGAAAAAGGAAAACATCAAAAAGGTTGTTTTGGCTTATTCGGGTGGATTGGATACGTCGATCATCATCCCGTGGCTGAAAGAAAACTATAATAATTGCGAGGTTATCGCCGTTTCGGGTAACGTTGGTCAGGCAGACGAGCTGGAGGGACTTGAGGAGAAGGCGCTCAAAACGGGTGCGTCCAAGCTCTACGTGCTCGATCTGACCGAGGAATACGTCAACGAGTATATCATTCCCTGCGTCAAGGCGGGTGCGATCTATGAGGAATATCTCCTCGGCACCAGCCATGCACGTCCCTGCATCGCAAAGGCGCTTGTTGAGATCGCGCTCAAGGAGGGCGCCGACGCTATTTGCCACGGCTGCACGGGTAAGGGCAACGATCAGGTTCGCTTCGAGCTGACCATCAAGCGCTTTGCTCCCAACATGCCCATCATCGCTCCTTGGCGTGAGTGGGATATTAAGTCGCGCGAGGAGGAGATCGACTATGCAGAGGCACACAACGTGCCGCTCAAGATCAACCGCGAAACCAACTATTCCAAGGATAAGAACCTGTGGCATCTGTCGCACGAGGGTCTCGACCTCGAGGACACCGGCAACGAGCCGCAGTATGAGAAGCCCGGATTTTTGGAAATGGGCGTGTCTCCCATTCAGGCACCCGACGTTCCCACCTACATCGAGCTTGAGTTCGAGCAGGGAATTCCGGTTGCACTCGACGGCAAGAAGATGAGTGCAAAGGAGATCATCCTCGCGCTCAACGAGATCGGCGGCAAGAACGGCATCGGTCTGCTCGACATCGTGGAGAACCGCCTGGTCGGCATGAAGTGTCGCGGCGTTTACGAGACCCCCGGCGGAAGCATCCTCTACAAGGCACACAGCGTGCTCGAGAGCATTTGTCTTGACAAGATGACCGCGCACGAGAAGCAGAAGCTCTCGATCACCTTTGCGGAGTTGGTCTACAACGGTCAGTGGTTCACCCCTCTGCGCGAGGCTCTCTCTGCGTTCGTCGACAAAACGCAGGAGACTGTTACGGGTAAGGTACGCCTCAAGCTCTACAAGGGTAACATGATCAACGCAGGTGTTTGGAGCCCCTATTCGCTTTATAGCGAGGAGATCGCAACCTTTGGTGAGAGCGACTACAACCAGAAGGATTCCGAGGGCTTTATCAATCTCTTTGGTCTGCCGATCAAGGTTCAGGCGATCGTTGACGCAAAGAACAAATAATTGCAATCAAAACGAGTCCTGCACGCCATTTTTTGACGTGCAGGACGGCGTTGTTTTCAAAAAGAAGGGGATTTGACGCAGCTATGGCAAAAATGTGGGCTGGAAGAACCGACGGCGTGACCGATCGGATCGCAGACGATTTCAATTCGTCGATTTCATTCGACTCGAGAATGTATCGGCAGGATATCACGGGCAGCATGGCGCATGCAGCAATGCTCGGAGCGCGGGGGATCATCACCTCCGCCGAGGCAGATACACTGATTGAGGGACTTTCGGGAATTCTTGCGGATCTCGAGAGCGGTGCGCTTGAGATCGACCTCTGCTGTGAGGATATTCACATGTTCGTGGAGCAGGTGCTCACCGCAAGGCTCGGCGAGGTGGGCAAAAAGCTGCACACCGCACGCAGCCGCAACGATCAGGTGGCGCTCGATATGCGCATGTATCTGCGCGACGAGACCGATGCGATTACAGAAAAGGTCCGCGCGCTGGCACAGGCGCTGCTTTTACAGGCAGAGGAGAACCGCGACGTGATCATGCCGGGATACACGCATCTGCAACGTGCTCAGCCGATCACCTTCGGTCATCACCTCATGGCATACGTGATGATGCTCCTGCGCGATCTCGATCGCTTTGCCGATGCGAGGGCACGCATGAACGTCTCGCCGATCGGCTCCTGCGCACTTGCGGGCACAACCTACGACACCGACCGTCGCATGGAGGCGGAGAAGCTCGGTTTTTCGGATATCTGTCGAAATAGCATTGACGGCGTTTCGGATCGCGATTTCTGCGTGGAATTCATGAGTGCCTGCTCAATTCTGATGATGCATCTCTCGCGTTTTTCCGAGGAGCTGATCCTCTGGTCGAGCTGGGAGTTCAAATTCGTGGAGCTGTCGGACGCCTACACCACGGGCTCGTCGATCATGCCGCAAAAGAAGAACCCCGATATGGCGGAGCTGATCCGCGGAAAAACGGGTCGCGTTTACGGCGATCTGATGGCGCTGCTCACTACGCTCAAGGGGCTGCCGCTTGCCTACAACAAGGATATGCAGGAGGATAAGGAAAGCGTGTTCGATGCGCTCGATACCGTTCGGATGTGCCTTGACGTGATGATCCCGATGATCGGCACGATGAAGGCGCTGCCCGCAAATATGAAGCTCGCGGCGCAAAAGGGCTTTATCAACGCCACCGACCTTGCGGATTATCTGGTGAAAAAGGGACTTCCGTTCCGTTCGGCATATAAAATTTCGGGGCAGATTGTGGCGCATTGCATTTCCGAGGGTGAGGTCCTGGAGACCCTTTCGCTCGAGACCTACAAGCAGTTTTCGGAGCTGTTCGACACCGATCTCTATCAGGATATCGACCTTGAGGTCTGCGTTTCCAAGCGCATTTCCGAGGGTGGAACCTCGCCTGCATCGGTCGACGCACAGATTTCTTATGCACGGGAGGTGCTTGCAAATGGCTAAAGTATTTATCGACGGCAGCGCGGGAACCACGGGACTTCGCATCCGCGAGCGATTGTCCGAGAGGCACGACCTTGAGCTGATTCTGCTCCCCGAGGAGCTGCGCAAGGATACCGAGGCTCGCCGCGAGGCGCTCAATTCTGCCGACGTTGCCTTTTTGTGCCTACCCGATGTGGCGGCGATCGAGGCGGTCTCGCTCGTGGAGAATCCCAACACCGCGATCATCGACACCTCTACGGCGCACCGCGTGAACCCTGCCTGGGAATACGGCTTTCCGGAGCTCTGCGGCAGACGCGAGGCAATCGCGGCATCCAAGCGGATCGCAAATCCGGGTTGCCATGCCAGCGGCTTTGTGGCGCTCGTTGAGCCCCTTGTCCGTGCAGGCGTGCTGGCTCCCGATGCATCGCTCACCGCTTATTCACTCACGGGTTATTCGGGCGGCGGTAAAAAAATGATCGCAGAATATGAGGGCGAGGGCAGAGATATGCTCCTCGACGCCCCCCGTATGTATGGGCTCACCCAATCGCACAAGCACCTGCCCGAGATGAGCCGCGTTTGCGGGCTTTCGAGCGCTCCGATCTTCTGTCCTGTTGTAGCGTCCTATTACAGCGGCATGGAGGTCACCGTTCCGCTCTTCGGATCGGACGTCAAGGGCGGCAGGGACGCGATCAGTGAGGTCTACCGCACTTACTATCAAAACGGACTCGTGCGCTTTACCGAAGCTGCCGACGAGAGCGGATTTCTTTCGGCAAACGCCTTTTCGGGGCGCGACGATATGCAGATTACCGTCACGGGAAATGACGAGCGCATCCTGCTCGTTGCACGCTTCGATAATCTCGGCAAGGGGGCCTCGGGTGCGGCAATCCAAAACATGAACATTCTGCTCGGTGTCGACGAGGGCACCGGTCTGGTAATATAAATCGGGGCTATCCCAAAAATCAGAGAGGATTATGAAAACTATGAAAATCATATCGGGCGGCGTTTGTGCCGCAACGGGATTTACGGCAAACGGTGTGCATTGCGGCGTTCGCAAGAACCGCACCAAAAAGGACCTTTCGCTGATCTTGAGCGAGGTGCCCGCGAGCGCGGCGGCAGTCTACACCACGAATCTGGTCAAGGGTGCTCCCCTGAAGGTGACGAAGGATCACCTGTCCAACGGCATGGCACAGGCGGTGATCTGCAACAGCGGAAACGCCAACACCTGCAATGCAAACGGCATCGAGATCGCCGAGCAGATGAGCGATCTGTTGGCAACCGAGCTCGGCATTGCAGCATCCGACGTGGTGGTTGCCTCCACCGGCGTGATCGGTCAGCCGCTCAATATTACTCCCATCCAAAATGGTATCCCCGCTCTCGCGGCAGGGCTTTCCAAGGATGGCGGCGAGGCGGCGGCAGAGGGAATTATGACCACCGACACCGTCAAAAAGGAAATCGCGGTCGAGTTTGAGCTCGGCGGCAAGACCTGTCGCATGGGCGGTATCGCAAAGGGAAGCGGCATGATTCACCCCAACATGGCAACCATGCTCGTGTTCCTCACCACCGACGCGGCAATTTCTCCCGCTATGCTCCAAAAGGCACTTTCCACCGACATTACCAACACCTTCAACATGATCAGCGTGGACGGTGACACCTCCACCAACGATATGGTCGTGCTGCTTGCAAACGGCATGGCAGGAAACGCCGAGATCACCGCGGAGGGTGAGGATTTCAACGCCTTTATGAAGGCGCTCAACACCGTCACGGTTTATCTGTGCCGCATGATCGCGGGTGACGGTGAGGGCGCAACGAAGCTGCTAGAATGTCGCGTGAGCGGAGCCGATACGGTTGAAACCGCAAAGACCGTTGCCAAGAGTGTGATCTGCTCGAGCCTGCTCAAGGCGGCAATGTTCGGTGCCGATGCAAACTGGGGACGCGTGCTTTGCGCGATCGGTTATAGCGGTGCCAACGTTGACGTTGACCGCGTGGACGTTTCGTTCCGCAGTGCAAAGGGAACGGTTGACGTTTGCAAAAACGGTGCAGGTGTCGATTTCTCCGAGGAGATTGCAAAGGAAATTCTCCTGGAGCGTGAGATCGAGATTCTCGTGTCGCTCGGCGCAGGCGAGGCAGAGGCAACCGCTTGGGGATGCGATCTGACCTACGATTACGTCAAGATCAACGGCGATTACCGCACGTAAGAGAGGGGACGGCAAAATGGAGAACTTTTTTTCCAATGCAGAGCGCGCACAGGTGCTCACCGAGGCTCTGCCGTATATCAAGCGCTACACGGGTAAGACCGTTGTGGTCAAATACGGCGGAAATGCCATGATCAACGAGTCGATCAAGCTGCAGGTGATGGAGGACATTGTTCTGCTCTGGCTGATCGGTGTGAAGATCGTGCTGGTGCACGGCGGCGGTCCCGAGATCAACGAGATCATGCAAAAGCTCGGCAAAAAGCCCGAGTTTGTCGATGGACTGCGCGTCACCGACAAGGAGACCGTTGATATCGTGCAGATGGTTCTGGCGGGCAAGGTCAACAAAACGCTGGTCAATCTGCTTGAGTCCAAGGGCGGCAAGGCGATGGGCATTTCGGGCATGGACGGTCGCCTGATCGAGGCAAAAATGAAAAATGAAAAGCTCGGCTATGTCGGAGAGATCACAAAAATTCACATCTCGCCCGTGTGTGACCTTCTGGAAAAGGGCTATATCCCTGTCATTTCCACGGTTGGATGCGATAAGCAGGGCAATACCTATAACATCAACGGCGACACTGCGGCGGCACATATCGCAGGTGCGCTCAACGCCGAGAGACTGATCATGATGACCGACATCGCGGGGCTTCTCCGCGATAAAGACGATCCCACAACGCTCATTCCCTCGGTCACGATCTCCGAGGCGGCAAGGCTGCAGAGCGAAGGCGTGATTTCGGGCGGCATGATCCCGAAGGTGGATTGCTGCATCGAGGCGATCAACGAGGGCGTGAAAAACGTGATTATCATGGACGGTCGCGTGCCGCATTCAATTCTCATGGAGCTGCTCACCGACGAGGGTGCGGGCACCATGGTAACGGGGGGCTGACATGAGCGAGCTAGTGGCATTGGATAAAGCCTACGTGGCAAACACCTACAACCGTTTTCCGGTTGAGATCGCTTCGGGCAAGGGATCCGAGGTCTTTGACATAAACGGAAAGCGCTATATCGACATGGGCTCGGGCATCGGCGTCACCTCCTTCGGCATTGCCGACGAGGTCTGGCAAAAGGCTGTGATCGAGCAGCTGGGCAGAGTTCAGCACATGTCCAATCTTTATTACACCGAGCCCTGCGTGCGTCTTGCGGAGCTGCTCTGCAAGAGAACAGGACTCAAAAAGGTCTTTTTCTGCAACTCGGGTGCCGAGGCAAACGAGTGCGCCATCAAGGTGGCGAGAAAATACGCCGCAGAGCACAAGGGCGCGGAGTATTTCACGATCGTCACGCTAGAGAACAGCTTTCACGGCAGAACCCTGACCACCCTCGCGGCAACGGGTCAGGCACATTATCACGAGCTTTTCCAGCCGCTTACCCCGGGCTTTGTGCATACCCCTGCGAACGATATTGAAGCACTCCGTCGCACGGTTACGGAAAACAAGGTGGCGGGCATTCTGCTTGAATGTATCCAGGGCGAGGGCGGTGTCTGCGCGGTGGAGACCGAATTTATCCGCGCGGCTGCTGAGATCTGCCAACAGGAGGACATCCTGCTCATGATCGACGAGGTGCAAACCGGAAACGGACGCACGGGTGCGCTCTATTCCTATATGCATCACGGGATTACCCCCGACGTGGTGACCACCGCAAAGGGGCTTGGTGCGGGGCTTCCGCTCGGTGCGGCGATCCTCGGAGAGCGCGCGGAGGGCGTGCTCGGCTTTGGCGACCACGGCTCCACCTTTGGCGGCAACCCCGTATCCTGCGCAGGCGCGGTCAGCGTTATTGAGCGTATGGACGAGGCGTTTCTTAACGAGGTTGCACAAAAGGGAAGTATGGTGTTCGAGGCGCTTCGCGGCGCCAAGGGCGTGAGCTCTGTGAGCGGATGCGGACTCATGATCGGCATTGAAACCGAGCGTCCCGCCGCCGACGTGGTCAAGGATTGCATGGCGGCAGGCGTGCTCTGCCTCACCGCAAAGAGCAAGGTTCGTCTCCTGCCCGCCCTGAATATCCCCGCAGAGCTCCTCGCCGAGGCGGTTGAGGTGATCAAGCGTGCGTGCGCGGCGAGCGCAGAATGAACCGAACAGACCGAAAAGGAGAACATACCATGAATTTGAAGGGAAAGCATTTTCTCAAGCTTCTTGATTTTACACCCGCAGAGATCAACGCATTGCTCGATCTCGCGGCAGACCTGAAACAAAAGAAAAAGGCGGGCATTGCGCACCGTCTTTGCGAGGGCAAGTCGATTGCGCTCATTTTTGAAAAGACCAGCACCCGTACCCGCTGTGCCTTTGAGGTAGCGGCGGCAGACCTCGGCATGCATCCCACCTATCTCGACCCCACGGGCTCGCAGATCGGCAAAAAGGAGAGCATTGCCGATACCGCGCGCGTGCTCGGCAGAATGTATGACGGCATTGAGTACCGCGGCTTCGGTCAGGAGATCGTGGAGGAGCTTGCCGCATACGCAGGCGTTCCGGTTTGGAACGGACTCACCAACGAGTTCCACCCCACGCAGATTCTTGCCGATTTCCTTACGATTCGCGAGCATTTCGGCGAACTTAAGGGCAAAAAGCTGGTCTATATGGGCGACGCACGCTATAACATGGGCAACTCGCTCATGGTTGGATGCGCCAAGATGGGCATGCATTTCGTTGCCTGCGCACCTGCCGCATATTTCCCGAACGACGCTCTCGTTGCCACCTGCCGCGAGATTGCAAAGGAAACGGGCGCTGTGATCGAGCTTTGCGAGGACCCCAAGGCAGCCGTGCAGAACGCCAACGTGATCTACACCGACGTTTGGGTGTCGATGGGCGAGCCCGACAGCGTTTGGAAGGAGCGCATCGAGGCACTCACGCCTTATCGTGTTACCTCCGAGCTCATGACCCTTGCGGGCGAGCAATGCCGCTTCATGCACTGTCTGCCTGCCTTCCACGATCTGAACACCAAGATCGGCAAGGAGATTTACGAGAAATTCGGCATTGATTGCATGGAGGTCACCAACGAGGTATTTGAATCGTCGCAGTCGATCGTATTCGACGAGGCGGAGAACCGCATGCACACCATCAAGGCGGTCATGGCGGCAACGCTCTGACCCTCGGCAGGCAATTTTGCATTGTGTATAAAAAAGAGTCATCTCAAACGAGATGGCTCTTTTTGCTTTGTAATTTCAAAAGTGTAAAAATCAAATTAAAACAAAAGAATTTTCTACTTTTTTTGAAACCGGATGATTGACATGATAAAAGAAATGTGATATACTGTTTTTAGAAAGCACGACACACCAAAAATATCGGGAGAGGAGAGCAGATATGGAACCGAGCGAGCGCAGAAGATCAAGACAGCCGCGAAAACGACTCTTTTTTAAGCGCACCCTCAAGAGCGTCTATTTGGATTTTACTCTTTCAGGGAGCGTTTGTACAATCCTGCAATTGCTCTCCATCGCGTTCCGCATTTCAGGAAATGGACCATATTTGCGTGCCATTGAGGTTGGATATTTTTCCATGTTTATGCTTGCAATTTCGTTCGTTGCCTATTGCATCAACTATCGGATCCTCGTTCGGGAGGGCAGGATCCGCCCGAAATTCAAAACCTTTTTGTGGGGCTTTTTGATCAACGTCGCGTTTTTTGTGGGCAACGTGCTGCTCCTGCTTCTGTTCAAGCCGTTGCTGTAAGCACCAAAATCACTGCCTTGTCCTATAATTCTATACCAAGATGGGAGACAAATGCAACCGTTTGTCTCCCATTCTTTTTTATGATATTCCAATCAGCCTCGCCACCGATGCGATCAGACCGCAGAGCAGCAGCCCCACGGCAGTTGGCAGAATTGCCGCAAGAAGCGTCCATTTTGCACTCTTGGTTTCCTTGTAGACCGTGATGAGCGTGGTGGAGCAGGGCCAATGAAAGAGCATGAACACCAGCGTGCAGATCGCGGTGAGCGGCGTCCATCCGTTGGCGAGCAGGAGCTCCTTGGTTGCCGCGAGACTACCAAGCTCCACAAGGCTACCGCCTGCCGTGTATGCCATGATCACGATCGGGATCACGATCTCGTTGGCAGGGAGCCCGAGGAGAAAGGCAAGCAGGATCACGCCGTCGAGCCCGAACCACGCCGCAACGGGGTCCAGAAACGCCGCGATCTGCGAGAGCAGGGATGCCTCTCCCACGCTCAGGTTTGCAAGCAACCAGATCACAAGCCCCGCGGGTGCGGCGACCGCCACCGACCGACCCAGAACGAATAGCGTGCGGTCAAAGATTGAGCGCACGAGAATGCGCCCCACCTCAGGGCGTCGGTAGGGCGGCAGCTCCAGCACGAATGCCGACGGGAGCCCGCGCAGAAGCGTGGCCGAGAGCAGCTTGGTCACGGCAAAGGTCATCCCAACGCCGAGCAGAATGAGCAGCGTGAGCAGCAGAGCCGAGAGGAGTGACGCGCCGAGGCTCCCCGAAAAGCCGACGAAAAACATGGTGAAAATGGCGATGAGCGTCGGAAAACGCCCGTTGCATGGCACAAAGCTGTTGGAAAGAATCGCCAGCAGCCGCTCGCGCGGTGAATCGATGATGCGACATCCCACCCCCCCTGCCGCATTGCATCCAAAGCCCATGCACATGCAGAGCGATTGCTTGCCGCAGGCATTGCAGCGTGCAAAGGGGCGGTCGAGATTGTAGGCAACGCGCGGCAGATACCCCGCGTCCTCCAGGAGAGTGAAAAGCGGAAAGAAGATCGCCATCGGTGGGAGCATCACCGAAACCACACGAAAGAGCACGCCGAGAATGCCGTCCACAAGCAGACCGCAAAGCCACGGTGGTGCGTCAAGCTCAAGCATGATTGCTCGTACGCCCGTGCTGATCCACGCAAAGCCGCTTGCAAGCCATTGTGAAGGGTAATTGGCGCCGTAGATCGTGAGCCAAAAGATGCTCATGAGAAGCAGGAGCATGATCGGAATTGCGGTTTTACGCCCCGTGAGAACGCGATCAAGCCTGCGATCCCATGCGTGAGGATCGTTTGTTTTTCGGTGCACAATGTCCCGACAGATCACCTCCGCCTCGCGAACGGCGGCACTCGCCAGCTCATCGCGGAGAGTGGATTGATCCATTCCGAGCTTGTTTAGTCCTTCGCGCGCCTCGTTGAGTGCCTGCATCAGCTCGGTATCCGCGTTAGACTCGACCCCGAGATAGCGGTTGATATCGGTGATCAGGCTCTCGTCGCCATCGAGCAGCATCACGCTCACCCATCGCGGATCAAGCCGACCAAGCGTGCGCCCTTCAAGAACGTGCTCCACGTGCCCGATTGCCACCTCCACGCCATCGCAATAGGAAAGAAGCTTGCGACACATACCGTTATGCTCCGGATGTGTCATTTCATCAAGTCGGTTGAGTAGTGATGCAAGACTTCTTTTTCTTCGCGCAACCACGCCAACCACCGGTACGCCCAGACGCTCCTCCAGTGCTGCAAGGTCAACCGTGATCCCCTTGCGCGCCGCTTCGTCGAGGAGATTGACGCAAACAATTACGCGTGACGTACACTCCAAAATTTGCAAAACAAGAGTGAGATTACGCGAGAGACAGGTTGCGTCGCAAACGATCACGGTAGCATCGGGCTCACCGAAGCAGATAAAATTCCGCGCAACCTCCTCCTCGGCAGAGTGTGCGAGTAGGGAATACGCCCCCGGAACATCAACGAGTAGGTATTCCGAGACCTTGCTCTTGCAGCGGCCACAGGCGCAGGCAACCGTTTTTCCGGGCCAATTTCCTGTGTGCTGATGCATTCCCGTGAGTGCGTTGAAAACCGTGCTTTTTCCAACGTTCGGGTTGCCTGCAAGCGCAACAACCGCCCCTTTTTCATCCTTGCGTTGCAGGTCAAGGGAGCGATTGATCGCGCCCGTTCCCGTGGATGTGTTTGTCAAGCCCATCGGAATTTGCCTCCCATTCTGTCAGATCAATCCGAATTTCACGCGCATCTGCGGCTCGAATGGCGATCACCGCACCGCAGATCTCGTATGCCGAGGGGTCTCCAAAGGGACTCCTGCCAATGCACCGAACTCTCGCTCCCGGGATGAGTCCGATATCGCCCAAGCGTCGGCGGATCGCTCCCGAGCAGCCAAGCGCACGCACAGTGGCGCTCTCTCCGCATCGCAACTGATCAAGTCTTACGTCGGTCTTCATCAACGTCCCCTCCAATCCTGTTAACAGACTATTCCATAATTCGACAAAGGGTTCTAAAACGTTTTTTTGTTTGCGTGGAATTCTTGACAAAAAATTGCAGATACTGTATAATAGAATAAGATAGATTGATCCGCGTGCTCTGCGGAATTTCAGTTAAAGGAATCGGATATGGTATTTTCGTCTTTGATTTTTTTGTTTGCCTATCTGCCCCTGGTGCTGCTGACCTACTATGCGGTGCCGCGGCGTTGGCGAAACCCCGTGCTCTTTGCCGTGAGTCTGCTGTTTTACGGCTGGGAGGAGCCGATCTATATCATTTTGATGGTGTTCTCGATCACCTCTGCCTATCTCTTTGGCTTTTTGATCGAGCGCTACCGCGAGCGTGACCCGAAACGCGCAAAATGGGCAATGATCGCCTCGCTCTCCGTCAACCTTGCCGCACTTCTGTTTTTCAAATATTACAATTTCTTTGCTGAAAATCTTTCGCGCATCCCATACGTGTCGGTGCCCGTGATCGAGGGGCTTGCGCTCCCGATCGGCATTTCATTCTATACCTTTCAGATCATGTCCTACACCATTGATCTCTACCGACGCGATTGCACCCTGCAAAAAAATTACGTTTCCTTCGGCACCTACGTCACGCTCTTTCCACAGCTCGTTGCGGGTCCCATCGTGCGCTACCGGGACATTGACACGCAGCTCGGCGAGCGACGGGAGAGTGTGGACGGCTTTGCCGAGGGCGTTTCGCGTTTCTGCGTGGGGCTTGCCAAAAAGATTTTGATGGGAGACATGCTCGCGGCGGGCTACGAATACTACAAGGGGATGGCAGAGTTTTCGGGCACTACGCTCGGTGCATGGCTCACCATCATTCTGTTCACCCTGCATCTTTATTACGATTTTTCGGGCTATTCGGATATGGCGATCGGGCTTGGTCGCATGTTCGGCTTCCGCTTTGCTGAGAACTTCAATTATCCCTATATCTCCAAAAGCATCACCGAATTCTGGCGGCGCTGGCATATCTCGCTCTCCACGTGGTTCCGCGAATACGTTTATATTCCGCTCGGCGGTAACAGACGCGGACGGGCACGCCAATATCTCAACCTTGCCGTTGTTTGGTTCCTCACGGGATTTTGGCACGGAGCCAATTGGAATTTCATTCTCTGGGGCGTCTATTTTTGTGTGATCCTGATTTTGGAAAAGGCGTTTCTTTTGCGCCTGCTTGCACGTATCCCCGCCATTTTTCAACACCTTTACACCATGCTGCTCGTCACTCTCGGCTTTTTGATCTTCTCCTACACCGACCTCGGTGCAGGCTGGGCGTGCTTTTGCGCGCTCTTTGGCGTGGGGGCGGCAGGATTTACGAGTGCAACCGTCACCTATCAGCTTCTGCGCATGCTCCCCCTGATTCTTCTTGCAGCGGTAGGCGCAACACCGCTCCCGAAGCGGCTGTGGGAGTGGCTTCGAGCCAAGAGCGAGCGAACCGCAATTCTTGTTCCGATCCTCTCTGCCGCCGCGCTCCTGCTTTGCACCGCCTATCTGGTGGATTCCACCTTCAGCCCCTTTGCTTACACGCAGTTCTGACGGGAATCGCACCGTGTACCAACTATCATGAAAGGAAAGACCATGAAAGCAAAAGCAAATCTTGTCACGGTCATCTTGTTTCTCACTCTGATCTTCGGCTTCTCAATTGCCTTTCTTCTCACACCCGACCGCGCCTTCTCCGAGCAGGAGAACCGCAGCCTGCGCACCCTTCCGCGTTTCTCCTTTGACTCGCTCTGCAATGGTAGCCTTGGTGATGATATGAACGATTACTATGCCGATCAGTTTCCCATGCGCGATTATCTGGTTGGCTGGAAAGGGCTGGCAGAGCTGGGGCTTGGAAAGGGAGAGAACAATGGCATTCTGCTCGGAAAGAACGGTCAGCTTGCCAAACGCACCTTTGATATCAAAACGGCAGACGGTCGCGAGATCACGGTCTCGCTCGATGCCTTTGATCCTCTGCTGATTGACGCGGCAACCGCGGGCATCAATCGCGCCGCTAACAGTCTCGACGTTCCACTCACCGTGTTTCTCACGGGGCGCACCGTTGACGTTGCCGCCTCTGCCTTTTCCTATCCAACCGAGCAGAGCGACGCACTCCTTGCACGTATTTACGGAGGAATGGATCGGTCGGTGCAGGCGATCGACAGTGTTCCGATGCTCCGTGCGTGCTACGATCGGGGGGAATACGTCTACTACAAAACCGATCACCATTGGACCACGCTCGGCGCTTATTACGGCTATGTGGAAATGATGCGCTCCTGGGGGATGGAGGACGAAATACTGCCGATTGAGCATTTTGACCGCCAAATCGTTTCACGGAGCTTTTACGGCACAGCATGGTCGGCAGGTGGCATGAAATTCGTTCATCCCGACTCGGTGGAGCTTTGGTATGCAGGAAACGAATCGGATTTTTGTGTGATTGCCGATGGCGAGGAGCTCGCGGGCGGTCTTTACAACCTCGATTATCTCTCCAAAAAGGACCATTATTCCATCTTTCTTGATGGAACGCATGACGTGGTAACGGTTACCAAGCGCGGCGGAGAGGACCGCCCGACGCTGCTCATCCTCAAGGATAGCTTTGCAAATGCCGCGGCTCCGTTCCTCGCACAGCATTTTAATCTCGTGCTTCTCAATCTTTCCTCAACGAGAAGCGATTACACCAACGTCACCGAGCTGGCACGGGAGTACGGCGCCGACCGCGTTCTGATCCTCTATACCGTAGAAAATCTGGTTACGGCAAACAAGCTCGGACGTCTCTCTTGACCGCTCTATACGAAAGAAGGGTATCACCATGCAAATATTGCAGCAACCACAGGCGCAGGCAGTGAAGAAAATCATCAAAATTGTACTCATCGTGATCGGTTGCCTGGTCATCGCGGCAGTGCTCTGGGGCGTGATCTCACCGCTGCTCGGAATTGACGGCGGTCGGGTGTTCGGCTGGCAGGATTACCGTTATGACGAAACGGGCTACACGGTGGGGGAGGGAAGCATCCCATATGGGGACATCACCGCGATCGACCTCGATTGGGTCGACGGCAAAATCGAGATCGTGGCGTGCGGCGACACCTTCGTCTCACTCACCGAGAGCGCCGATGCCGAGCTGCCCGAGTCGGCAAGGTTGCGTTGGCGCGTGGATGAGAACGGCAGACTTTCGATCAAATACCGCAAATCCTCCTGGTTTCTCGGCTTCGGGCATGAGAACCGCAACAAGACCCTGATTCTCCGCATCCCCGAGCACATGCTCGAATCGCTGGAGCTGCTCGACGTGAAAACCGTGTCCTCACAGGTGTCGGTTACCGATATTTCGGCGGATGCATTTGTTTATGAGAATGTTTCGGGAAATCTCACGCTCCAAAACGCCGCCTTTACGCGCTGCGAGCTGGAGTCGACGAGCGGGGATATCAGCGTTTCCGATTGTCGTGTGGAGCGCGCAGATGCAGAGCTCGTGAGCGGTGATCTTACGTTCTGCTCCACCTTTTGTCCGAGTGCACTCGATATTGAATCGGTGAGTGGCGATGTGGAGCTCCTGATCCCTGCCGATTCCTCATTTGCGCTTTTGCACGAAACCGAGAGTGGGCAATTTATCTCGGATTTTTCGGTGACAAAGCAAGGGGAACGCTACGTTTGCGGATCGGGAACAGCCTCCTTTGATGTGGAAACCGTGAGCGGTGATTTGCTCCTTTCGCAAAGCAATGACGCCAATTGAAATAGAATCAATCAACAAGGGCGAGTCCAATGCCATGCATTGGGCTCGCCCTTGTTATTTTATTGGTGATTGACTTTTATAAGCTGTCGACCAGAGTGCAGATTCTCTCGATTTCGGCGGTGGGATCACGCCACCAATCCATGCTCCAGATGCGCTTGATTCTCCATCCGCGGGATTCCAGATATTTCTGGCGGTGGTAGTCTCTTTCGCGCGCCGATGCGGGGGTGCTGTAAAGCTTTCCGTCGCATTCGATTCCAAGCACGTATTCGCCGTTCTTCTTCACGGCAATGTCGATGCGGTATCCGCCGATACCAACCTGCGTGTCGATCTCGTAGCCCTTTTCGCGCAGAGCATCCGCAACCTTTTGCGCATATTCTGTCTCGTAAGCTGCAGGTGCAATGCCAAAGGTCTCGCCAAAGGATTGCAGAATACGCTCTGCCTCCTCCTTGTCGCCATTGCTGATCGCAAAGGCGTATTCGAGGTAGCGCTTGAGCACGCGGGGACCGTCGTTCTTCGCATCGTCGAGCATCAGCTCGGCGGGGCGGAAGGAGGTTACGATGTGGATCTTTTGCTTTGCGCGGCTGATCGCAACGTTGAGGCGGTTCTCTCCGCCCTTTTGGTTGAGCCAACCGAAATTGTGCATCAGTCTGCCGTTTGTATTCTTTGCGTAACCGATCGAGAACATGATCACGTCGCGCTCATCACCCTGCACGCTTTCGATGTTCTTGATAAACAGACCCGTATCCTCGCCGTTGTCCTTGCGTCCCATTTCGGCGCGGACCTGCAGACCGAACGCATGATCCTTGAGCGATTCCTCGTCGATCACGTCGTAGATCATATCGCGCTGCGATGCGTTGAAGGCAATCACGCCGATCGTTTCGTTGTTCTGCCTGGTTTGGAAGAACTCCTTGATCAGAGCCACGATCTGCTCTGCCTCGCGGCGGTTTGCGCGACCCTGCCAAACGGCGTTGTCGACCAGATGCACCTCAATGGGCGGCTTTTCGGGGGTATCGGTGTTGGGAGCAACAAAGAGTCTGCCCTTGTAGAAGGCATAGTTCGAGAAATCAATGAGCTCCTCGTATTTGGAACGGTAGTGCGTGTTGAGCAGAATGTCGGGATAGCGGAAGCGAGCAAGATCGAGCAGGCTCTCCTCCTCGAGTGCTGCGGAAATCTCTGCATCCTCGTCGAGCAGATCCTCCGACATTTCAAATCTGCCGTCACCCAGGCTCGAGGGACGCAGCTGCTTGTGGTCGCCCGCGATTACAACCTTCTTGGCGCGGATGATCGAGGGGATACTCTTTTCCACGTAAAGCTGGGATGCTTCGTCGAAGATCAAGAGATCAAACAGATCATTCTGCTGCGGAAGCACCTCGGACACCGCCTCGGGGGTCATGAGCCAGACCTTGATTGCCTTGAACAGCTCGAAATCGAACTTTCTGACAAACTTGGAAACGCTCGCGCGTCTGCGGCTTTCGATTGCGCGGTTGATCTCACCCTTGCGCTTGGATGCGGTGATATATTGCACGTCGTCTGCAAGCACCTTTGCGATGCGTTGCTTTGCAAGTGCCTGTTTTTCGCCGATTGCACGCTCGATTGAGGTGATGATCTTCTCAAATGCGGCAACCTGCGGCAGAAGCGTGCGGTTTTCCATCTCGAAGCGCTGAATATGCTCAAAGAGAATGGTGTTGTAGAGCTCGTTGTTCCATTCAATCACGGTGCCGCCGCAGATCTTGTGAATCTTGCGCAGGGCAGCGAGATAGATGGTTTCGCTTTGTGTCAGACTCGTTACCACGGGCTTGAGGTTTGCGTATCCCGCGATAAACTCCTTCAGGCTCTGCTTAACTGCCTCGGGCTGCTCCATGATCAGACGAACGGTGTAGGCGCCGGTGTTCTTGTTGAAGTAATCCTTGGTTGCCAGCTGGATTTCCTTGGAGAGGCGACCCTTGGAGGTCTGGCGCTTGAGGAAGGGCAGATTGCGCCACTCGTCCACCTTGAGGATCAGCTCGTCGATCGAATCCGAGAACAGGATCAGATCGTATTGCGAGAGCGTGTCCTTCATTTGCAGGAACCACGGATAGCGCTCAATGGTGAGCTGATAGTGATCCAGGCTGTCGGTCAGCTGACCGTTTGCAAATTTCTTGTGGATCGCAGCAACCTCCTCGTATTTGAGGTCGAGCAGCTCGGGCGTCATCATGCCGCGGATGGTTTTGTAGGTTTTGATCTGCTCGTGGTTATGCAGATTGATGCGGCGGCTTTCCATGTAGAGTCGGTAGGGCTCCACGCCGAACGCACCGGGGGTGAAGAGCTTATCGGCAATGATCTCGAGCGTTGCCACGTCGGTGTCGATCTCGGTGGAAAGTGCCGAGAGATCGGGCGCCTGCATCGGCGCGTTTGCATCGGTGCTGTAAAGCAGACGCTCCAGCTGCGAATAGAACAGATTTTTGTTCTTCGCATCGTCCATCATCATGGCGTAGCGAGAGAGCGTGCCCAGGCGTGAATAAACGACGTCGAGCGCGGTCTTTTTCTCGGAGACCATGAGAACGGTTTTGCCATCGTTGACGAACTGCGTGATCAGGCTGGTGATGGTTTGCGATTTACCTGTGCCGGGAGGGCCCTCCACAACCAGCTCGTTCATCGTTTCCGCCGCGTGCAGAACTGCCTCCTGCGCGCTGTTGAGGGCGTTAATGTAGACCAGCGAGTGCTCGCTGATGTCGAGCTTCTTGCCGGGCTGATTGATCTCGAGCTCGGCATTGGTGTTGTCTGAATAGAAATCGGTTGCGCCGTAGTCCGAAACGAGGTCGGATACCAGGCGGTTGACCAAACCCTTTTCCAGAATTTCGTCAAAGTCGCGCTGGATCGCGTTGGAGTAGGCGGGAAATTTACCGATGACGATGTTGTGCACGAGCTTGAGCGTTCCTCGAGCGTAGTGGGGGAAGGAATCTCCGGGGTATTCCTTGAACTTCTTGAGCTCGTCGCTGTCGTATTCGATGCGGATATCGTTATCCTTGTAGAAATCGAGCAGCTTTTGCAGGAAGGTTTCGGGATCGAGCTCGTCCACCGTGCAATCGGGGAGCGGCGTGGTGATGCTGTTGAATTTATCGTGTGCCAGAATCAGCGTACCGTTATAGATAATATCGCGCGTGGGGTCTGCCTGCACCGTGACGTTCGCGGTGCTGCGATCGAGGGTTACGGGGAAGAGGCAGAGTGGTGCACGCACGCCAAACTCACCGTTGACCAGGTTGCCTTGCACGAAGGGATAGCCGATGTAGAGGTCGTTCTGACCCTTGTCACGCATGTCACGCACGGTCTCGCGGATCAGGCTTACCAGATTGCGGTAGCGCTCGCGCGTGGGATCGGTGCGAGGGAGATCCTGCGAGGTTACGTCGGCAACCGTGATCGGATCGCTGCCCTCACCAAAGAGAATGTCAAGCGGATTGTAGCTGCCCGACGCATCGAAAAGATCCACCGCGTTTTTCGGGGAAAGACGGGGCAGGAACAGCATGCGGTTGTTGCGATTGATATTGATCAGCTTTTTAGAGAGCTCGCGCAGCGTTTCCTCAACAGAGCGGTTGGAAACGGGAGCCTCCTCGGAGCCGTTGAATTCGGCAAGCAAAAGCAAAAAATCTCTTGCGTAATGCTCAACAAAAGCCTGCCCAACACCCGGAATACTGAGAAAATCCGAGGGCTTGCGCGGCATCAGGCGGATCATTTCACGGATGGATTCATCCGAGCAGATCTGGGGCGTGCGTCCCGTTTTCAGCTTTTCACGATCCTTGAGGGATTGACGAAGACGGAGCAGGGCTTCTTCCAGCTCTGCCGAATTTTGACGATTTTGTTCCATTTCTCTCCTTCTTTCTCGCGGTCTGATAAAAATAGTCCATACTATTAACAGTATACCATATTTTAGAATACGCGTCAAGAATTTTTGGGAACTTCTTGTGTAAAAACTTTTTTGTTTATTCGCGTCCGAATTTGTCCGAATATACCAAAAATGTAAATATTTTACAATCTTTACAGCTCTTTTTTCGGAGCTTGTAGGATCGCTTCCGGAAACGCCGAAAAAAAGCGAAAAAAAGTTGAAAAAAATGAAAAAAATTTGAAAAAACCTCTTGCGCATTTTTGATAAATAGTATATAATATTATTACGCGGTGGTGCATTTTGGAGCGTGATGTTTCAAAGTGGAGCCAAAGTGGGGAACTTTTTCCTGAAAAATCAGAGAAATGGAGGATGCCGATATGCTTGGCGGTGAGTTCAGACACACACTTGATGCGAAAAATCGAATTTTTGTTCCTGCCAAGCTGCGCGACGAGCTCGGCAGTTGCTTCGTCATTGCAAAGGATATCCGCGAAAAATGCCTCAAGGCATATTCGCTCGCGGGCTGGGATAAGTACACGGCGCCTCTGCGTGAGCAGAACCGTCGGCTTTCCGAAAAGGTGATCCGCTATCTCCATGCCTCGCTCGTTCAGGTAACGCCCGACTCACAGGGAAGAATCGTTCTTCCGCAGGAACTGATCAATCATGCGGGCATCGACCGCAACGTGGTGTTCGTCGGATGCTGCGATTACGCAGAAATCTGGTCCGACGTTGAATACGATAAGCTCAAGGGTAGCGAGGATATTTCCGCGATCCTTGCCGAGCTCGAGGCTCTCGGGCTCTGATGATCGGGAGCGCGTGAGCGTCCCGATAACGAATGAAAAACGAAACGAAAGGGAGAACGGCAGATGGCAGAAACGGTTGAATTTTCTCATCGCTCGGTTTTGCTCGACGAATGCATCGAGGCACTTGCCATTCAGCCCGACGGAATCTACGTGGACGGCACCGCAGGTGGTGCGGGGCATAGCTCGGTGATCGCCTCACATCTCGGTGAGGGAGGGCGCCTTTTGGCACTCGATCAGGATGAAACGGCAGTTGCGGTTGCAACCGAGCGCCTTTCGGTCTACGGCGACCGTGCACAGGTCATTCGCAGCAATTTCTGCGAAGTGGCTTCTGTTTGTGAAACGCTCGGGATCAACGGGATCAACGGAATGTTGCTCGACCTCGGCGTCTCCTCCTATCAGCTCGACACAGCAGAGCGCGGCTTTTCCTATCAGGCGGATGCACCGCTTGATATGCGAATGGATCGCCGAAATCCGCTCACGGCAAGGAAAATTGTCAATGAATACAGTGAGGATGCCCTGCGTAGGATTCTCTTTGAATACGGTGAGGAGCGCTTTTCCTCCCGAATTGCATCGAACATTATTCGCGAAAGGGAACGCAGATCAATCGAAACCACAGGGGAACTGGTGGAGATTATCAAACGCTCGATCCCTGCCGCAAAAAGAGACGGCGGACATCATCCGGCAAAGCGTTCATTTCAGGCGTTGCGCATTGAAGTGAATGCCGAGCTGGATGTGATTGCCCCGGCAATCCGTTCCGCCGTACGTCTGCTCAAGCCCGGTGGCAGAATTGCCATCATCACCTTCCACTCGCTTGAGGACCGCATTGTGAAGCAAACCTTTGCGAGCCTTGGAGAGGGCTGCACCTGCCCGAAGGACTTTCCGGTTTGCGTCTGTGGTAAAAAGCCGCAGATCAAGGTTGTCAGTCGCAAGCCGATTCTGCCTTCAGCAGAGGAGCTTGCGGAAAACCCACGTTCGAGGAGCGCAAAGCTCCGCGTGGCGGAAAAGCTTTGAGGGCGTTGAGCAGACGCAACGAATCTCTATATAAATAAAATGAAAGGAAACGGAAAGCATGAATTGCGAAAGCAGAACGTCACTTGAAATATCCGAGCAATCGCAGATCTCTCTGCTTTCCGCTCGCTATGCCGCAAAGGGACTGCACAGAGCAGTTCTTGATACGGCGGCAAAGCAGATTGAAAAGGAAGAAGAAACGCGAGCGCTGGCACCCAATGCCTACCGTCTCTCGCAGATGTCCGAGGAGACTCTGCGCACCTGCTATCGCGGGGGGAAGGAGCACATGTCCTCCTCCGACCTTGTTCGGTATATTGACCGCACGCGTGCAGAGCGTATCCGAACAGTTGATTTTTCGGCAGATAGCACGGAAACCGAGGAGAATGTGGACGAGGACGTTGGTGCTTCTCTTGTCGTAGAAGCCTCCGAGCCTCAAAAGCCGACGCTCACGCAAAGACTCGGCGCGCTGTCGCGTCGGGCGGGGAAGGGACTTGCAGAAAGGCTGCCCGTTTGGTTTGATCTTTCGGCTCCCGATGCCTCGCATGAAACGCATCGTTTTCCGATTTCGGCGTTTGCGGCAATTTTGGCGGTTGCCATGTCGCTGATGCTGATCGTTGCAAGCTCGGTTCTGCTCACGAGAGCGGAAAATGGCTTGGTTGAGCTCCGCGAGGAGATCAACCTGCTCGCCGCCGAGGTGGACGAAATGCAGGCTGATTTCGAGGTGCAACACGATATGCTTGAGATTTATCGCATTGCCACCGAGGAATACGGCATGGTGAGTGAGGAATATCTGAGGACCTATTACCTCTCGTTTGCGGACGAGGACTCGGTTGAGGTCTATGAGGACGAGGGCGAGGGAAAGATCAATCTCGCCGCAATTTTAAGTGCAATTGGTATCAAATAAATCCGAGGCTGTCATAACCTCGGATTTTCGTCCATAAAATATACGGCGAGGGGAGTTCCCATCGCCTTTATCATGAGAGAAAGGTTGTTTTTTGTTTCGCAAAAAAAGGGGTATCCGCTATGAAAGATCGCCTGCCCAAGCCGATGCAGGATCCAAATGAGACGATTCATCCGAAGGTCATTTTTCGCTCGAAAATACTTCTTGTGATCGCTCTTGTGCTTTTTATCGGTCTCTCGCTGCGCATCCTTCTTCTGCAAACGGCGGGGTACGGACGCTACCGTGACAAGGTGATTAAGCAGATCACAACCGAGTCTGCCGTGAGCGCCTCGCGCGGAAATATTTACGATGCAAACGGCGTGCTGCTTGCAACCAACGTTAGCACCTATCGCATTTTTCTCTCGCCCTCCGCGATCGCGGCGGCACAGAGTGAACACGATCAAGTGGGCGATGGAATCAAGCTCGCCGAGCTGATCTCCGAGCATCTCTCCGAGATTTTGGACGTCGACTACGGTTTCGTGCTCAAACAAACCACTTACACCAAATATCTCGACCGCACTGTCAAGCGCGAGGCGGATGAGAGTACGGCAGACCGCGTGCGTGCCTTTATCGAGGAATATGGTCTGAACCGCATGATCTATCTTGAAACGACCAGCACGCGCTATTACCCCTATGAGGATCTCGCCTCGCACGTTCTCGGATTTACGGGAAGCGATGGCGGAGGTCTTTACGGGCTGGAATATTCCTACAACGAGCTTCTTGCGGGAACCGACGGCAGATACGTCACGGCGCGTGATGCGCAGGGAAATGAAATGCCGTATGAATACAAGGAATACATCGAGGCGCAGGACGGTTATCACATTCACACCACGCTCGACGTATTCGTGCAATCGGCGCTTGAGGAGCAGCTTGAGGCGGCTTATCTTGAATCGGCGGGGCAAAACCGCGCGGCGGGAATTGTGATGAACGTCAACACGGGTGAAATTCTCGGTATGGCGGTTTATCCCGATTTCAACCTCAACGATCCCTGGGCGCTTGATTTTCAGTCGCTCGAAAAGCTGACCGAGAGCGGCTATGAGCTCGGAACCGATGCATACACCGCGCTCAAGCAGCAGCTTCTGCTCGGTATGTGGTCGAATAAAGCGATCACAGAATCCTATATTCCCGGCTCGACATTCAAGGTTATCACTGCTGCAATGGCACTCGAGGAGTCGGTTGTCAGCGTAAACGAGGGCTTTTCCTGCCCGGGATACAAAACCGTGCTCGGACATAAAATCCATTGCCATAAGGTGCACGGTCACGGATCACTTTCTTTCGTGCAGGGTATTCAGCAGTCCTGCAACCCCGTGCTCATGACGGTGGGGCTTCGACTCGGGTCTGATACCTTCTACGGCTATCTCCGCTCCTTTGGCTATCTGCAAAGAACCGGCATTGATCTGCCGGGCGAGGGTTCGAGTCTGTTTGCCCCGGAATCGGCGTTTACCGATCTCGACCAAGCCATCTATTCCTTTGGACAGAACTTCAACGTCACCCTGCTTCAGCAGATCACGGCTGTCAGTGCGGTGGCAAACGGCGGCTATCTGGTAAAGCCGCATCTCGTTTCGTCGATCACAGATGAAAACGGTGCTGTGATCAAATCCTTTGATACAACCGTTCTTCGCCAGGTTGTGAGCAGCGAGGTCTGCAAAACCGTATCGGAGATTCTCGAGGGCGGTGTTTCGGGCAACGGAGGTGCAAAAAATGCCTATGTAGCCGGCTATCGAATTGCCGCAAAAACCGGTACGTCCGAGAAAAAGAACGCGGGAAGCGTGGGACAGTACGTTTGCTCCACGGTGGCGTATGCCCCTGCTGACAATCCGCAATACGCTGTGATTATCATTGTTGACGAGCCAACCGAGGGCTTCCTTTACGGTAGCACGGTTGCCGCCCCCTATGTTGGAAACGTGATGGAGACCATCCTTCCGTATCTCGGCGTGGAGGCGGTCTACACCGAGGAGGAGCTTGCAAAGCAGGCAACCAAGGTGTCGGATTATCGCTATTGGAGAGCGTCGGTTGCACAGACCTACGCCGAGCGTGCAGGGCTTGAGGTGGAGATTGTGGGCGATCCCGACGGCGTGGTGCAGAAGCAATATCCTGCGGCAGGCACCGTGATCGAAAAGGCGTCCGGCAAGATTATTTTCTACACCGATAAGGCAATCGAGCCCGAGGAGGCAACCGTTCCCGACGTAACGGGCATGACGGCGGTTGCGGCAAATCAGACCCTGATCAACGCGGGCTTTAACATTCGCATCCACGGAACCAAAAATTATCTCTCAGGAACGGGCGCAACCGTTGTTTCGCAGAGTGTGGAAAAGGGAACTGTCCTTCCGCGCGGAAGTGTGATTGAGATTACCTTCCGTTATCTTGATGATACCAACGACGGCGATTATTGACCCATCGGAGAGCAGAATAGAAAACAGAACGGATCCTCTGTTCGGGAAGTGCAAAGCTATGATTTCTCGGAGAGGAGACCGTTATGAAACTCAAATTATTATGTGATGCGGCAGGGATCGAATGTCCCGATGCGTGCGCCAACCTCACGGTTTGCGGCATTGAGACCGATTCGCGCCACGTTCAAGCAAACACACTTTTCGTCTGTATCCGCGGACTGCATACCGACGGGCATACTTACGTCAGGGATGCGGTTGCCGCAGGAGCGAGCTGTATTCTTGCCGAGCGCGATGCGATTTGCGACGTACCCGACGGCATCCCGATCCTGCGAACCGAAAACACGCGGCGAGCCGCTTCGTTTCTCTTTGACGCATGGTTCGGCTTTCCAACGCGGCGCCTCAAATTTGTCGGTGTGACGGGAACGAACGGAAAAACAAGCGTGACGCACATGCTGCGTGCGATCCTGGAAAATGCATTCTGCCGATGCGGTCTGATCGGAACAGTGGGCTGTGAATCGGCGGGGCGTCATCTCGACTCGCGCGGACACAACGCGCTTGCCAATATGACCACTCCCGACCCCGACACGCTCTATCGTCTCCTTGCCGAGATGGCGGAGGATGGCGTGGAGTACGTTCTCATGGAGGTCACCTCCCACGCGCTCGCGCTCGAAAAGCTCGCGCCCATCCATTTTGAAGCGGCGATTTTTACCAATCTAACCCCTGAGCATCTCGATTTTCACGGCACGATGGATGCCTACGCCGAGGCAAAGGCAAAGCTTTTTGCGGCTGCCGACCGCGCGATCGTCAATCTCGATTCTCCCTATGCCGATCGCATGCTCGCGGCTGCGAGCGGAAAGCGCATCACCTGTTCGGTCAAGCGGATGGCGGATTACACGGTTGAGGACGCGCAAGCCGACCAAAACGGCGTTTGCTACCGTTTGCGATCCGATCGGACGCAAATGCGCGTACACTGTCCGATTCCGGGTGCCTTCAGCATCGTCAATTCGATGCAGGCGGCAATCTGCGCGTTGGAGCTCGGCTTCGGTGCCGCAGGTGTCAAGCAGGCGTTGGGTGCCCTGGCAGGCGTGCGAGGACGCATGGAGCGGATCAGGCTTGGTCTTGACGCCGATTTTACAGTGATGATCGACTATGCGCACACCCCCGATGCGCTTGAAAATCTTTTGCGAACCGCAAACGAAATGCGCCGCGTGGGGGGACGAACGGTTCTTCTGTTCGGCTGCGGAGGTGACCGCGACCGCGAAAAACGTCCGCTCATGGGCAGGATCGCATCGCAAAATGCTGATTGCGTGATCCTGACTGCCGACAACAGCAGAAGCGAGGAGACTGCAGAGATCATCCGCGAGATCCGCGCGGGGATGGACCCGAAAACGGATTGGATCGAAATTCCCAACCGAGCCGAGGCGATCCGACATGCCGTGCTGCATGCACGGGAGGGCGATCTGATCCTTTTGGCAGGGAAGGGACACGAGGAATATGAAATTACGAAAGAGGGGCGTCGACCCTTCTCCGAGCGTGCGATCGTAAGAGAGGCGTTCGAGGAGCGTCGGAGTCGGAACGAATAAAAACTATTCTGCAACGGCTACGGAGAAGCGAATTATGAAAACGTCATTCAGTATCAATCAAATCAGCTTCGGAACGCTGGCACGCATGTGTGGAGGAGAGCTCCACCAGGGCGCGCTCGGTGAGGTTGCCGTACGTTATATCTGCACCGATTCACGAGAGGCAGACGCCGAAACCGCATTCGTGGCGCTTCGCGGAGAGCGCGTTGACGGTCACGATTACATCCCCGCCGCGCTCGAGCGCGGATGCCGCTGCGTGATCTGTGACCACACAACGGGAGAGCTCGAAGCGTCGGATGCCACCGCGATCGTGGTCAGCGACACCGAAATGGCACTTTCGCTGCTTGCAAACGGCTACCGCCGCTATCTTCGCTGCAAAACGGTTGCCGTCACGGGGAGCGTTGGCAAAACCACGACGAAGGACCTGATCGCCTCGGTGCTGTCTGTTTCCTCACGCGTTGCAAAGACGCCCGGAAACCACAACAGTACGATCGGCATGCCGCTTTCCATGCTCTCGATTCCAACCGAGAGCGATTGGGCGGTGCTGGAGATGGGGATGAGCGGCTTTGGTGAGATCGAGCGTCTTTCGATTGCCTCCGAGCCCGATATTGCCATCATCACCAATATCGGCACCTCACACATGGAAATGCTCGGCTCGCGTGAGAATATCTGCCGCGCGAAGCTTGAAATTTTATCGGGTCTCAAGGAAAACGGGATTTTGATTTTGAGTGCCGACGAGCCGCTTCTTCGCGGAATTCACGGCAAAAGTTACCAAACGGTTTATGTTTCGCATTCTTGCGAGAAAGCCGACTTTTATGCAAAGAATATCAGAGTGGAAACCGATCGAACGGTTTTTGATATCGTTCACGGGGATCACACAGTGCGCGAGCTGTCGATCCGTCTGCTCGGTCGGCACAACGTATACGCTGCACTTTATGCTTTCTCAGTTGCAACGATCGCGGGCATGGGAGAGGATGAAATCCGACGCGGTATGATGGAGTATCATCCGGACGGTATGCGTCAGCACATCTATCAGATGGGCAGAATCACCGTGATTGAGGATTGCTACAACGCCTCACCCGAATCTATGATCGCCGCTGTGGACGTTCTCAAGCAGTATTCCACGCGCACGGGGCATCGCAGCGTGGCGGTTTTGGGAGACATGCTCGAACTTGGCGTGGACAGCCCGATGCTGCATCGCTCGGTTGGAGCATATCTGGCGAAAAAAGGCATCGACCTGCTTTTCACGGTAGGCAAGGGGGGCGACCAGATCGCCGTCGGTGCCCGGCAAAACGGCATGTCCAAGTCACGGATTGTGCAAAATTCCAATGTGGAGGCACTCACAGAGGCCGCCGAGCAGCTGCTCGGAACACTCCGTGACGGTGACGTGGTTCTATTTAAGGCAAGTCGCTCGGTTGGAGCGGAGAAAATGATCGCCTATCTTCAGAGTCGGATCTGACGAGGGCAAGAAAGGATTGGACGTAGGATGGATTGGTTTTTGATTAGCTTTCTGGCAATGATGCTATCGGTTTTTGCATTGACGGTGTTCTTTGAAAACCGTTTGATCCCGATCCTGCGCGGTCGCAAGCTGGGACAAAAAATTCTCGAGATCGGTCCCCGTTGGCACAAATCCAAGGAGGGAACTCCGATCATGGGTGGCATCGGATTTATTCTTGCCACGCTGATCGTCATGGCGGTGTTTTTCACCGTGCAGGGCGT
This sequence comes from uncultured Eubacteriales bacterium, assembly GCA_905201895.1. Classification (GTDB taxonomy): domain Bacteria; phylum Bacillota; class Clostridia; order Oscillospirales; family CAG-272; genus UMGS1865. Next base: position 30,620 of record CAJKPX010000005.1, on the reverse strand, counting down.
GCGCGGTGTAGCCCCGCGCTTCATTTCGCTTGCACTCACCGTTGCCTTTGCCGTGGCGAACGGAGCAATCGGATTTGTTGACGATTATTGCAAGCTGATCAAAAAACAGAATGAGGGACTCACCTCCTGTCAAAAGCTTCTGCTTCAGATCGTGATTGCAGCGGCGTACGTTTGCATCATGTCCTACACGGGCAACATGGACACCTCGGTCTCCTTACCCTTTACCGATATCGAGCTTGAGCTTGGCGTGTTCTGGTATCCGATTGCAGTTCTGTTCCTTGCAGGCGTTGTCAACGGCGGAAATATCACCGACGGCATTGACGGGCTTGCAAGCTCGGTGGTCTTTGTGATCGGCGGATTCTTCGCGGTCTGGGCGTTCGTTGCACGCGACGTGCAGCTTTCTCCCGTGGCGGCAGTTCTGATCGGTTCCTCGCTCGGATTTCTCGTTTACAATTTTCACCCCGCAAGAGTGTTTATGGGTGACACGGGCTCGCTTTTCTTCGGAGCGTTTGTCATTGCTACCGCATTTCAGGCAAAGGAGGAGCTCGTTGGATTGATCGTTTCGGCGGTCTTTATCATCGAAATGCTCTCAAGCCTGCTTCAAACAACCGTCTTTCGCATCACCAAGCGCCTCTGCCGTGACCGTCGCGGCAGACGCATCCTCCGCATGGCGCCGCTTCATCACCATTTCGAGAAATGCGGCTGGGGGGAGATCAAAATTGTCATTGTTTTTTCTCTCGTTGAGCTTTTGTTCTGCATCGTTGCGTGGCTTGCACTTTGATCTGACGGAGCGCAACCGGCTTTGAATTGAAACTACCGTAAAAAACGAAAGGGGCGCAGCATGAGTCTGGAAGAAAATCAGAATAACACGCCGCGCCGCCGAGGCTTTTTTCGCGGAAAACGATATGAGGACCTCACGATCTATCGGGAAAAGATCCATCCGGAGCCCGAGCGCGAGACCGTTCTCCCGACCAAGGGGATCGTTGACGTTCCATTTTTATTGATCACAACCGCGCTCGTTCTGTTCGGATGCGTGATGATATACAGCGCATCGTCGGTTTATGCCGAGCAATATCATGACGACAACACCTATTTTATCGCACGTCATCTTGTTTTCCTGTTGATGTCGATTGCCTTTACCGCAGTGGTTGTGAAAATCTGCACGCCGCTGTTCTGGCGTGATTTCAGCTATATTCTGTTCGGTGCTGCAATTCTTTTGCTTCTGCTCGTTCTGGTGATCGGCGTTGATCTCGGGAGCGGAGCAAAGCGTTGGATCAATCTCGGTATTTTCACCTTTCAGCCCTCCGAGATCGCCAAGCTTGCGCTCGTTCTTGCGCTTGCACGCTTTCTCGCGCACCATGAAAAAAAGGTGCTCTCGATCGACCGCTTCGGCGGAAGCTTTCGATACGGTGTGCTTTATCCCGGTTTCATGATCGGTGCGGTTGCGCTCCTGATCGCGGCAGAACGGCACATTTCGGGTCTGATGATCGTGGGCATGATCGGCATTGCCGTGATGCTCCTTGCAGGAACGAAATGGCGTTGGATCTTCGGAATCGCCGCGCTCGTTGGAGTTGCGGGCTGTCTGCTCGTTCTGGTGTCCGAATATGCGCAGGCGCGCGTGATGACCTGGCTCTTTATTGAGGACGCCGACCCACTCGGTTCTGCCTGGCAAACGCTTCAGGGGCTGATGGCGATCGGCTCGGGCGGTCTCTTTGGAAAGGGGCTCGGAAACAGCGACCAGAAATTCGGCTACGTTTCTCAGCCGCAAAACGATTTCATCTTCACCATCGTGTGCGAGGAGCTCGGCTTCGTTGGAGCGCTGCTCGTGCTCGGACTTTTCGTTGCCTTCACCTGGCGCGGATTTTACATCGCGCGGCACTGTCCCGATAAATTTAGCGCACTCACGGTCTACGGCCTGACCTTCAAGGTTGCACTTCAGGTGCTTCTGAACGTGGCGGTCGTCACCAATTCCATGCCCAACACGGGCATCGCGCTTCCGTTCTTCAGCTACGGCGGCACGTCGCTGATGCTGCAGGTCTTTGAGGTGGGAATTATTCTCTCAATCTCACGCTACGCATCCCATCGAAAAATTTAACCCCCCTCTCCGTTTGCATTGCCGACGGAGCGAACACAATTCAACCAAAGGAGATGACAAAATGCGACTTTTGCTCACAGGCGGCGGAACCGCAGGGCATATCAATCCTGCGCTCGCCATTGCCGAAACCGTAAAACAAAATGATCCCACCGCAGAGATCGCGTTTGTCGGCGTTCGCGGAAAGCGCGAGGAGGACCTCGTTCCGCGTGCGGGATATCCGCTCTATTTTGTTCGTGCCAAGGGCTTTTCGGGAAAGCTGCCCACGCCCTCCAATCTTCATGCGGCATGGCTCGTGCTCACGGGTCCCAATGCCAAGGATACGCGTGAAATTCTCGATACCTTCAAGCCCGATCTCGTGATCGGAACGGGCGGATACGTTTGCTGGCCGATCATGGCGGCTGCCGCCAAGCGCGGAATTCCCACGGCGGTTCACGAATCAAACTCTCATCCGGGCAAAGCGGTTCGTTGGCTTGAAAAAAAGGTGGACCGCATCTGGACCAATTTTCCCGGCACGGTCGAGCACCTCTCCTGCAAGAGCAAGGTAACGTGTGTCGGAAACCCTCTGCGCGGCGATTTCGGCGGCTTGAGCAAGGCGGAGGCGAGACGTCGCCTCGGCATTGCGGATGACCGCTTGCTGATCCTCTCCTTTGGTGGGAGCGGTGGAGCGGCGCAGATCAACCGCGGCGTGATTAAGCTCATGAGCGAGCTCTCCTCCAAGGATCCGCGCGTGCTGCACGTGCACGCAACCGGAAAAGCCGGGCTGGAGGCAAGCATGGCAGCCTTTCGCGAGGCAGGGCTTGACGAGGCAAAAAACTGTATTCTCAAGGATTATATCTACGACATGCCGCTTCGTATGGCAGCGGCGGATCTCGTGATCAGCCGTGCAGGTGCAATGACCCTTTCGGAGCTGGCTCTCATGCGCAAGGCGTGCATTCTGGTTCCGTCCTCCACCGTTGCCTATAATCATCAGTTTCTCAATGCCTCCGAGCTTGGAAATGCAGGTGCGGCAACCGTTCTTACCGATGCCGAGGTTGCGGATGACGGCGTGCTCTCGGGTGCCGTTCGGGCAATTCTATCGGACCCCGCTCGCCGAGAGAGCATGGAAGAAAAAATAGCAGCCTTTGCTGATCCCGAGGCAAACCGAAGAATCTGGAATGAGATCGGCTCGCTTCTGGGCACCCGAAAATAAAAGGAAAATCAATCGAAAGGATTGTTAGTAAGATGAACAAGCAGGAAATCAAGACCAAGCCCACGGGCACACCGCCCCGAACGGGACAGACCTCCTCGCGTCCGCCGCAAAGACGTCGCCCCAACCCCGCACTTTTGCGCCTGTTGCGTAACGGAATGCTCGTACTCGCGTCCCTGATCGTTGTGGTGGGGCTGTTGCTGCTGATCCTGCCGAGCTTCCGTGTGCAAACGATCACGGTCAAAGGAGCAAGCTATTATACCCCCGAGCAGATATCCGCCGCCTCCGGAATTGAGGTAGGGCAGGAAATTCTCGGGATCAATATCAACGAGGTTTGCCAATCCATTTGGGAAAAGTGCATCTACGTGGACGAGGTGAGCATCAAGCTCGGACTCAACGGTGTAACCATTGAGGTCACCGAGCGCTCGGGCATGCTCTACACCGAATTCTGCGGCAGATATTTTTCGATCGACGCCGACGATGATTTTCGCGTGCTTGAGCAGAGCTACGACGAGAGCAGCTTCGCCGATTTTCTCAAGGCAGAGCTGCCTGCGATCGCTTCGATCACGGTTGGAGAGCCGATCAAGCTCGAAAACCCCGATGCCGACCTCTCCTACGTCAACGAGCTGATCAACGTTCTTGACGCCGTTGGTGTGCTGCCGAGCGTCACCTCGGTTGACTGCGCGGGCAAATACAGCGTTTCCTACGTTGTGAACGCAAGCTGCCGCATCAGAGTCGGTCGCGTTGCCGATATGGAGCAGAAGCTTGAGATTGTCAACGGCATTCTTGAAATCAAGGGCGACGTTGGCGGTGTATCTGCCGTTGTGGACGTGAGCGACATGAAAAAGCCCACCTACCGTCTCATTGAGGGCGGTGAGCTGCTCATGGCAGATTGAGAACGAGCGCCAAGCGCGATAGAAAAAACGGTTTTTCGACGTTTTTTGACTGTCTGTGCGACAGAAAAGAGCGTGAAAACCGTTTTTTTCAAAAATAAATCGGATTTTATTCAAAAAAATTAAAAAAACACTTGCAAAAATCAAAAAAAAATAGTATTATATTATATGAGTAAGTCTGTAAAGCCCCAAAAGCGGGCGTCGAGTTGAAGAATTCGATGATTTGTAAAAGTTCGGGAGGATGAAAACATGACATTTGAACATGATGATAGCCTGGAATGTGGCGTCAACATTAAGGTAATCGGCGTAGGCGGCGGCGGAAACAACGCCGTAAACCGCATGATCGAGAGCAATATCCGCGGCGTTGAGTTCGTTTCGATCAACACCGACCGTCAGGCTCTGCGCAAGTCCGAGGCGCCCAACCAGCTCGTGATCGGTGAAAAGATCACCAGAGGCTTTGGCGCGGGTGCAAATCCGCAGATCGGTGAGCGTGCGGCTGAGGAGTCCATCGAGGAGATCCGTTCGATCCTGGAGGGCACCGACATGGTGTTCATCACGGCAGGAATGGGCGGCGGAACGGGAACGGGTGCTGCTCCCGTTGTGGCACGCGTTGCACGCGAGCTTGATATCCTCACCGTTGGAATCGTTACCAAGCCCTTCATCTTCGAGGGTAAGAGAAGAATGGACCAGGCAGAGGCGGGTATCGCAGAGCTGGCACAGTACGTTGACTCGCTGATCGTGATCCCCAACGAGCGCCTCAAGGAGGTTTCCTTCACGAAGCTCACGATCCTCAACGCGTTCAATATCGCCGATGACGTGCTCCGTCGCGGCGTAAAGAGCATTTCCGACCTGATTAACGTTACGGGTCTGATCAACCTCGACTTTGCCGATGTTACCAGCGTCATGGCAGATGCGGGCTACGCACACATGGGCGTTGGTGCCGCAACGGGTAAGGACAAGGCAGAGCAGGCTGCAAAGGAGGCAATCTCCAGCCCGCTGCTTGAAACCTCGATCAGAGGTGCAAAGGGCATCCTGATGAACATTTCGGTATCGCCCGACGTTTCGCTCGAGGACACCGAGTTCGCTTCCACTCTGATCGCGCAGGAGGCACATCCCGATGCAAACGTGATCTGGGGTGTTACGCTCGACGAGGAGCTTGAGGACGAGATGCGCATCACCATTATCGCAACCGGCTTTGAGAAGAAGCCCGAGGATGAGCAGCGCAACGAAACCAAAAAGAAGCAAATCGCTGCAAAGGCAGAGGAGAGCAAGCCCGCCGCTCGCGGTGACGTGTTCACCAAGCAGGAGCGTCCCGAGGCAGCAGAGCCTGTAAAGCGCCCTGTGAAAAAGCCGACTCCTCCTCCTGCAGATGACGATGATTTCGACGATATCCTCAATCTCGTCAAGAAAAAGAAATAAGAACAAGAGCCTTAAAACATAAGCTCAAACGGGCCCTGCCATCGCAGGTCCCGTTTTGCTGTTGTGCTCTGGGCAGAGCGTGGAGCGGGCAGGGACTTTTTGCAAAAGTGTGTCAGGGCTTGACAAAACGCTTCAAAGCGTGTATAATATAGGAAAACAACGTGAAGGAGGTTTTTTTCATGGATACAACCCTCGTCATTCTCGCGGCAGGTCTTGGCAGCCGCTTTGGAGGTAATAAACAGATTTCTCACGTGGGTCCCAACGGTGAGATGTTAATGGAATATTCAATTCACGATGCGATCGAGGCAGGCTTTACGCAGGTCGTGTTTATTTTGAAGGAGGAAATGGTCGAGACCGTTCGCGAGAGCGTCGGACGCCGCATTGAGGGGCGCGTACGCGTCGATTACGCCGTTCAGGATATGCAATCACTCCCTGCGTGGTATTCGGTGCCCTCCGACCGTGTAAAGCCCTTTGGAACGGTTCACGCCGTTCTCTGCGCAAAGGACGTCATTCGCGGCCCCTTCGCAACCGTCAACGCCGATGATTACTATGGCAAGGAGGCGTTTTGCATCATGCACGAGATGCTTGTGAGCCTCACTTCCAAGAGCGAGGCAGGCATGGTGCCCTATATCCTCGGCAATACCATGAGTGAGAACGGAGGCGTTACGCGCGGTATCTGCGATATTGAGCGAGGACAGCTGCGGCGCGTTGACGAAACGCACGATATTCACTATGAGGAGGATCACCGTATCGTTGGAGAATACGGCGGACTTGATCCTCAAGAGATGGTTTCGATGAACATTTGGGGCTTCCATCCCGCGCTTCTTGACGAAATGACCAAATACTTTGAGGATTTCCTGCGCGGCATCGCTCCCGACAATATCAAGGCGGAGTGTCTGCTCCCCGTGATGGTCAACGATTTTCTTGAAGATGAACGTATCACAGTGCGCGCAAAGCCCTCGCATGACCGTTGGTTCGGTATCACCTATCAGGCAGACCGCGAGACCGTGATGGCAGAGCTGCAGCTTCTGCATAGAAAAGGCATTTACCCGGAAAAGCTCTGAAAAACGTCTGAAATGGGCTGAAAATGTGAAAAAAACACGCGATTGAGCCGCTTTTTTGCGTCAATGGCGTGTTTTTTGCTTGTAATTTGGAATTTTTTACTACATAAATTAAAATTGCACACCCGAGACCGTTCAGGCGCAGGGATGCCATGAGCTTGGCATTTCGCAAGACGGAGTGTGGTGTGCAAAAAAGGGGAACCTGACAAGCGATTGCCTGTCAGTAATCAATATTATACCAAATTCGGAGCGATTTGTAAATATTCAATAGTGACGAAAATCGGCAATTATTTTTGTGAAAAAGCATATAGGGTAGAATTTCGCCCCAAAAAAGATGCGATCTTTTGTTATAATTGTCAATGGACATTTCATGTCATACCAAAAAATGGAAAACGCCGAAAAAAGATTAAAAATATTTTTTGAAAAGCTATTGACAAATCGGGGGAAGAGTGGTATAATAACCGAGTAAAACAAAGCAGAGCGCTCCGCTCTCACCTGCACACCGGTTGTGCTGCGGGTTGATAACGACATTTCCTTTTGGTGCAAATGCGCGAGGAGGGTGAACCGTGCGGAGACGTTGTGTCTTTGTACGGTTAATTTTTTTCGCTTGGAGGTGTTGAACTATTAGCGCGAAAGACAAAGAAAACCTGCTCAACGAGGAGATCAACGCAAAGGAAGTGCGTTTGATCGGTGCCGACGGCGAATCGCTTGGCATCATGAGCTCTGCCAAAGCATTGGAGATGGCTTATGAAAAGGGAATGGATCTGGTGATGATGGCATCGCAGGCAACTCCGCCCGTGTGCAAGATCATGGACTACGGTAAATTCCGCTTCGAGCGCGACAAACGTGAGAAGGAAGCCAAGAAGAAGCAGCAAACGGTTGAACTCAAGGAGATCCAGCTTTCCTGCCGCATTGACACGCACGATTTTGAAACCAAGGTCAAGCACGCTTTGCGTTTTCTGGCTGATGGCAACAAGGTCCGCGTTGTGATGAAGTTCAAGGGGCGCGAGATGAGCCACATGAACATCGGTCGCGAGGTTCTCGAGAGATTTGAGGAGGCTTGTTCGGGCGCGGGAGTTGTAGAAAAACGCCCTGTGCTGGACGGCAGATTTATGAGCATGGTGATTTCACCTGTCAAAGCCAAATAATTCGGCACGCGAAACCGTTATCCGTTATCCGATTTCTTTGAGTAGCAAAGAAAGCAGTTTTATTATGTAAGTAAACCGGCAGTATCCAAATGCCGGAAACAAAAAAGGAGTATTGAAAATGGGAAAGGTCAAAACACATAAGGCTTCTGCCAAGAGATTTACCGTAACCGCAAACGGCAAGGTAAAGATGTTCCACAGCTCGCACCGTCATAAGACCGGTAACAAGAGCGCAAAGAGACTCAGACATCTGCGTTCCAGCACGATGGTGCAGGGTAAGGTTGCAGAGAATCTGAAGACGCTGATTCTGAAATAAGTCGAAAGGGAGGATATAGAAAATGGCAAGAGTTAAGGGCGCAATGATGACGCGCAAGAGAAGAAAGTCTATGCTGAAGGCAGCCAAGGGCTACTGGGGCGCAAAGTCCAAGCATTTCAAGATGGCAAAGCAGGCCGTGATGAAGAGCGGCAACTATGCATTTGCCGGCAGAAAGATGAAGAAGAGAGATTTCCGTTCTCTCTGGATCACCAGAATTTCCGCGCAGGCAAAGGTGAACGGTATGAACTATTCCACCTTGATGCACGGTCTGAAGAAGGCAGGCATCAACCTCAACCGTAAGATGCTCGCAGAGATCGCAGTTTCCGACAAGGAAGCATTTGCAGCACTCTGTGCACAGGCAAAGGCTGCCCTTTGATCGGCATTATAAAAACCCGATGGTCACATCGGGTTTTTGTCATTGATAGAGATATTTTCGAGGGGCGTAAAAGCTCTGAAAAAGAGGATAAAGGAGGGCTTTTTCGTGAATTTTAGCGAGGAAGTGATCACTTCCAGACAGAATAGAACCGTGGTGGAGCTATGCAAGCTGACCGACCGAAAAACGCGCGAGGAACGCCGTCTTTTTCGGTTTGACGGCATCAAGCTGCTTGCCGAGGCGATCAAAAATCGGCTGGAGCTGGAGCTGATTGCTCTGCGTCGGTCGAGCGCCGATCGCATCTTGCGTGACTGTGAAAAACTATGTGCCGAGTCGGGCTTTACAACCGATGCACGCGTTGTGGTGTTGTCTGACGAGCTTTTTGATAAAATTTCAGAAGAAAAATCACCCGAAGGCGTAATTTGTATCGCAAAATATATTGACAAATTTGAAAAAAACATTACAATATATAATAGCGCCGATTTTTTCAATATAAAAAACGAGCGGATCGTGCTCCTGGAATCGGTGCGCGATCCATCCAACGTCGGTGCGATCATCCGAAGCGCCGCGGCGATCGGAGTCGACCGCATTATCATGAGTGCCGACTGCGCAGATATCTATCACCCACGTGCCGTGCGAGCCTCAATGGGAACGCTGTTCAATCAGCCGATCACGCGCGTGGATAGCCTGCCCGAGGTGATCGCGCACCTGCGTGAGTCGGGGCGTCGCGTCTATGCCGCCGCATTGAATGCGGGGGCGAAGCCGCTTGGCAGCTTTGTTCCCGAGGCGGGTGACACCGTTGTGATCGGCAACGAGGGGCACGGGCTGACTGCCGAAACGGTGGCGGCGTGCAACGGATGCGTCATCATTCCGATGACCAACCGTGCCGAGTCCTTCAACGCGGCGGTTGCGGCATCCATTCTGATGTGGGAATTTATCGGAAAACAATCCGGTTTCTGAAATTGACGGAGAGGAGTACGGTTATGCAAAGAGATATGCTGTTCTGGATATGGCTGTCCGAGGCGCTCGGCGCCGCAAGTCGCGATTTTCGCACGTTGATCAGTCTGTATGAGAACCCCTATGACATCTTTCATGCCGAGGAGGGAGAGCTCGAACGCATCGGAGCGCTCTCAGACCGTACTCGCAAGCGACTTTCAGAGAAAAGTCTTGAGCGTGCAACCGAAATACTGCGTGTCTGCGAGCGCCTGGGGATCGGCATTCTTGCCTATTCGGATCCGCGCTATCCAAACACGCTCAAGCAGATTGAGCGACCGCCTGTTTTGCTTTACTATCGAGGAACGCTCCCCGAGCTTGACCGACGCCTTTGCATCGGCGTGGTCGGGACGCGCAAAATGAGTGCATACGGTTTGCGCTCGGCGTATAAGCTATCCTATGAGCTGGCGGTGACCAATGCAATCGTTGTCAGCGGTATGGCAGCGGGCATCGACGGCGTTTCTGCCGCTGCGGCTCTCCGCGCGGGAGGAACCACGGTAGCGGTGCTGGGATGCGGCGTTGACGTTGTGTATCCGAGGCATCATCGGGGATTGATGGACGAGATCGCGGCACACGGTCTGCTGCTTTCCGAATATCCGCCCGGTACGCGCCCGAATTCCTATCATTTTCCAACCCGAAACCGCATCATCAGCGGTATGACACACGGAACCCTCGTGGTAGAGGCAGGCATCGGAAGCGGTTCGCTCATCACCGCAAAGGAAGCGATCCTGCAGGGGAGAGAGGTCTTTACCGTTCCCGCCAACGTGGGTAGCGAGGGTGCCGAGGGCACCAACGGACTTCTGCGCGACGGCGCCACGCTCGTGTTGCGGACGAAGGATATTCTTGAGCCCTTTGAATACGTTTTCTCGGGCAATCTGAACACTGCGAAGCTATTTGCGGTGGGAGACCGCTCGCAGCCCGATCCCGAGTACCTTGATCGCGTGGGCGTAATTCGCTACCACGCAAAGGCAGCCGCGCCTTCGCCGCAAGTCGAGCAGGCAGCCGCTGCCGTGACGGCCACACGGGCAGACATCTCCTCGGAGCCTCTCGAGAAGAAAAAACGCTCTGATCGAAGAAAAACGGCATCCGCAAAATCGAACGCCGAGTCGCTTGCGCGCAGCAAATCCGTGCCGTCGTCAACTGAGCAGGCAAGACTGACCGAGCATCGCACCCCCGACGAAACGCTTTCCTCTCTCAGTGAGGTTCAGCGTGCGGTTCTCGAGGCGATCCCCGACGATCGGGCGATCACGGCGGATGAGCTGGTCAAGCTCGATCATTCTTACGGCGATATCATCGCCGCGCTGACAATGCTTGAAATCCTGGGGCTGATCCAAAAGCTCCCGGGGGCACTATATATCAAAACCTAAAACCCCGAAAGAAAGGAACTGTAAATGGCAAACAATCTGGTAATTTTGGAGTCTCCCTCCAAGGCGCTGACCGTGAAGGGATATCTTGGAACCAATTACAAGGTGATCGCGTCCTTCGGACACGTCCGCGATCTTCCCAAAAGCTCACTCGGCGTTGATATTGAAAACGATTTCGACGCACACTATATCAATATCCGAGGCAAGGGCGACCTGATCAAGGAGATCCGCCGCGAGGCAAAGTCGGCAAACAAGATTTTCCTTGCAACCGACCCTGACCGCGAGGGAGAGGCTATCGCATGGCATCTCGCTGCGGCACTTGGAATTCCCGAAGAAAAAACGCAGCGCATCTGCTTCCATGAGGTTACCAAAAGTGCGGTCAAGGCAGCGATCAAATCGCCCCGCCCGATCGACATGAACCTCGTCAACTCTCAACAAACGCGCCGTATCCTGGACCGTATCCTCGGCTATAAGCTCAGCCCGCTGCTCTGGAAGAACGTGAAAAGCGGACTCAGTGCAGGTCGCGTGCAGTCGGTTGCAACGCGCATCATCGTTGAGCGCGAGGAGAAGATCCGTTCGTTCGTCCCCGAGGAATATTGGACGATTGATTCGATGCTTCACAGCCCCGACGGAAAGTCCTTTCTCGTTCATTTTTGGGGCAATGAGGAGGGCAAGGTCCGTCTTGCAAACGAGGCGGAGGCAAATGCGGTTGCAAATGCGGTCAACGGTAAGCCCTACACCGTCAATTCGGTGAAGAAGGCAACGCGCCACAAGATTCCTGCCGCGCCCTTCACCACGGCAACGCTCCAACAGGAGGCGTTCCGCAAGCTCGGCTTCCAGTCCCAGCGCACCATGCGCGTGGCACAGGAGCTCTACGAAGGTGTCAACCTCGGCTCCGAATTTGGCGGCGTGCAGGGTCTGATTACCTATATGCGTACCGACTCGGTTCGCATTTCAGCAGATGCAAAAGAGAACGCAAGAGACTTTATCAAGCAGAAATACGGGGATCAATACTGCCCCGAAACGCCCCGCGTGTTTAAGACCAAGGGAAGTGCACAGGACGCGCACGAGGCGATCCGTCCCACCAACGTCGAACTTGAGCCCCAGCGTATCCGCAAGCAATTGAGCACCGATCAGTTCAAGCTCTATAAGCTGATCTGGGAGTGCTTTGTTGCAAGCCAGATGGAGTCTGCCGAGCTCGATACCATCACGATCGACTTTATCTGTGAGGGCTATTTGTTCCGCACGAGCGGATATTCGGTCAGCTTCCCCGGATATATGGCACTCTACGAACAGAGCGAGGACGAGGCGCGTGTTACCGCTGACAATCCTCGCGAGGTCAAGGATATTCGCCTGCCCGAGCTGGTTGGCGGACAGAAGCTTGACGCCGATGACGCCGAGCTGACCCAGCATTTCACCGAGCCCCCCGTTCGTTATAACGATTCCTCGCTCGTTCAGATGCTCAAGGACCTTGAGATCGGACGCCCGAGTACCTACGTCAGCATCATCACCACCATTCTTGCACGCAACTACGTCAAGCGTGAGGGCAAGGCGTTCGTGCCCACGCCTTTGGGTGAGGTCACGAATAAGCTCATGCTCGAAAATTTCCCGACGATCGTCGACTATGGCTTTACCGCAGAGATGGAGAAGTCGCTTGACGAGATCGAGGACGGAAACGAGGAGATGCTCAACGTTTTGCGTCGCTTCTGGGCTGATTTTGCAAAGCAGCTCGAGGAGGCGGAGAAAACAATCAAGGAGAACGCCATCGAGGTTCCGCCCGAGGAGACCGACATCATCTGCGACAAATGCGGAAGCCGCATGGTTGTGCGCAACGGTCGCTTCGGCAAATTTGCCGCATGTCCCAACTATCCCACCTGTCGCAACACCAAGCCTCTCACGGCTCCCGCCGCAGAGGATGCAGGAGAAGGGGAGGAGGCAAAGGAGCAGAAAAAGGCTCCTGTGATCGCCGACTTCAAATGTGAGAAATGCGGATCGGATATGGTTCTGCGCACGGGTAAATTCGGCAGCTTCTATGCTTGCAGCCGTTATCCCGAGTGCAAGTTCACCAAGGCGCGCGTGCGCGAAACCGGCGTGGATTGCCCCAAGTGCGGTGCAAAGATCGTCACCAAGTTCGGTCGCAACCATTCTGTATTTTACAGCTGTGAGAAATATCCCACCTGCGATTTCTCGTCCTGGGATATGCCCGTGCATGAGCTTTGCCCCGATTGCGGCAAGCTGCTGTTCCGCAAAAAAGGCAAAAATCTGCTTGTTTGCCATGAGGCAGACTGCGGATATTCGCGCGAGATCACCGATCAGACGCCAGAAACCGCAAGCGAGGAATGAGCATGCCAACCGTTCATATCTTTGGTGCGGGGCTTGCGGGATGTGAGGCAGCATGGCAGGCGGCAGAGCGCGGCGTGCAGGTTCGGCTCTATGAAATGAAGCCACAGAAATACACGCCCGCGCATCATGTGCCCACCTTTGCCGAGCTGGTCTGCTCCAATTCGCTGCGCTCCGACAGCACCGCAAATGCGGTAGGTCTCCTCAAGGAGGAGATGCGCCGACTTGGGTCGTTGATCATGGAGGCGGCAGACGCCACCCGCGTTCCCGCAGGCTCTGCACTGGCAGTTGACCGCTTGAAATTCTCGCAATATATTACCGACAAGATCACCGCTCATCCCCTCATTGAGGTTGTTGAGGCGGAAGCAGACCGTGTACTTGACGATGCCGTCACCGTAATCGCCACGGGCCCCTTGACCTCGGATGCGATGGCAGAGTATATCCGCCGCGATCTGGGCTGCGAGGGTCTGCATTTCTTTGATGCGGCGGCACCGATCGTTGATTTTTCTACGGTCAATATGGACGTTGCCTATTTCGCATCGCGCTACAACAAGGGCGATGCCGACTATATCAACTGCCCGATGACGAAGGAGCAGTACGACGCCTTCTATGAGGCGCTGCTCTCTGCCGAGGAGGCAGAGCTCAAGGATTTTGACCGCGAAAGTCAGAAGTCGCTCAAGGTTTTTGAGGGCTGTATGCCGGTTGAGGTCATGGCGCGTCGCGGCTACGATACCCTGCGCTACGGACCGCTCAAGCCGGTTGGTTTGATCGACCCGCGTGTGGGCGAGGAGGCGTATGCCGTGGTGCAGCTCCGAAAGGAGAACGTGGAGGCAACCATGTTCAATCTGGTCGGCTTCCAGACCCATCTCACCTTTCCCGAGCAGCGGCGCGTGTTCCGCATGATTCCGGGGCTGGAGAACGCCGAGTTTTTGCGCTACGGTGTGATGCACCGAAACACTTATCTCAATTCTCCCGGGCTTCTCGGAGCTGACTATTCGATGGTGAGCCGTCCAAACGTCTTTTTCGCAGGACAGATGACCGGCGTGGAGGGCTACGTGGAGTCTGCGGGCAGCGGACTTGTTGCGGGTGTCAACGCGGCGCGTCGTGCAAAGGGCGAGGATGCTTGTATTTACCCCGAGGACACCATGATCGGCGCGATGGCGGCATACGTCAGCCGCGGCGGCGTGGGACCCTTTGCGCCGATGAATGCCAATTTCGGTATCGTTCGCCCGCTCGGCTATCGCGTCAAGGGTGGCAAAACGGCAAAGAACGAAAAGCTGGCAGAGCGCGCACTTGCCCTGATTGATCAGATCACGGGTAGCCGAGGCAGAAGAGGTTGAACCCGCCCCAAAGCCTGAATTTTTAGCGCTTTCGGCGTTTTCCTCTCTTGCAAGGTATCAACCTTGCTGCGCTCGGCTAACACCAAAATCATCATAAAACTTCAGGCTCTGGGGTTCTGCGAAGTTTTAAGAGAAGCCATTTTTTGTCAGGCAAAGGAAAATTTTGCAGTTATATACCAATATGACAAGAAATTTTCCTGCAGTATGGCGAAAAAGGGCTCTCTTAAAACCGAGTTCAACCTCTTCTGCCTCGGCTAAGGTTGTGAAAACGATCGAGGTGCGCGATAATCACCAGCGTCTCAACGTCCTCCGCTTTGAAAAGACGCTCTGCGACCGCGTCGAAATAAACGTTCACCAAACAAACGGACATCGCGATGCCGTGATCTTTGAGGTCCGGGCATACTGACAAACACATGCTGGAAAAATCTCTGCAAAAACTTTCATAAAATAGTTGGACACACCATTTGAGCATTTGCTCGTTTGATGTGTCCAATCTTTTCGGAATTCAAAAACGGTTGATCTTCAAAACAAAATCTCGATGCTTGTTGTTGACAACAAATGCAAAATCTGATATACTTGGTATAGTCCAAGGCAGTAAGAAGTCACAGGTGAATGTCGAATGAAACGATTCGCTTACAGTCACCGACAACGATTTTACAAACAACGCTTTCGAGAAAGGAGGGCTTGATTTGGCTTGGCACGTTTCCCGCGATCTGATCAGGGGCATCGACTTTTCAGCATATGAGGGCGCAAGACGCGAGGAGGTGGGAATGAACCCCAACGACTTTACCATGCGCTATTCCAAAGCCGCTCAGCGCACGCCGCTCTGCTTTGCGCTCATCTGCCTTGCGTTTGCAATCTCGCCCCACATCCTCTATTCCGTCCCGAGTCTGCGTCCACTCCCCTTTTTGTTTTACCCAATCACGGCATTTTTCGGAATCACATTTCTGTATCGGCTCTCCTATCGCTGCCACGTGACCTCCCAAAGGATCGTGCAAACCGCATTCGGTGTCTTGAAAAAAGAGACGGATTGGGCTTCGATCAAAGCGAAAAAAGGCAAAAAGGACAAGCAGACGTACCTGAGCGCATATCGCACAAACGAGCTCCTGTTATACCGCGACAACCGAAAAAAGGCGTTCCATTTCTTTGACAGCCTGGTTGGATTTACCTATCTTCAAAAAATGATCAAGAAAAAGAATATCCCAACGTTGAAAAAACATTAAAACAGAAAACGGACACACCATCGGGATTTTTCCCTTTGATGTGTCCGTTTTTTCTTGCAGTTTTTTCGATAAACGATCAAAAGAAAAGCGTATCAGCAATCCGAAATATGTTGGGAGACAAGCACGCGTTTGAGGTGCGAGTCGGTTCGATATCGGAAGAAATAGAGGATAAACGAAATGATCGAATCAATTGCCCACCCCAAAAGCTGTGCTAAAAACACACCATCCAAGCCAATCACGGGTGTCAAGAGCAGCGTTATCGCAACACGAACGATACTGCCCGTAACGGTAATTCCAAGCACGACGCTTACTCGTCCGAGACTACGCAGATAGGTATGATAGAAATGCTGGATCAATTGAACGGATACCACAAAAGGCAGATAAACATGGGCATAACGCACCGCGTGGGAAAGTGCCTCTCCCTCATAGCCCTTCGGAAAGAACATGGAGGCAATCGGGCCGCCAAAAGCCGAAAATACCGCCACAAAGGGCAAGACCGTCACCCATGTCATCCAAAATCCGATCCAAACACCTCGGCGAATCTTCTGTATATTCCCCTCTCCCGCACTCTGTGCCGTGTAGCAGGCAAAGGCAGAGGCAATTCCCCAAAGGCTCATGGTGCAGAGGGCATACAGGCGGTTACATATGTTATACTCCGTGGTTACCACTGCGCCAAGAGCATTGATAGCGGGAGAAATGATAAAGGAAACGCCATGAAAGGACAGATTTTGAATAGCAGCGGGAACGGCATAACGAAAAGAGTGCTTCACGCAAGAGAAACTGAAGCGATACGAAGTTTTCTCCCCCCCCAGCTCACGGAATGCCCGACAAAGCAAAACAGAATACACGACGGTTGATACCAAGGATGATAACACTGTGGCAATTGCCAATCCCTCTACGCCCATACCAAATACAAGAACCGTCACAAGGTTGCCGGCAATATTCAGGAGTGCAGATATCAGCGTAACATACAGGGAAAAGAAGGTGATTCCCAATGCATACAAGGAATTGACCAAAAACAGATTGATAAAAAAGACCACGTATCCCATGGCATAAATAATAAAATATTTTTTCGCATCCGCGAACAACTCGGGCGCCACATTGAGATAGCGCATCAGGTCATTTTGAAAGAAAAGCACCAATGCACTGACACCCACGGAAATTGCGCCGATGAATATAATCATATTCACCGTATCGCGCTTAATGGCGGAATAATCGCCTTTCCCAAACAAATGCGATATGTAAATAGAAAAACCGACAGCAAAGCCCTGAAAGAGTCCGGTCAAAAGTGAGTCAACGGAGCCGGTGGCGCTGATTGCGCCCAAAGCAAACTCGTCAATAAACCTTCCCGCGATGATTCCATCCACCGTGCTGTACGCAGAGGCCAGCATATTGGACACGATCAACGGAAGCGCGTAAAACAAAAGATTGAGATAAATGTTCCCTTCGGTTAAGTTTTTTGTGATCATCTTTTTCCCAAACTGCATTTTTTCGATCCCCTCTTGACACCGTTCCCCAATATTGTTATAATAAGTATACCACTTTCTCAAACTGTGTCAAGTAGGTTTATTTTTTTGATAAATTCTCAAAGCTTTTCAAAACAGGAGCAAAAAATGTCGCAAAAAATAAGGCAGGAGCAGATCCTTCAAATCTTAAAAAATCAAGAATACGTCACGGTACGTTATCTCTCGGATGCGCTGCAATACAGCACAGCAACCATCAACCGCGACCTGAATGACATGCAACGGCAGGGGTTGGTCAAGCGAAGCTATGGCGGTGTGGAGGTGGCGGAAAAGAAGCACCTTCCTCCGCTGGTGCAACGTCAATTTTACCACAAAAAAGAAAAACGCCGTATTGCGGAGGCTGCGGCGAAGCGTATTGAGAACGGCGATACAGTATTTTTGGGCGGAGGCACGACCGTGCAATATATGGTTCCGTTTTTGCTTCAGAAGAAGAATGTTACGATCATCACAAACAGCATGCGAGTCGCCATCGAATTGGGGGATTCCCCACTGACCGTCGTGTGCCTTGGCGGAACCTTGGGAGAACGACCTTACGTGCTGTGGAGCGATTTAACTGTGGAAAACGCCATGCGCTACTATCCCGACAAAATGTTTTTTTCGGTAAGCAGCATCACCGAGGACGGAAAGATATACAGCGACCTATTGTACAATGTCCTGATCAAAAACAGCCGCGAGGTATGGTTTTTGACCGATCGCACCAAGATCGTGGACCGTTTGACTACCGCCTCCTGTGACTTTTCTGCTCTGACGGGTGTTATTTCAGATTTCGATTTTTCGAAGGAAACGAAGGAACGGTATCCTGACGTTACCTTTATTTCAGCGGACGAGCATGCCCCCGCTTCAGAGACATAAGAAATTGACTGCGTCACAGATCGCGTTGCAACGTACGAAAAGAGCAATTTCGCGAGAAATGATGATGCGCAAGCGTCCATAAATCATCAATAAAAAACGGACACACCATCGGGATTTTTCCCTTTGATGTGTCCGTTTTTCCTTTTGTCCATTCAATTTCGCTTCAACTCGCGTTTTTCCTCGGTCCTGCGCTCCACCGTGCAGCCCTCCGCGTCAACGCTGCCGCAGTTGGTCAGAATCAGCTTCATGGGCGCGCCCACGCGGTTGCGGTTGCCGCGGAACACGATCCCGTCGGCATATCCGCCGCAGATCGGTTCGGCAACGTCAAACTCATTGTTCAAAAATTTCAAATTCCGATGGTAGTAGGGCTCCGCCTCGGTTGGAAAGACCTCGCTTCGGATGTCGATCTTGGCATGGTCTCCAATAAAGCGGCAATTTTCAACCAAGAGATCGGTGACGGGTCCCGACTCAAACCAGAAGGAGGCGTCACCCGAGAGTAGCAGCGGCAGCTCGGTCTCCGTATTACGGATCACAAATTTGCCGCGCGACTGCAGACGCAGATGCGAATTTGCCTTTCCAAACACACAATTTTCGATGAAAACGTCGCAGTTTGCCGTGATGTTTTCGATCAGATCCCCCTCCGTATGCGCTAAAACGGGACGGTCGACCGTGAATTCCTTCACCGTTTCATCCACGGTCTCGATCTTGCAAACGGTATACCGCGCAACCTCCTCCAACGTTTTTCCTCGGTAGACCGCGATCACATCGCCCACGCGGTAGAGGTCGCTTGCCTGCCGTTCGCAGGAGGCAAGATGCGTGCGGATCACACTTCCCTGCACCGCCTCCACGGTGCGGAAATTGGAATGCACGTTGAGCGCATCGTCGATCATGCCCTCAAACACGCTGTTTCGGATCTCAAAGCGACCCGAGGTGCCAAAGGTATGCACGGCGTCCGCGGCATTGGTGACGATACAGGGAGATTTTTCATCGTAGGTAAGACGAAAGCCGTCCAGCGTGATATTTTCGGTGCGATAGGAATAGATACCCATTCCCCAGCCCGAAAGAATACGGTAATTTTCGAGCCGCAGATTTTTGGAGTCGATGGAAAACAGATTGGAGAGAGAACGCTCCTCGTGTGCGATATTCAACACGCGGTTTGGCTGATAGTAGTCGGGATGCGCCCCCTTGAGCAAAACGTCATCACCGTCCCACTCTGCCGTGAATCGCCATTTCGGATTGAAGGGGTATTGGGGTTCCTTAATAATATGATTTCCCATCACGCCCAGGGAAATGCCGCAGCCCTTGCGCGTTTCGGCATCAAAGACCTGATAGAAGCAGTAATTATAGTTGAGTTTGTTGTTTTCCCATTCGTCACCGTACGGCACCAGCTTTCCGTCCTCGATTCGGCAGGTGCATCGTTCGCGAAGCCGCAATCTTGCATATTCGGGTGTGACCTCGGTGATGAGTGCCTCGGTGTAAGGAGGACGATTGTAGGTCACGTTGCAATTTTTGATCGTGACGTTATGTGAGGAATCGATCAAAAAGGGCTGGATCTTACCGTGCATCACGAGCGTTGCACCGCGAAAGTCGATTGTGATATTCCTGCGATCCTTGATCAGCATAAAGACATCAAACGCCTTGGTGTCATGCGCGCGAAGTGCCACGTAGCGGTCGTCGCTCACCGTCACGGTGTCCTTGGCATATACGTGATATTCTGCCTCGGTGGTATAGTATTCGGTGTTATCCTCAAGCACGGTCCCGATCTGAAATTTCTTTTTCGTCATTTTCATCCTCCATACGGAATTTGTCGTCTATATTATATCACAAAAATCTCCGAACGCAAGCAGCAAGGGATAATCCTTGACGGGAATGTTTTCAAACAGATACAGCCCGTTGTCCATATCCTTCATCACGTTCTCTCCAACCGCATATATACCGCCCTCTATGGGATCAATGAGGCGCACCTCGCCTCGAATACCGCCAAGCTCAAAGGTGACCGTTCCCTCATAGCCCTGCGTTGTGGTAAGCTCGGTGGATTTCCAATATACAAACGCACCCGAGCCGTTTTGCTTGAAAATGCCGCCATAGATCAGCTCATTGGGAGAGCAGTCCCAGCCCTTGATCCGTTTTGATATTTGAGGCTTGAAAAAAACGGGGAGTTCCTTTGGCGTGACGTTTTCGTTCAAAAGCGCACAGAGATTTTGGAAGGCATAATACGAAGGCTTTTCCCGATACTCACCCACGAGTGCGCCCGTGTTGGGATCAAAATCGGCTCCAAGAAGACCAAAGTAGCCGCAAGTGGTGATCGGTCCTCCCGCCTTGGCGTCCAGATTTTCCGCCATATCCACCAGAGAAAAGACCGAGGTGAATTTAACGTCCGTCAGGATCTCCGCCACGGTATGGCGCAGGATGTATTTGGTTTGCATATCCTGATTGGTTCTGACGTCGGAAAAGGCACCGTTGCCCCCGTTCATCGATTGGGATCCCGTTTCCCCCTGTATGATCTCGGCCTCCTTGCCGTAGCCTTGCAAAAGCGACCGAAACGCCTTGATTCGCTGAATGGAATTGGATTCGTCATAGTGATAGGAATGAAAGCTGATGGCGTCCGTAACCTCCAACACGCCGTTTGCAAAGCACTCGTTGAAGAAGGACATCGTTTCCAGGTGCGTGGAGCCCGTGATCACCCTTGCGTTCGGATCCGACGTCTTGATGACCCGACCCGTCCTGACACAAAACTCGGCATATTCACGAGGGTCGGGCTTGGGTCTCCACGTCCATCTTCCGTCGGGCTCGTTCCAGATCTCATAATATTCGATCCTTCCCGCAAAGTGCCGCACCGTTGCCTCCACGTAGCGAAGCCATGCGTTGTAAGCCCGTTCCTCTCGAATAGGAGGACAGCCCACTGCGCCGTAATACGCCCCTGCAAATGAATCGTAAAGAGGGTTGCCGTAGCAAAGGCACAGCCACGGGACAAGACCGCGCGAGCGCAGCTCGTCCACCTGCCGATCCAACCAAGAGAAATCGTAGACGCCCTCCCGCTGCTCGGTCTTCTGCCATCCCGATTGCAGGCGTACCCATTTGACTCCCAATGCGGCAACCTTGTCATAGACCTTTTCGGGATCAAAGGCATCCCGATCCAGCTTTTCCATGCCAATTCCGAGGCGCGATTCCCCGACGGACTTGGAATGACACGGCAGGATTTTCCCGATTTTTAAAAATCCTTCCATTTTACGTGCTCCTGTTCTTGATTTTTTCAAGGAGAGATGCTATACTATGATTATACAACGTCTTGCGAAATCAAGCAAGACAGAAATGTACGGTCTTTTTATAAAATCTTCCGATTTTAACCGAGGATACGGGAAATGAACAACGAATTATTACTGCCAACCAAGATCACGTGCGGATACTTTGATTGCAGCAGCTTCGCCTTTCTCAAGGTGTCATCCAAGCGCATCTGCACGGTCTTTGAGATCGAATATTTTCTGGAGGACGGCAAAAACACCTTTTCCGACGGGATCGCCTATCCCATTCGGCGCGGCTACGCGTGGATCAGTGTCCCCGGTGAGGAACGTTACAGCGAGCTGCCCTTCAAAACGAAATACATCAAATTTACGGCAGAAGGACGGCTTGCCGAAATTTTGCGCAATGCTCCAAAATATTTTTTCGTTGCGCAGGATCATGAGGCAACCGCCCTGCTCGACGAAATTATTACGCTCCACACCACACAGAGGTGGGACGAGATCTTGCTGCAGGGAAAGCTGCTCTGCTTTCTCTCTCTATTGCTCAAAAATGCCAATCATGCGGAGCGAACGGATTCCTACAAGCACGCGATCGCGAAGCGCGCAAAGGAATATCTCAGGGCGCACTGTGCCGATCCCATCCGACTTGGCGACGTTGCGCAAGCGGTGAATCTGAGTCCCAATTATTTTCACACGCTCTTTTCCGAGGTCTGCGGTCTCACTCCGCGCGAGTATTTGGAGGAATACCGCATCAACACCGCAAAAAGACTTTTGCTCACCACGCAGCTGCCGCTCGATACCGTCAGCGAGCAGTGCGGCTTTCATACACAACAATATCTCACCGTGGTATTCAAAGCAAAGGTGGGATGCACGCCCACGCGGTTTCGCAGCCAACACCAAAGCGCGTATTTCGATTCTCTTTTCGAATAGTCGGAGCAGTCCGATCAAGCAGAAAATTTTTCTCTTTTCGGATTTCTATTGACAAAGCCCACCAAAAAAATTATAATACTTGTAATGATGTAGTTATATCTTTCTATTGGAGGAAATCATGTCACGTCTGAGTGTAAATTTTAATGAGATCAAGGGCAAGATCAAGCCCATGCACGCAACCAACAACGGGCCGAGCTGTGAGGTTGGCAACAAACACCTCGGTTGGAGCGATCCGCCTGCAGGTGTGAGAAACGGCAATCTTGAGGAGTTCCGTGCCGCGGGAATTCCCTACGCGCGCACACACGACTCCTCCTTTTATCCCAAATACGGCTTGGAGCACACGGTTGACGTGGCGTTCATCTTCCCGAATTTTGATGCCGATCCCGAGGATCCCAACTCCTACGATTTCGTTTGCACCGATCACTATATGGACATGATCGAGGCGGCGGGAACGAAGGTGTTTTACCGTCTCGGTCACCGCATCGAGCATGAGATCAAAAAATATGGCACGCTGCCTCCCAAGGACTTTCACAAATGGGCGGTGATCTGCGAGCACATCATCCGCCACTATACCGAGGGCTGGGCTGACGGCAGCCACCGCGACATGCAATATTGGGAGATCTGGAACGAGCCCGACCTCGACCCCGACGATGCAACCAACAAGCGCACCTGGGGCGGCACAAAGGCACAGTTCTTTGAATTCTATCACATCGTTGCAACCCATCTCAAGGCATGCTTCCCACACCTGAAGATCGGCGGTCCCGCAATTGCGGGCAAGCTCGATTGGGCAGAGGATTTTCTTGCACAACTCAAAGCACCGCTCGACTTTTTCTCCTGGCATATTTACGCACACACGGTTGAAAAGGTGACGGCAAAAGCGCAAAAGGTGCGTGCCCTGCTCGACAAATACGGCTATCCCGAAGCCGAGAGCATCCTCAACGAATGGAACTACGTGCTCGGCTGGCACGGCGAGGAGATCACGTACAGCCACATTGCTAAAAAGGAGATCAAGGGTGCCTCCTTTACGCTGGCAACCATGTGCGACTGTCAGGCAATCCCCGTTGACATGCTGATGTACTACGATGCACGCCCCACCGCCTGGAACGGTCTGTTCGACTTTTTGCAGGTTGGCACGGTGACTACACCGGCGTATTTCGCCTTCCCCATGTTCAACGAGCTCTATAAACTTGGCACCTATGTAGAATGCGCCTCCGACGATCCAGACGCACACGTTTGTGCCGCAAAGAACGGCAACGAGGCGGCGGTGGTGATGACACACTACAACGATGATGACAGCGCCGAGCCCAAATTCATTCAGCTCGACCTCTCGGGGCTCTCCTCCGACAACGGCGTGGAGGCGGAAATCTATCTGCTTGACGCCAACCACGATCTGACCCTTGTGCAAAGGGCAACCGTTTTTGGAGACCGCTTCGCTTGGGAGCCGAGCGTGCCCAACTTCACCTGCTATCTCATCAAGCTCAAGGCGCTTTGAGGCAGAGGTTTTGATTGAGCCTGTCAACATATAAAATAGCCACGCATTGTGAAATTTCGCAATGCGTGGCTATTTTTATGATACGTTACGTCTCAACGATCAGCTCGGAGCGAATCCCGCGTTCGGCAAAGGAAATGCCGCCGTTGCAAGCCGAAAAGGTGATTGGTTCTCTGTCAGCCGTCACCGACACCGCCATCTCCCCTCTGCGGAGTCCGAACGAGGAGAGCGTCAGCGGCTCGCCCAGCACGGTCAGCGTGCAACGCCTGCCGTGAAAGCGCGCCGTTCCCCACGTGTTTCCAACGCTCCAAACGAATTGTCCGTCACCCTTGAGAGCAGGATCAAAGCCGATGTATCCGCGCGTCATGTCAAAGGAAAAGCCGCTCATGATCGGCATGAGCGCATAGGACGCCATGCTGCGTGCATAGTTGCTCCCGCATTCGATCTCGTTCCAGGGGTTGCGTTTTTCACCGTCGTAGCGATTGCGGATTGCGTCAACCATTGTCTCACACTCGGACGTGTAGCCGTTTGCCGCCATCAAGCCCGCAAGTGCGTATTCAAAGCCCGTCATGGTCTCCTCGCAATAAGGGATCGGAATGATCGGCTTTTCCACGCCCTCGGGATAGGAGCAGATGATCGTTCCGCCCTCGTCATCCACCGCAAAATTGCGCCACATGTTTGCAACGTCGCGCATGGAGGACTTGAAATTGTAACGGTAGAGGCTCTCAAGCGCGATCCGTTTCTTTTCAGGATCGAACACGGAATCGGCACCGATCAGCGCCGCGTGCCAATCGGCAAGCATTTGGTCGATGATGCAGCCGTCGGCGATCTGATATTTGATCCGCTTTGCCTCGTCATTCCAATAATTGCTCAAATTGCTGCTGGAGAGCACGCTCTCCTCTGCGCCATCATCAAAGCGGTCAAGAATCGAGCGATCGGTAAGATCAATCTTTTGTGCAAAATATTTGCCGTTGAACAAATGCTCGTTGGTCCATGCCCTCCCCTTTTTGTAAAGGGTGCGGTATTGCACGGCACGCGCCGTGTCACCGATCGCATCTGCTATTTTCGCGCCGCAATCGAGTGCCAGGAGATAGAAGCCCTGTAACCATGCATTCGGACCAAACAACTCCATATCAAGCGTATGGTGCTGTCTGCCCTCCATCACGCCGTCCATATCGGCATCCCAACGGTCGGGGTTGTTCTCCGACCAAGCGTATTCCAGCATCGAGAAGATCGCCGAGGCATTCGCGCGCAGCCAATCGGTGTCACCCGAAATTTTCCACTCGCGGTAGCATTTGAGTACCTCGCCCATCTGTCCGTCCACGCAGGCACGGAAGCTCCGAGGACCGCGCCCAATGGGAAGCACCACGCGGAAGGCGGTTTTGCCGTTCTCGGCAAGCGCATATTTGATCGTAACGTCACGCAGAGAGCGCTCCAGGCGCGGGAACAAAAATGGCAACGCATAGGCGTAGTTCCACACGTGCTGACAACTGCCCTCGCAAGAGCCAACACTCTTGTGAACGCCCTCCCAGCCCCAAAGCGAGCCGTCGGTCAGGCGCATCACGGTCGGGCTCTTGAGCACCGACAGGTTCGCTGAGATTGCGTCGATCATGCATGTGGGCAGACTACTCTGCTGTATCGCATCGGCAAACGTCTTGGTTTTTTCAAGCAAGCCCCCAAAGCGTGCCATTGCGTATTCCGCTGTTGCGCGCGAGTTGGCAAACTGCGTGGCATAGTAATGCTTCCAGGGACCGCGTTCCTCATCGTTGAGATTTTTGGACCAATCGTTATACATATTGGGCATATTCCACGCCATGAGGAAGCGCACGCGTCTACTCTCTCCCGCAGGAACATGCAAATAGGAAACCAGCGTTGCGGTGTCGCGCTTGCCTGCATCGGGATAGCTGCGCTCGGGCATGCGATCCGTCTCGGTGAAATTGCGCCAATACACGCTCTGGCTATCCTTCCACCTGCCGCGGAACCAGCATTCCTCTGCAACCGTGTCCTCGCCGTCGGAGAGCATGCAAAGGTCGAAATACTCCTTATTTTCTCTGTCCACCTCAACATTTTGCAGAAGCACGCCGTGCATACCATTTGCAAGGAACGCCTCGTTTTTTCCCACCATTGCAGGATTGCACAGGCTGAAGCCAAGCGCACACTCGGCGTCGGATGCACTCACGTTCTCAAGCTCCCACTCGAAAAACGCCGCAGGAAGGCTGGAATTATATTCATCGTGCGGGATCAGCGGATTGAAGGCGGTCAGTCGGGCAACGATCGGAAAGCCCTCCTCGGAGAGCGTGAGCGCGGCAAGAGGAAACCGACCGTCGAAGCACGTGCTGCGAAAATGCGGAAAGCCTGCCAGCGTTTCTCCGTCCACACCCTCGCCAAAGCGAAGGGTGCCACCGTATTCGTCGGTGCAGTCGCCCTGCAGGACCTTAGACAGCGTGCGTCCGTTCTGTCGCACACGCAGTGCAAAATGCGAATAACCGTTGCGTGATTGCTTATTCGGATGATTGAAGATCTCCCAATCCAGGAGCGAGCCGTTGCCTGCAAGTCCAACGCTTCCCGTTCCGATCCCGCCGAGGGGAAAGGAAATTTTGCGAAGCCGATTTTTCTCATAAATCATGATATGTTCTCCTTTTCAAAAGTCGCATTTCAAAACAACTCAATGGGAGCCCCCCGGAAGGACCGCCCGCACGGAGAGAGCGCAAACACCCGCCCCCAAAAGCTTATCATCGACACACCGACGTACACCGCAAGAGAGCCTCCGTTGTAACCGTCCGTCCCTCTCGCAGCTTGGTCCTATTATAGCAAATAAGTCGTGCAGTGTCAAGATACACGCTGTCTTTTTTTGAAGGCTCTAACGCTCTTTTTCATGCTCTTGCCCAAAAAATATCACAACAAAGGGATTGAATTTTCCATGTCAATGTGCTATAATGAACCTTGTAATCACACAGCAAATGAAAAGGAGCCCCGACATGATTCTGTTTTACGTCCGACACGGCGACCCCATCTATTCCCCCGATCAGCTCACCCCGCACGGGCACCGTCAAGCCGATGCAGTTGCCAAGCGTTTGGCGCTTTATGGAGTGGACGAGGTCTATTCCTCCTCGTCGATCCGTGCCATGGAAACCGCACAGCCCACCTGCGAGCTCACGGGCAAAACGCTTCAAACCGTGGATTGGATGCACGAGCGCTACTGTCACGACGCATTTTCAGTCCCGATCGTGCCGGGTGGCAGACTCACTTGGCTTTGGTCGCAATCGGACTTCTCACGGCTGCTCTGCTCCCGCGAGGTGCGCGAGATGGGCGATCGTTGGCACGAGCACCCAGCCTTCCGCGATTGCGGCTTTCACGATTACTATCGGGACTTCAAGCAAAAATTCGACACGTGGATCGCTTCGCTCGGTTACGAACACGATCGCGAGCGAGGAATGTATCGCATTGCAACCGAACAAACCGACCGTCGCGTGGCACTCTTTGCGCACGAAGGGATGGGTAAGCTCTTTATGAGCGAGCTCTTGGATATCCCCTATCCCTACTATGTGGAGCATTTTGAAATGAAGCACACGGGCATGACCGTGATCCACTTTGACGGCGGACGGGAGCAATATTCCTTCGACGGCTACGCACGCGCCCGCGTTCTCACGCTCTCAAACGACTCTCACCTCTACCGCGAGGGACTTCCCACAAACCACAACAGCACGGGTCTGCGCGAAAAATACTAAAAACAGACTGCAAGGAGAATAGGAATATGACACCCTGGAAAATCGGCTGCAAAACCCATGTTTTATGGGACACCGAGTTTGCTCAACACATGCACAACGTGCAACTCAAAATGCACTCACTCACGCGAAAAGGGTCCATTTTGGAGTGCGATGCCCCCTGGGAGGGCGAGCACAGCAGCTACGGCAAGATCATTTATGACGGTGAAAAATACCGCCTCTACTATCGCGGCTGCGGCGGAAACGAGGGCGTTTGGAAAAACGAAACGGGTGACCACGGCGTTTGGTGCGTGGCATACAGCACCGACGGCAAGACCTTTGAAAAGCCGCGCCTCGGCATTTTTGAATACAACGGCTCATTTGACAACAACATCGTGATGATGAACGATGAGAAATACATTGATAATTTTTCAATCATGCTTGACGAAAATCCGCACTGCCCTGCCGATGAGAAATACAAGGCAATCATGGGCTATCGGATCGACAACGTCAAGCGTCTGATCTATTTCAAAAGCGCGGACGGACTGCATTTTGAAAAGGAGCATATCCTGGACGTGCCGGGGCGTTTTGACTCGATGAACATTGCTTTTTTTGATCCCACCATCGGACAGTATCGCCTCTATCTGCGCGACTATCATACGCTTGATGACGCCCATAGGATCGAATATGAAAAAGAGACGCACGTGCGCGACGTCCGTCTCTCCTTCTCCCCCGATTTCATCCATTGGACCGATCCCGAGCTGCTGATTTACAACGATCCATTGGAAATTCAATACTACACCAACAACGTCATGAAATACCGTGACACCGATATGTTTTTCGCCCTTCCAACGCGCTATATCGACCGCGCGCCCGACTCGGTGAACTACAAATATCTCCCCGACGTTGGTGGCTTCCGTCCCCTGCTCATGCAGAAATACGGCGGTCGAGCCGGCACCGCGATCACCGAAACGATGCTCATGACCTCACGCGACGGCTTCCGTTTCAACCGCTCCCGTGAAGCGTTTTTTACTCCCGGACCCGAAAACGGTGAAAATTGGGTCTACGGTGACGGATATTTCTCCTATGGCATGATCGAAACCGCATCGGATTTTCGCGGGGAGCCAAACGAGCTCTCACTCTATGCGGCAACCGGATACCGCGCGCGCCCCGTCTCCTTTGAGCGCTACACCATTCGCATGGACGGCTTTTACTCCTGGAGAGCTGACTTCGAGGAGGGCGAGGTGATCTCAAAGCCCTTCACACTCGAGGGCGACTCGCTCACGCTCAATTTTGCAACCTCGGCGCTCGGATATCTGCAAATCGCTCTGCAGGACGAGAATGGGAATGATCTTGAGGGCTATTGCTCGGGCAGGCTGTTCGGCAACAGCATCTCACGCCCCTGCGATTTTGAAAAGCAGCTTTCCGATCTGCGCGGCAAAACACTACGCATGAAAATCGTCATGCGCGATTGCGATTTCTATTCCTTTGCACTTTCCTGATCAAAGAAAGGAGCCTGACATGATCAACTGCGAATATATCATCAAGGACAACCGTCTCACGCTTGACAACGGTCACATCACCCACACCTTCGGCGGCTTTACCTCGGCAGAGGGGGCGAGAGTGCCCCCCAAGAGCCGCTCGCTCCCCTATTTCGAGGTGCGGGCGGTGAGAGAGGATGCGAGCAGCGTGACGTTTCAGACGTGGGATGATCTGTCGATCATCCGCATCATGGATGACAGCGAAAAAAATCTGTTCACGCTTGACGGTCAGCATTGGTCGGTGCGCGCGATCAGGCTCAACGCCTTCACCGATGAATGCGACACGCTCACCGAGGAGGTGCGGCACGGTCTGATCTTCAAAGGGCTCTACAAGCCCATGCGCGGAGAAATTTTCATCTTCGAGAACGTGCTCTGCGATCGCTCCTATCTGCTCATCTCGGAAACACCCGACCACACCGTTGGAGAGATCAACCTGAAACGGAAAACTCCGCAGGATGTTTTTTCGGTGAGCATTGAAAACGGCGGCTATCCCGTTGTGCTCGGCGAATGTCGGCGCGGAGATGCCGAGGCGCTCTGCCGCGACTATTTCCGACATGCCAACGCCTGCCCTCTGCTCGTTACCATGTCGAACACCTGGGGCGACTGCCACGGCGCCACGCGCGTTTGCGAGGCGTTTATCGAAAAGGAAATCGACGCAGCCGCAGCGCTTGGGCTTGACATCGTGCAGATCGACGACGGCTGGCAGGCGGGAAACACGCTCTACAAATGTCAGCGAGATGAGCGCGGAAACCGCATCTTCGACGAACGCTTTTGGGAGCTGAACACCGAGCGCTTTCCCAACGGCATCATGCCGCTTGCCGAGAGAGCCGCGCAGCACGGCATGCAGATCGGCATGTGGTTTGCACCATCAAGCCACGGATGCTTCGCCAAGCTCGAGCGCGACAAGGCGGTGCTTCGCCACGCATATCAGAACTACGGTGCCAGATTTTTCAAGCTCGATATGTATCAGGCATCCGACAAGGCACACGTGGAGCGCATGCAGGAGCTCCTCGCCTCGATCTATGATCTTGGGGACGACGTATCTGTTCAGATGGACGTGACCCGCTACGAGCGCCTGAACTACCTCTGCTCCAGAGAATACGGCACGATCTTCGTGGAGAACCGCTACGCGAAGTACGCAACCGCCTACCCCTACATGCCGCTCAAGAACCTGTGGGACGTTTGCCGTTATCTCCCCTCGAGCCGTTTCCAATTCGAGCTCATCAACCCCGATCTTTATCCTGAGTGCTACCCCGAGGGCGATCCGCTCGTTCCGAAATATTATGACATGGACTATCTGTTCGCGGGCGTGATGCTCTCCAATCCACTTTTCTGGATGGAGGTGCAATTCCTTGGCGAGGCGCGGCGCGCAGAGCTTGCGCCCCTGCTTGCGGTCTGGAAGGAGCACAGAGCATCGCTCTCCCGTGCAGACGTCTGCCCCATCGGGGAACGCCCGAGCGGCGTTGGACACACGGGCTTCTACCTTTCGCTCAACGGCAAGCCCGCCTACCTCCTCGCCTTCCGCGAATACACCGACCGCACCGAGGGAACCTTCCCCCTCCCCACCGAGCTCGACACCGCCGAGCTGCTCGCG
>CAJKPX010000004.1 GCA_905201895.1 uncultured Eubacteriales bacterium | reverse complement strand
TCCCGCGCAAGTAGCGCGGGAGGCTTGCTTTTTATGTGAATATTTTTAGACGCGTCAGATGTTATGCCTCGTCCTTCTCCTTGGAGAGGATCACGTTGGTCAGAATACCGAGAATCAGCGCGCAAGCTACGTTGGTGATAGTAACCTTGCCGAAGGTGATTGCAAGTCCACCAATACCGCAAACCAGGATCACGGAAACCGTGAAGAGATTACGGTTCTTGGAAAGATCCACACCCTGGAGCATCTTCAGACCCGAAACTGCGATAAAGCCGTAGAGCGCGATGCAGATACCGCCCATAACGCAGGTGGGAATCGAATCGAGGAATGCAACGAAGGGGGAGAGGAGCGACATTGCAATGCACATCAGGGATGCGAGTGTGATGGTGCTGGTGGAAGCGTTTCCGCTGATTGCAACGCAACCAACCGACTCGCCGTAGGTGGTGTTGGGGCATCCGCCGAAGAATGCGCCTGCCATCGAGCCAACGCCGTCACCGAGGAGGGTGTTGGAAAGACCGGGATCCTCAAGCAGATCCTTTTCAATGATGGTGGAGAGGTTCTTGTGGTCAGCAATATGCTCTGCAAATACTACGAATGCAACGGGCGCATATGCCACAAAGATAGTGAACAGATATTCGGGCAAGAAGTCTCCCATGCCCTCAATTGCACGCAGGAAGGAGAATTCGGGGAGTGCAACAAAGGTTTTAACCTCCACGCCGGTTGCGGTCAGCGCCTTGAAGGGCTCGAAATCAAGCACCATGAGTTCCTTGATCGAAGCGACATTGCCGATGATCGTGAGGATCAGCGCGAGGACATAGCCTGCGAGAATTCCAACGATAAAGGGGATGAGCTTGATGCTCTTGGGGGCGTAGGTCGAGGTGAGCATGGTAACGAAGAGTGCCACCAGACCGCAAGCGATTGCAGCGTAAACCGATCCGCCTGCATCTGCAGTTTTCAGATTGTCGATCGCGCTGCCCGAAAGTGAGATGCCGATCACGGCAACCGTGGGGCCGATTACGACCGCGGGCATCAGCTTTGCGATCCACTTAACGCCAACGAATTTCACGATTACGGCGAGGAGCACGTAAACAAGACCTGCGATGATCGCACCGATGATAAGACCTGCAAAGCCGAGTGCAATCGAAATCGCACCGGTAAATGCGGCGGTCATTGAGGGGATGAATGCGAAGGACGAGCCGAGGAATACGGGACTCTTACCCTTGGTGAAGAGCACGTAGATGAGGGTACCAATGCCTGCACCGAACATTGCAGCTGCGGCAGACATATTTGGGCTTACGCCGTCCGAAAGAAGGAGCGAGGGATTGATTCTTGTAAAATGATCAAGAATGTCCTTGTTGTTGTTGATGAGCGCGGGAACAAGGATGGTTGCCGCCATGATTGCCAGCACCTGTTGGAACGCATAGATCAGGTTCTTTGAGATGGGGGGCTTTTCATGGACTTGGTAGACGAGTTTCATTGGATTGTTTCCTCCCGATGAATATTTTATTTATCCGTACGGTGTGTGCACCGCAAAGACCGAAAAAAAGGGACAAAGACGCCGTGGAAATAAAATCTGACATGCTTTGCCCGGTGAGGGTGGGGTATTCAATTCTTCACCAACGCAGATCTGCCGTTCGTGTTTTCCGTTTATCATTGTACCACAAATTCGACCGTTTGTAAACCTTTTTTACAAAAAAAGACAAAGAAATAATTTGCTTTTCTTGACTTTTTTTCAGACAAGTGCTATAATATGCATATCTCCCAGTGAAGGAGGCTTTTTTTATGTCGCATCAAACGTCCCCATATCGCTATCATCACGGACTGCGCGACGGATTACCCATCGGACTCGGGTATCTTTCGGTGTCCTTTGGCTTTGGTATCTCGGCTGTAGGTGAGGGACTCCGCGCTCTTGAGGCGCTGATTATATCTATGACAAACCTGACCTCGGCGGGGCAGGTTGCAGGGGTCACGGTGATCGTTGCGGCAGGCACGCTTCTCGAGATGATTCTGACGCAGCTCGTGATCAATCTGCGCTATTCGCTCATGGGCATCACGCTCACCCAGCGTCTGGATCGACGCTGTACCACGCCGCATCGTCTTGCGATGTCCTTTGGCATCACCGACGAGATTTTTGCGGTTGCAGCATCCAAGCCGCATCCTGTTGGTCCCTCCTATTTTTACGGTCTGATGACCCTGCCATACGTCGGCTGGGCGAGCGGCACTCTGCTCGGGGCTCTTGCGGGGCAGATTTTTCCCGAGAGCCTGCGCACGGCGATGGGGATCATGATCTACGCCATGTTCATTGCCATCATTCTTCCGCCCATGCGGAACAACCGTGGCGTTTTGGCAGTTGTGCTGATCGCGGCGGGATTGAGCTGTGCCATTGCGTTTTTGCCCTTCCTTTCGTGGATCTCTGCGGGCTTTTCGATTATCATCTGCGCGATCGCCGCAGCAGCCCTGATGGCGCTTCTGCGCCCAATCAAGGATACCGACCCTGCCGATCCGATCGAGCATGATGGGGAGGTGGATGGAAAATGAGACCCGAAATTCTTTGGTATCTGCTTGCCATGGCGCTCACCACCTATCTCGTTCGCATGATCCCGTTCACGCTTTTCCGTCGACGCATCACCTCGCGCTTTGCACGCAGCTTCTTTTTCTACATCCCCTATGCCGTGCTTGCCGCCATGACCTTTCCTTCCATATTTTATTCTACGGGCAGCCTGCTCGCGGCATCGGTGGGTCTTGCAGTTGCGATGGTGTTGGCTTTCTTCAAGCGCTCGCTGATCGTGGTCTCTCTTGCCGCATGCCTGGCGGCGTTTGCGGTGCAACTTTTTTGATCAGCCTGCCCGATCCGTTCTAAAATAGCCGAGCCTCCCATATATTTTACCAACGTGAAATATATGGGAGGATTTATTATGCCTGAGCATTCCATTTACAAGGATATTGCCGAGCGGACGGGTGGGGACATCTACGTTGGTGTTGTCGGACCCGTGCGAAGCGGCAAATCCACCTTTATCAAGCGCTTTATGGAGTCGGTGGTGCTTCCGAATATCGCGGAGGGCTATTCCAAGGAGCGCGCGCGTGACGAGCTTCCGCAGTCGGCGGCAGGAAAGACCGTGATGACCACCGAGCCCAAGTTTATCCCCGAGGAGGCGGTTTCGATCGTGCTCGACAACAACGCGCAGATGCGCGTGCGCATGATCGACTGCGTGGGCTATCTCATTCCCGAGGCGATGGGCGGTGTGGAGAACGGACAGCCCCGCATGGTGCGCACGCCCTGGCGGGAGGAGGCAATGCCTTTTGTAGAAGCGGCGGAGATGGGTACGCACAAGGTGATCACCGAGCATTCCACCATCGGCATGCTCATCACCACCGACGGTACGATCGGAGAGATCGGGCGCGAGTCCTACGTGGAGGCAGAGGAGCGAATCGTGCGCGAGCTGCGCGAGATCGGCAAGCCCTTTGCGATCATTCTCAATTCCGCACATCCCGCATCCGAGTCGGCACGCGAGCTGGCGCTCTCTCTGGAGGAAAAATACGGCGTCCCCGTGGCGCTTGTGAGCTGCCTTGACCTCGATGCCGAGGACATCCGCCACATTCTGGGGCTCGTGCTTGAGGAATTTCCCGTGAGCGAAATTTCGATTCGCATGCCCGAATGGATGAACGCCATCGACGAGCCGCACCGCATCCGTGCGTCAATCGCCGCGTCTCTGCGTCACTGTGCCGAGCGTGTGAATAAGATCGGGGACGTAAAGCCTGCATTTGAGGCAATGGCAGAGAACGAATATGTGGAGTCGATACGCACCGATCTGCTCGATCTTGGGAGCGGATGTGCGAAAATGACGCTCACCATGCGCGAGGGACTTTACTACACCGTGATCAGCGAGCTTACAGGGCAAGAGATTTCGGGCGAGCGTGAGCTGATTTCGCGGATGCAGGAGCTCTCGGCGATCAAGGAGAAATATGACAAGGTAGCCGAGGCGCTCGAGCAGGTGAATGAAACGGGCTACGGAATCGTGATGCCCGACGTGGAGGACCTGCATCTTGAAGAACCCAAGATCGTCAAGCAGAGCGGCGGCTACGGTGTCAAGCTGCGCGCGGCGGCACAGTCGGTGCACATGATCCGCGCCAATATCGAAACCGAGATCAATCCCATTGTTGGCACCGAGCAGCAGTCCGAGGACCTCGTGCGCTACATGCTGCGCGAGTTTGAGGAGGACCCCAAAAGCATCTGGGCATCCAATCTTTTTGGAAAATCGCTCTATGAGCTGGTCAACGAGGGACTCCACACCAAGCTCGATCATATGCCCGACGAATCGCGCAAGCGTCTCTCCGAAACGCTCGAGCGCATCATCAACGAGGGCAGCAATGGCTTGATTTGTATATTGTTGTGATAGGAAGGAATATATTTTTTGTGGGGAAAACTTCTCGAGAGAAGTTTTCCCCACACCCCTTTCAAGAGCTTTCCCGAAGGCAGATCAAGGCGTCAAGGGGATGTCATTTGCCTCAAGGCGCAGGTACTGCCGATTGCTGTCAGGCACCGCCAAGACCCTGACAGCACTCCCGAGGTGGCTACTTTCCGTTGGAATGATGCGAAAAGGCTGTTTGCAAACAGCTTTTTTTGTGAGGGACTTGAAAAAGCATTGAATTTGTGTTATAATTTCTACATAAAATGTGATTGAACAGGGGAGGGCAGGGACTATCTGAATGGAAAAGCTCGTTTTTGCAATTTTGTTTTTGATTTTGGCAGCGATCGGACTCTGTCTTTCTGTCCTTCTGTTCCTCGCCGCGCGTGCTTTTTCTGCCGCAAAAGAAAAGGAAACTGCCTGGGTCGGTCGTGCACCTGCGCATCTCAAGAGCACCAAGCATAAAAAGGATGTTACGCTCTACGGCAAGGATACCTTCGGTCCGATCAAGTCCATGTTTATCAAAAATCTGACACACGCGGTCTATCGCTACACCGTCAACGGCCGCACCTATCGACGGCGTATCACGCACTACCTCACCACACCGCGGCAGGTTCCGTATCTCACCTCTGTTTTCTACCTCAAAAAGATCCCGTTCATTTCCTATCTCAAGGACGAACCGGTGATGTTTGACGTTCAGGCTCTTTTGATCCTGATGCTTTCCCTGAGGCTCGGCTATGGTGGCATCAAGGGGCTTCTTTTGTGGTTTGCGTGACCGACTTTCATACGATAGAATTCCAGATTTCAAAGAAAAGAGAAAAATATGGCACACCCATTCCGTCATTTTTACACGATTACCAAGCACCGCCACCGCGTGATCGCACACTGCTTCCGCGTGGGCATCGGCTGGCAGGGGCTTTTTCACGATCTTTCCAAGTATTCTCCCGCTGAGTTTTTGCCGAGCGCGCGCTATTACCAGGGCACGCGTAGTCCAAATGAGCGCGAGCGTGAGCTGTTCGGGTATTCCGCTGCATGGCTGCACCACAAAGGCAGAAACCGCCATCATTTTGAGTATTGGAATGATCTCAACCCCGCAACCAAGCTCTATGAGCCCGTCCCCATGCCCACGCGCTACATCAAGGAAATGTTTTGCGACCGCGTGGCGGCAAGCAAAATTTATCAGGGAAAGCACTACACCGACGCGCATCCGCTCGAGTATTTCAAGCGCGGCAACGCACGTGTCAAGATGCATCCAACCACCGCCGACACGCTCGAGGAATGGCTCACCATGCTCGCCGAGCGCGGTGAGCGCGAGACCTTTGCGCACATCAAGCAGATTCCAAACAAATAGTCATGACAACCAAAGCGCAAGGCACCGCCAATTTTGGCGGTGCCTTGCATTTTTATTTGATTCAGAGCAGATTGCTTCGATTTCTGCGATCAGCCTCTGAGCTCCAGACCCATCTTGAACTTGAGGTCATTGAGAATTTTCTTGGACACTTTGTCCGCCTCCTCAACCGTGAGCGTACGGTCGGCAGCACGGAGTGTGACGCGCAGAGAGACCGACTTTTTGTTCTCACCAACCTGCGGACCGCGATAGATGTCAAAGAGTGCAACGTTTTCCACGAGCTTTCCGCCCGCCTTCGCCATCACGCCCTCGATCGCGCCAACCTCCATATCCTCGTCGCAAACGAAGGAGAAATCACGCGTGGTTGCAGGATACTTGGGCAGGGGCTTGTATGCTTTTTCGGTGTTTGCAAGTGCAAAGATCGTGTCGAATGCGAGCTCTGCAATGTAAACGGGTGCCGTCATGTCATAGTTTTGTGCCATGAGCGGATGCGCCTGACCGAAAATACCGAGCTCGGTGCCATCCTCTGCGAGAATCTTGGCACATCTGCCGGGGTGGTATGCGGCGTTGTCGGTGCAGGCAGTGTAGGTTGCCTTCACACCTGCCAGCTTGAGCAGATTTTCGCAAATGCCCTTGATCGCATAGAAATCGGTCTTGCCGTATGCACCGAGTGTGAGCACAACCTGCTCGTCGGGCAGCTCGTTTGCGCTTTCGCGCGGCAGATAAATCTTTGCGATCTCAAAGAGCGAAACGCTTTCGTTGTTGAAGTTGTTATTGCGTGCCAGAACCTCCATCATCGAGGGGAGTGCGGTGGTGCGCATCACGCTGGTGTCCTCACCGAGCGGATTGGAGATCACAACCGAGCGACGAAGCGGACTGTCTGCAGGCAGTCGCACGCGATCGTAGAACTTGGGGCTGATGAAGGAGAAGGTGTGAATCTGTGAGAGACCCATGCCAACCAGCGCCGCCTCGGTGTTCACCTCAAAGAGCTGCTTTGCGGTTCTGCCGCCCAGCGTGGTTTCGGCGTTCATGCTCGAGGATTCGATCTTATCGTATCCGTAGATACGGCAAACCTCCTCGGCAATATCATTCATGCAACCGAGGTCTGCGCGGAAGGAGGGGACGTAGATTTTGCCGTCCTCAATGCGGCAGCCAAGACCGATCAGGGTGTTCGTCATGTGCTCGTGCGGAATATTCATGCCGAGGAACTCGTTGTAGCGGTCGGGAGTGAAGGGCAGAACGGTTTGTGCAGTCTTGGTGGGATATACGTCGATGATACCGTCCACAACCTCACCCGCGCCGAGAAGCTCAACCAGCTCGCAGGCTCTCTGGAGACCTGCCATGCAGTTTTCTGCATCAAGCCCCTTCTCAAAGCGCGCCGAGGACTCGGTACGCATGCCGTTTTTCTTTGCGGTTACGCGAACCGATGCGCCGTTGAAGCAAGCCGACTCGAACACCACAGTTGCGGTATCGTCGGTGATCTCGGAGTTTGCACCACCCATCACGCCTGCAAGCGCGCACGCCTTCTTGCTGTCGGCAATCACGAGCATGCTGTTGTCAAGCACGTGGTCCACGTCATCAAGCGAACGGAATTTTTCTCCGTCTGCCGCGCGGCGCACGTCGATCTCGGAGCCCTCGAGCTGCTTGTAGTCGAATGCGTGCATGGGCTGACCGTATTCGAGCATGACGTAGTTGGTGATGTCAACGATGTTGTTGATGGGACGCACGCCCGACGCGCGCAGACGCATGCGCATCCAGAGCGGCGAGGGGGCGATCTTCACATTCTTCACCACTCTTGCGGCATAGCGATAGCAAAGATCGGGAGCAGAAATGCCAACCTTGATATAGTTTTCCACCTTGTCGCCGTCATTTGCACCCTTTACAACAGGTGCCTTGACGGTGAGGGGCTTGTCGAAGGAAACGGCAGTCTCGCGCGCAAGACCGATCACAGAGAGACAGTCGGGGCGGTTGGAGGTGATCTCGAACTCCACCGAGGTGTCGCGGAGCATCAGTACGTCGCGAATATCGTCGCCGATGCGGTTGGCACAGTCCTCATCGAGAATCAGAATGCCGTTCTCCTCCTTGCCGGGGCACTCGTGAACGGTCAGCTTGAGCTCACCCATCGAGCAGAGCATACCGTTCGATTCCACGCCGCGCAGCTTACCTGCTTTAATCACAATATCGCCGGGGAGCTTTGCAACGGGAAGGGCAGCAGGAACAATCGCACCAACGAACACGTTTTGCGCCCCCGTCACGATCTGGATATCATGACCGTGCACCTCACCTGCATCCAGGCGGCAGACCCAGAGATGATCGGAGTCGGGGTGCTTTTCCATTGCGGTAACTCTTGCAACAACCACGTTTTCGATATCGTCTCCAAGCACCTCGAAGCCCTCAACCTTGGAGCCCGTGATGGTGAGACGGTCGCAGTAGGTTTTATTGTCGATCTCGTCCACGTTGACGAAATCAGAAAGCCAATTTCTGGAAAGATTCATCTTATGCTACCTCCGTTCAGAACTGTTCCAGGAAACGTTCATCGTTTTCATAGAACAATCGAATATCGTCAATGCCGTATTTCGTCATGGTGATGCGCTCAATGCCGAGACCGAACGCAAAGCCCGAATATTCCTCGGGATCAATGCCGCAGTTGGAGAGCACGAAGGGGTGCACCATGCCGGCACCGAGAATTTCGATCCAGCCCTCGCCCTTGCAAAGACGGCAGCCCTTGCCACCGCAAACGAAGCAGGAAACGTCAACCTCTGCCGAGGGCTCGGTGAACGGGAAATGGTGAGGACGGAAACGAATACGGGTGCTGTTGCCAAAGAGCTTCTTGGCAAAAATCTCAAGTGTACCCTTCAGGTCACCCATCGTGATGCCCTTGTCAACCACGAGGCCCTCAAGCTGATGGAACAGGGGAGAGTGTGTGGCGTCAAGCGCGTCGGAGCGGTAAACGCGACCGGGGGAGATGATGCGGATCGGAGGCTTCTGATGCTCCATTGTGCGCACCTGAACAGGAGAGGTTTGCGAGCGGAGGAGGACGTTCTGTGCAATATAGAAGGTATCCTGTGTGTCGCGCGCGGGGTGATTTTCGGGAATGTTGAGCGCCTGGAAGTTGTAGTAATCCAGCTCAACCTCGGGACCCTCCACGATCGAGAATCCCATGCCAATGAAAATATCCTCCAGCTCACGCTGTACGCGAGTGAGCGGATGGATATGACCAACGGGAGCGGGCGAGCCGGGCATGGTGACGTCGAGCTTTTCGGCGCGGAGCTTTTCCTCGAGCGCCTTTGCCTGCTGCTCCTGCACGCGCTTGCCGATCGCGCCCTCGATGTCGGCACGAACCTCGTTTGCAAGCTGACCGATTACGGGACGCTCCTCGGCGGAAAGTGCGCCCATACCGCGCAGAACGGCGGTGAGTTCACCCTTTTTTCCGAGGTATTTGATCTTGATCTGCTCGAGATCTGCGCCCTCTGCCATGATCTGCGCGAGCGCTTCCGTGCGGATTTGAGAGAGTTTTTCTTTCATTTTATTATAAGTCCTTTCTGTTGCCGATTGGCAACAACGATATTGTGTTTTTTTGCGCTTGTGGTGCAGGCAATAAAAAAAGCCCGTCCCAACATCAGGACGAGGCGCAAAGCTCCCGCGGTACCACCCGAATTCCGGCTCAAAGCCAACACTTTGACGGCATATAACGGTGCCCACCGTACCGAACTAATGGCTTTTAGCTTTGATTCGGTCTGCTCCGAAGGGAAATGCAAAACGGTGGGATATACGCCGCTTCCAGCCACGTCGGCGCTCTCTGTAATATCGGATTCATCCGTTTGCGAGCTTCATCATCGCATTTCTATAACATAGTATAGAATATCATATCTTTCTTTTTTTGTCAAGTCTTTTTTCAAAAAAAGCCTGAAAATGAAAGGGAAAATCCCGATGAAACAGAGGAGAGCATCAAGCGCGGATGCGCTTGATGCTCTCTTTAACTGTGTTTTATTATTTCTTTGCGGGCTTTTCGGTTTCAACAAAGTAGCTCTCGCCCTGCTTATCCCAGGAGATGGTGGGGAATTCGGAGAAGATCGAAACGGTTGTACCTCTCTTATCAACGTAGGTGTAATCGTTGTAGTTCTTCAGCGAAGCCTTGCGGAAGGTTGCGGGGATATAGTAGGTCGAAGAAACTCCGGTGATCTCCGAGCTCTTGATCGTGGCGTTTTTGTTGAACACAACAGGAATCACGGGAAGCTCCTCCATCAAAAGCTCCTCAGCCTTGTGGAGCAGGAGCGCCTTTTGAGCAGCCCAATCGGCCTTCTTTGCGGAGGGCGTGACGCCGTTTGCCTCGTAGACAGCCTTCACCTTGTTGTAGGCATCCAAAAATTCAGCGTGCGTATCGTAGATCGAAAGGAAGGTGAAGCTCTCATCTGCCAGTTGCTCCTCGGTAAAGGATGCGAAGTAGGGCAGATAGTAGGTTGCCTCGATCAGATCGTTGTAGGCTGCGCTGTTGTAGCCGGTGGAGTTGGGAGTGGAGGAATAGGTGGGATGACCGTTTTCATCAACGCCAACGTTGAGTGCCATGCCCGAGAAGGAGAGTGCGAAGTTGGAGAGCACCGAGTAGGCGTCTGCCGAGAATGCATTGTAGTCGAATGCGATCACGTCGTAGGTGCCGCGCTTGTAAGCCTCAATAAAGAGGTCGTCGAGCACGTCCTCGGGGGTATCGTTTGCGGTACCGATAAGCTCTTTGTGCACGTCGTTGTTCGCGATGGTTACACGCTTGTCAACCGTAACGGTGAAGCCAAGCTGCGTCCATGCCTCTGCGATCATTTCAACGATCTTCACGTTTTCCTCATCGTAAGCTGCAACGTCGATCTCAAATGCGAACTTAGAGGTGTCAATTCCTGCGAGAAGGTCCTTTGCCGCCTGCATATTTGCAGTGGTTTCGAGGATTTTGCCGCCAACCGTGCGGAAGTCGGTGCTCTTGGAGTACTTGTTGGTTTCAAACACGCCGGGGGAAACGAGTCCGGTTGCTGCCTCTGCGTAAACGATCGCCCTTGCGATTGCCTCGCGGTCGATTGCAAGAGAGAGTGCCTGACGAACCTTTTTGTTGTCAAACAGCTTCTCGCCGGGGGTTTCGGGATTTGCGTCGGTATCAAACACGGCGTTCTGATTGAGGTAGAGAACGAAGGTGGAAAGAGCGTTGGTTACCTGAACGTGCTCCTTTACGAACGCATCGTCGCGCAGAGACATCGGGATCGAGCCCATATAGAAAATCTTGCCGTCCTTGTAGTCTGCAAGAATTTCCGCGTCGGACTTTGAGCAGTCTACCAGAATACGGTAGCTGGAAACCGATTTGTCGATTGCATCGCGCTCGGTGTCACGGTAGTAGTAAACGTTTCTTTCAAGGTAGAAGTAGTTGATATCCTTCACGAGAGAGTTCTTGCTGCCTACCTCGCCGAATTTGTTAACGGCGTTGTCATCGCGGAACTTAATCTCCTTGCCTTCCTCGTCATAGGTCTCAACGTAGTTGATTTTGCCGAGCTTATAGGGACCGCTGGTTGCCATCAGCGAGGGCTTCTTTGCCCAGTCCTCGTTTTTGGAAACGTAGGTCTCAAGCAGGGGAGCGGTAACCACGCTGGTGAGGTTGAGAAGGAACTGATCGTAGTCGATGTCGCCCTCAAAGGTAACCTTGATCATGTCGATCGCAACTGCTTCGATACCGATATCGTCGATCGTTTCGTCGCCTTCCTTCACGGCACGCGCGTTTTTGATATCAAAAAGGAGAGATGCGCCCTCGTAGTTATTCGAGAACTTCAACAGACGTTTCCATGCAAACACAACGTCCTCGGAGCTGAGGCGGATGCCGTTGCTCCAATAAGCCTCGTTGAGGGTGATTTCCATAA
This sequence comes from uncultured Eubacteriales bacterium, assembly GCA_905201895.1. Taxonomy (GTDB): domain Bacteria; phylum Bacillota; class Clostridia; order Oscillospirales; family CAG-272; genus UMGS1865. The sequence goes on along the minus strand of CAJKPX010000004.1, from coordinate 70,963 downwards.
AGTGCTCACCCGTTTTTTGGTCCTCACGAACCTTATAGGACTTTGCCAGAGACTTTTGAACCTTGCCACCGTCAGAGAGTGTGAACAGGGTATCAAAGAGCATACTCGTCACGTTCAGAGCATTCTGATTGTAGTATGCGTTGGCGGGGTCGAAATCAAAGACCTCGTCCGTCAGGTACATGGTGATGTATGCGCCGAGATCGCCCTCAGCCTTTTTGGAGCATCCTGCAAAGGCGGGAACGAGCATGACGACGCACAAAAGAAGTGCAAGAATCCGTTTTGACATGGTGTTGAAAAACCTCCTCATGAATAAAAAATCGGAAACAGCGCCTTGAGCGCCTGATTTACTCCTATATTATAACCTATTTCCGATAAAATTTCAATAGATTCCCAAATTTTTTAATGTATATTTTGTTAATTTTCTTGGTACTTTAAGAACAGAATGAAAACTTTTGGGGCGAGGAGAGCTTTTTTATGAAATTTAGAGCCAGAACAGACCTTGCATGTGAAAGCATGGCGGAGGTGGGCAGGGTGCTTCCACGTGCCAAATATTGCGAGCGAACGGAGGGAGATTTTCGGGTTTGCGATCTTCGGGTTGAGAATTCCGACGATTCTGCGCTGCTCAACAGACCGATCGGAGCCTATATCACCGTCGAATGCGGACCGGTCACGGCAGCAGGTGCAAAGGAGAGTCGATTGCTCTCGCAGCTGCTTGCGAGAGAACTGCGACGGATGACGAAGCAGCTGACGGGGCGCCTGCCCGACGGCAATCTCGGAGTTTTGGTGGCGGGACTTGGGAACGAGGACCTGACAGCAGACGCCATTGGACCGCGAACCGCACGCAGACTGACTGCAACGCGCCATCTGCAGGAGCATGAGGCATCGCTTTACCTTGACCTCGGGTGCGCATCGGTGTCGGCTCTGGCACCGGGGGTGCTTGGACAAACGGGAATCGAGACTCTGGAGCTGTTGCAGAGTGCAGCTGCATGCGTGCGCCCCGATCTTGTAATCGTGATCGACGCGCTTGCGGCACGAAGCTGCGACCGTCTGGCGTCAACCGTGCAGATCAGCGACGCAGGTATCCAACCCGGCTCGGGGGTGGGAAACCGTCGGTCTGCCATTTCGAGAGAAACCCTTGGTATTCCCGTGATCGCGGTGGGCGTTCCAACCGTGGTTGACTCTGCAACGCTCGTTTATGATGCGCTTGCCGAGGCGGGAATTCAAGAGCCCTCCGAGCAGCTGATCCGCGTTCTGGAGCGTGGGCGGAGCTTTTTCGTTTCGCCTAAGGATAGCGACGCCGTTACCGCATGCTTTTCCGAGATCCTTGCGCGTGCAATTGACCTTGCGTTCGTAGGTCAACTCGAACAGTAAGCCGCGCGACTGATCCTCGGAATATTTCCTTTCCGTTTTGCATAGAGTGAAGCAAGAAAACGAAAGGGACGTGACCGAAAATGGAAAAGCAAATCGTGAAGGGAACCCTGCCATCCGAGGGGGAGCGCGTGCTTTTAGATGGCACTTTTAGCGGAAAATACCGCGTTTTTGCAATTTTTTTGATCTGTTGTGCGTTGTTGCTTGCAGCCTTTGCCGTCAGCTCGGTCTGGCTGGATCACGGCGGCAGCACCTGGCTTTGGGGGCTGGGCGGTATATTTGACGGAGAGGAGACTGTGAAAAATAACGATCCGTCGGACACCGTTGCCCCCCCCGATACTGCGGCGCCCGATGACGGGGATGGCACGGTCAAGGACGGGGAGACCGATGAAATCCCGAATGACGCCGTTCCAATTCTTTCAAGGGACCTTGCCTATCTTTCGCTGGGGCGGGATTATATTCACAATGAAACACCTTATCATCCGAGTGTAGATGCGTTGCTCGCAAGAGAGATTCTGTTTGAGGCAACCAATGCGGGAGAGCCTCTCGTGCTGATTCTGCACACGCACACGAGCGAGGCTTTTTTGCCGAGCGGAACAAGGTACATAGAGGGCAGGCTCGGAGACGCGACCTATTCAAGAGACGAGTCTCGGAATATTCTTTCGGTTGGGGCAGTTCTTTGTGAAACCCTCAAACAAAAAGGCATCACCGCCATTCATTGCACGGTGATGCACGATGATCCGACGCTCGGCGGTGCTTATGCCCGTGCCGATGCGACGATTGAAGAATATCTGGAACGCTATCCAAGCATCTCGCTGGTGATTGATCTGCACCGCGATGCGATCACAAACGCCGACGGAGCCTTTGTTCGCTCGGTTGCCGAGATGGGTGGGGAGGAAACAACCGCACAGGTGATGGCGGTTGTCGGTACGAACGGCAACGGAACCTCCTTCGATCATTGGGAGGAAAACCTTGCACTCGCCCTGCAGCTTCGAGAGCTGCTCAACGCCGACGGTGCATCGGTTTGCCGTCCGGTTTCATTGCGGAATTCTTCCTATAATCAAGAGATGGCTCCGCATGCGCTGCTGCTGGAAATCGGAACGGCGGCAAACTCGGTTGACGAGGCGCAACGCGCCGCGGTTTTGGTAGGGGAGACGTTGGCTCGACTGCTTCAGGAGCGGTGAGGACGCAGGCAAAGTGCCTCGGCTGCAATGATTGCAAGACCGATCAGAAGTCCTGCTCCGAGAGAGAGCGTGCCATGCTCCATCGCACCGATCACGCCAACGAATGCAACGAGACAAACCGCAAGAGAGATTGCCTTGCAGATGCGGCGAGCCTTTGCACAGGTGAGCACGCGAACGATTGAGAGCAGAACGAAAAGAAGCTGCTCAAGGCGACCTCTCCACGCTCCGGTTGATACGGTTTGCTCTGCAAGATATGCGTCGATTATTCTTTTATTGGAATTGAATTCGCCTTCGTGTTCAAAATAAGTGTTCATAATCCACCTCGAAATACCAATTTTGGAATTCTTACGAGCATATTATAACAAACTTTTTTTGATTTGTCAATAGGATTTTTCCAAAAAAAGAAAATTTTTTCAAAAAAGTATTTACAAACGCGAAAAAAGGTGATATAATAATGTCGTAATCGGAAAAGCGGAGGTAGAAATGGAAACCTATCTTGATCGGATTAAATTATTAAAAAATGAACAAAGGCTCACCAACGAGCAGCTTGCAGAGCGCTCGGGTATCCCGCTCGGCACCTTGAGCAAGATTTTGGCAGGCATGAGCGATTCGCCAAAGCTCTCCAATCTCGTGGCGCTTTGCTCGGCGCTCGGCTGCTCGGTTGAGTATATTGTCAGCGGCACGCCCGAGAACACGAATAACTACACCTTGAGCGAGGACGAGATCACCATGATTGAGCACTACCGTTCGCTCGACCGTTGGGGTCAGTCGCTCTTGCAGACGGTGCTGGATCAGGAGCTTCGTCGGGCAGAGGAAATGGCTGCAGAGCATGAGGAGAGTGCTTCGGAGGAAGCGGCTTCGGCGCCCCAAAAGCGCGGCAAGGTTCTGCGCATGACCCCGTCGGCAGGTCGCTATGCAGGGGTGTCGGTGCGCACCGACAAGCGTCACCTCAAGCTCTTTGAGCTTCCTGTTTCGGCAGGTGTCGGCGAATATCTCGACGATGCAAGCCTTGAGGTGATTACGGTTCCCGCCACCGACAAAACGATGGATGCCGATTATGCGCTTCGCATCAGCGGCGATAGCATGGAGCCCAAGTACCGCAACGGAGATATTCTCTTGGTTCAGAATGCCGAGAGCGTGGAGGCGGGCGAGCTCGGTATCTTCCTGCTCGACGGTTGTGGCTTCTTCAAGCGCTACGACGGCGACCGTCTGCACTCGCTCAACGCAGCGTATGCGCCGATCATGCTCAAGGATTTTTCGAGCGTGGTATGCAAGGGCCGTGTAATCGGAAAACTAAAAAGGAAGTGAGCCGATTCGCAGAACGGCTTTGCAATAATTATTTATGAAAGAAATTGATAAAAAGCCGGCAGGTGGCGTGCATCACGGACACCGCGAGCGCATGAGGACGAGCGCTCTCAAAAACGGCATGAAGCATTGCGCCGATCACGAGCTGCTGGAGATGTTGCTCTATTATTCGGTTCCGCGCGTCGACACCAACCCAATCGCACATGCGCTGCTCGAGCGCTTCGGCTCGGTTCGCGGTGTGCTCGATGCGAGCGTGAGCGATCTGCAATCGGTAAAGGGCGTGGGGGAGAACAGCGCGCATCTGATTCGTCTGTCGGCGGAGCTGCTTTGCCGCTATCTCACCGATGAGCCGCGCCGTGCCTTCCGCTTTGATACGATCGGAAAGATCACCGAGTATATTTACCCCAAATTTATCGGGATTGATCACGAGTGCCTCTACATCATGCTGTTCAACAATCGTCTGAATATGCTCGGCTGTGAGTGTATTTCGGAGGGGATTGTCAACTGCTCCGATATTATGACGCGAAAGATCGCAGAGCTGATCGTTTCAACGGGAGCGTCGGCGATCCTGTTGGCGCACAATCATCCCAACGGGCTTGCGATTCCGTCAAACGTTGACCGCGAAACAACTGAGGTTCTTCGCACCTACGTGGATAACATGAAGGTGACACTTTTGGATCACCTGGTGTTTGCCGACCGCAAATATTCCTCGATTATGCAGGAAAAATACGGATATTTCCGCGTTTCTCCCGTTACACAGCAATATGACGCTTCGTTCTACGAGCGCTTCTATGAGCAAACCGACTTCACCGTTTACCCATTCCTACCGGGGCGGGACGGCGAGCGTGCACCGCTCGTTGCCGACGAGCCCCATATACTTCCGAATTTAAGGGAAGAATAGGTTCTTAACTGAATTGTGAATTCGGAAGGGCTGTCTCAAGTTGTAAATTTGAGACAGCCCTTTTCTTATCTTTTCAGGGTCGGATTTGCATTTTTTTCACATCCGTAACGTGCATTTGCACCGAGTGCCGATTCGATACGCAAAAGGCGGTTATATTTCGCAACGCGCTCGCTTCGGCATGGAGCGCCCGATTTGATATACGAAGCCCCCATCGCAACGCAAATATCGGCAAGCGTCACATCCTCGGTTTCACCGCTTCTGTGCGAAAGAATAAAGGAATATCCCGACGATCTTGCAAGTGAAATCACGCGGATTACCTCGGTGAGTGTGCCGATCTGGTTGGGCTTGATCAGAATCGAATTGGCGGCACCGCAGCGGATTCCCTCGGAGAGCCGCTTTTCGTTCGTAACGAACAGATCGTCGCCCACGAGCATCACACGATCTCCGATCTGTGCCGTCATCTCGCGCCAACCGTCAAAATCGCGTTGATCGAGTCCGTCCTCGATCGAGAAAAGCGGATATTTTTGCACGAGCGATTCCCAGCGGTCGATCAGTGCCGTGCGCGTGTAGGTCTTTCCGCGCTTGGGCAGTCGGTAGCCGCCATCCTCGCCGCACCATTCACTTGCCGCGCAGTCGAGTGCAATTTTCACCTGTTCGGTGTTGTAGCCGCTCTCCTCAATGGCGCGGCAGATCAGTTCCAGTGCTTCCTCATCGTCATGCAGATCGGGAGCATAGCCGCCTTCGTCGCCAACCGTTGAGGAATATCCCTCGTTGCGCAGGAGCTTGCCGAGCACATGGTAAATTTCGCTTCCCATGCGCAAAGCCTCTGCAAAGGAGGTGGCACCCACGGGAGCGATCATAAATTCCTGAATTTCCACGTTGTTTGCAGCGTGTGCACCGCCGTTGAGAATGTTCATCATGGGCACGGGCAGGCGCTCGGCACCTGCACCGCCGAGATAGCGGTAGAGCGGCAAATGATACCAATTTGCGGCAGCTCTTGCGGCGGCAAGCGAGACCGAAAGGATTGCGTTTGCTCCAAGTCGGCTCTTGTTTTCGGTTCCGTCGAGCTCGCAAAGGATGCGGTCGACCTCGGATTGCTCGGAGGCGTAGATGCCCGAGAGGGCGGGGGAGATAATCTTGGAAACGTTTGAGGCTGCTTCGAGCACACCCCGTCCGCCGTAGCGTCGGCGGTCACCGTCGCGGAGCTCGCATGCCTCGAAGATGCCGGTAGAGGCTCCCGACGGAACACTTGCAACGCCAACCGTTCCGTCTGCAAGAAAAACGGTTGCCTCCACGGTGGGATTGCCTCTGGAATCGAGAATTTCGCGTGCACAGCAGCGTGTGATCTGCGGTTTATTCATGGTTTTATGTTCCTTTCTTTTGCTTTTTTGTGATATAAACAGTATGCACACAAAAGGCTTAATTTATACACTCGGGCGGATTGTCCGCACAGCACGGATCGCATTTTTTCGGCATATACTGACAGCAGAGGAGGTGCGAGAATGCGCAATCAAACCAACAATCGGGAATGCGTTGCCGTGATCGGCTCGATGACGCAAAGCATGCAGGCGCAGAGCGTGCTGGCAATGGCTGCCGTCCGCGCGGAGATCATCAAGGCGGATTCCTTACAGGACAGACGCGGATGCACTTACGCGCTGGCTTACCCCTGCGAGCAGGCGAAAAATGTGGAGCGGATTTTGCGGAATGCCAATATCCGCGTGCTTTACTATCACGGAGGAGACCTGCGATGATCTATCTGGACCATGCGGCAACCTCATATCCAAAGCCTCCGGGGGTGATCGAGGCAATCACGCAATGCATGCGGCGTGACGGCGGAAACCCGGGACGGGGATCTCACGTGCTTGCTATGCGCGCAGCGGAGCAAATCTTTGCTTGCCGATGCGAGATTGCCTCATTTTTCGGAGCTTCTGATCCCACGAGAGTCATTTTTACCGCAAATGCAACGATGGCAATCAACATGGCGATCAAAGGGATGCTCTCCAAGGGGGACCACGTTCTGATCTCGGATATGGAGCATAACGCAGTGTTTCGTCCGATCTGGAAGCTAGCTGAGGCGGGGCAGATCACCTATGACGTTTTTCCAACGATGGCAGACAAAAGGGATCGCACGGCAGACGAAATTTGTGCGGCGATCGAGGCGTTGATTCAACCGCGCACACGAATGTTGATCGCGGCGCACGCCTCCAATATCTGCTCGTCAACCCTTCCGCTCACCGAGCTCGGCACACTTTGCCGACGTCGTGGACTTTTGTTCGTGGTCGATGCCGCGCAGTCGGCGGGACATTTGCCGATTGACACCGAGCGCATGCAGATTGATGCGCTCTGTGTCCCGGGACACAAAGGGCTGCTTGGACCGCAGGGGAGCGGATTTCTACTGCTCGGCTCGGGGGTGCATGCCGAAACACTGATTGAGGGCGGCAGCGGTTATAATTCGTTGGAGGGCAGTATGCCCGAGGAGGCGCCCGAGCGCTTTGAGGCGGGAACGCTTGCCACCCCTGCAATCGCGGGGCTTTGCGAGGGCATCCGAACGGTGAAGCGACTCGGCATCGAGCGGATCCATCAGCATATCTGTGAATGGAATCGGGAGTTGCGGGAGCGATTGCAGGAAATTGCGGGGGTAACGGTCTACCTACCGCACCACGCGGGCTCGATCCTGCTCTTCAATCTCGACGGAATTCCTGCCGACCGGGTAGGACGTGAGCTCGACCGTCTCGGCTTTTGCGTGCGAACGGGATACCATTGCTCTGCACTCGGTCATGCAACACTGCAAACTCCGTTGGGTGGCGCGGTGCGGGTCAGTCCGGGCTTTGAGAGCACGCAGAGCCAGCTCTCCGCATTCATTCGAGCAATCGAAACGATTCGTCGCGAACATTGATTTACTCTGCTTTTTCTTGTGTTTTTGCAAAAAGAAAAGGAAAGTGCTGCGGAACTGCGTTCCGAGCGCTTTCCTTTTCCCTGTCAGCAGAGTGCTCCGAGAATTTCAACCGCATTGGGTGAGGAGATGAGCTTGGCGTGCTCCTTTATGTAGAGGCGAAGGAGAGCGGCGTTTTCCTGACTCCCATATTCGGCGAGAAAATCCAGCTCGTTGGGGAGCGAGAAGGGTGACGGCGAGAGCACCGTGAGAAAGAGCAGGTAATCGCCAACCTCGTCTCGGTAGGCGTGACTCTCACACACCGCCCTGACTCCAATGAGTCGACTGCAGGCAGGGAGCAGATGGGCGAGCTCGATGAATCGGTAAACGCAATCCCTTCTGAAGCACCCGAGATGCCGACCGAGCGCCGTGGCTTTTTCATTTCCCTTCGGAGAGGGAGGAGAGGCCTCGGTGAGTGCCACGTGCTTCTCTCCGTCGTCCCCGAGACGGCTGATGAACATTTCGCATCCGCCGCCACGTGAGGGGAAATACTGAATTGAGAGGTGTCGATCGTCTCCCTCAAAATCGGTTTGACGTCGCACCTCCTCAAGAAGCAGCCGAAATGCGCGGTGCATTTCCTCGCTGTCTCCGTTGAAACAACTGTCGTAAAGCTCAAAGTGACACATATCCGTAGGAGTCAGCATGATCTTGAGCTTGCGCTCGCTGATTCGGATCAGTTCCATACAAAAAAGTCACTCCTTTCCTTCTATCGGGCATGAAAAGATCACTTATTTATATTATAGTCGGATTTTTCAAAAAGGGAACCCCTAAAAATATGGTAATTTTCATTGACCTCCCGACTTTTTTGTGGTACAATATATGTAATGATGGGCAGATTGCAAAAAAAACGGAGGAGGCTATGCTATGCAAACGGTTACAACGGTTCGTGTGATGCGCGAGAGCGACTCCGAAACCATCCGTCGGGGAACGTCGGGCAAAGAGCTGATGCGACGTGCAGGGGAAGCGATTTGGAAGGCATACCCTTGGCGTGGGAGGACCGCGATCGTTTGCGGTTCAGGCAATAATGCGGGGGACGGCTACGTGCTCGCGGCGCTTCTCCATGAGGCACACGTTCCTTGTGAGGTCATTCTTCTGGGCGATGCATTTTCCTCGGACGGTGCCTATTATTATGGAAAATGCAAGGAAATCGGTGTAAAAATTACGCATTTTGATGCAAAAACCGACCTCTCCGTGTTTGACGAGATCGTGGATTGCATCTTTGGAACGGGCTTTCGCGGACAAGCCGAGGGGGTCGAGGCAGAGGCAATCCGACGCATCAACGCAAGCGGCGCAACTGTGATCTCGGTTGATATCAACAGTGGTCTCAACGGTGACAACGGACGCTCGCCTCTGTGTGTTCGGTCGGATCTCACCGTTTCGATCGGGTTTTATAAGTCGGGGCATTTTCTTGGGCAGGCAAAGGACGAGATTGGCAAGCTCGTTAACGTCGATATTGGAATTGATCTCCACGGAGACTGCCTCTATCTTGCACAAATGCAGGATTTTACCGACTTTTTCAAACCGCGTCGGCGTGATTCCCACAAGGGAAGCTACGGCTACGTATCCCTGCTCGGCGGATGCACCGACTATGCTGGGGCGGTCAAGCTCGCCAATATGAGCTGCGCCGCGCTTCGGTCCGGCTGCGGTGTGGCAAAGCTGATCGTTCCGGCATCGGTGGCGCCGAGCGTTGCGCCGTATCTGTTGGAGAGCACGCTTGCAACCGTTCCCGACCGCGAGGGGCATATGCTCCCCGCGCTTGACAGGATCGACCTTGCCCTGACGGGGCAGCGTGCGCTTGCCATTGGCATGGGGTGGGGACGATCTCCCGATAACGCAGCCATTCTCACACACCTTCTTCGGTCTTACGAAGGAAGACTTGTGATCGACGCCGACGGACTTAACACGCTCTCCGAGCTTGAGCTTGATCTTCTGCGTCAAAGCAAGAGCGATATTCTGCTCACTCCGCATCCGAAGGAGATGGAGCGTCTTTGCGGCAGACCCGTCGGAGATATTCTGAACGATCCCATCGGCATTGCCACCGAATTTGCCTCAAAATACGGCGTTACCGTCCTCCTCAAGGGACCAACTACCGTGATCACCGACGGACGCGAGACCTATCTGGTTGACCGCGGATGTGCAGGTATGGCAACGGCAGGGAGCGGCGACGTGCTCTCGGGCATTCTCGCGGGGCTCTTCGGATATCTTGAGCTGACCCCAAAAACCGCCGCCTGCGGAGCTTATTTGGCAGGTCTTGCGGGCGAGCTTGCCGAGCGTGACCTGGGCTCTGTGAGCATGCTTGCCTCCGATACGGTGGCGCATATCCCCGCTGCGGTTTCGATGATCGCGTCATGCGAAAAGAGTGACCAATAACGAAAAATAACGAAAAATAACGAAAAACCGAACCTGAAAAAGACGGAAAACAAAAAGGAGAAGAATGACATGAGCACCACCTTGATTGTTGTGCGACACGGACAAAGCGAGGGCAACGTAGCACAGCGCTTTATCGGACAGGGCGAAACCGCGCTGACCGAAAAGGGGCGCGAGCAGGCGCGACGCACGGCTGCTTTTTTGAAGGATTACCCGATCAATGCGGTCTATGCAAGCGACCTCTCACGTGCCTATGATACTGCAAGACCGACCGCCGAGGTGCACGGACTTCAGATCACGCGCGAGCCCTCCTTCCGCGAGATTTTTGCGGGGGATTGGGAGGGGAAGCGCTTTGACGATCTCGACACACTTTTTCCGGAAAGCTACGGTATGTGGCGGCAAAATATTGGGCATGCGCATCCCGATCACGGTGAGCGCGTTGCTGATCTGTACGAGCGTGTGAACGGACAGATCGACCGACTTCTCCAAAAGCACCGCGGTGAGTGCATCGCGGTTTTCACGCATGCAACGCCAGTGCGTATGATGGCATGTAAATGGTACGGATACTCCCTTGACGAGGCGTTCCGCGTGCCGTTTTGCCCGAACGCGTCGGTTTCAATCATTGAATACGAGGATGACGGCAGTCACCGCATCGTCTGCTATGGCTATGACGCGCATCAGGGGGATATCGCCAGCACGCTTCCCAAAAATATCGTTTAATACAACCGAAGGAACCGCTCCCCGAACGAAAACGTGACGGAGAAGCGGTTTTTTCTTATGTGACGTTGAACTGCAACGTTTTTTGAAGGCTTTGCAGGACTCCTAAAAAATATCCTGCTCGGAGCGGAAAAAGAAGAGATTGTATTGGTCGGTCAGCGCGTTCCAGGTGAGCAGTCCCACCGCTCCGTTCTCGACGAGACCGTTTCGACGCTGAAATAAGCGAACGGCGCGATCGGTGTCGGCATCGTAAACGCCGGTTTGGGGCAGGTCGGTCAATTCCTTGTAATGGTGATGAAGCTCGCGAAGCATGTATTGCAAAGCGGTCACGGCAAAGCCGCGGCTTCCGGGAGTGAGCAGATAGCCGTCGGGTGTGAGCGGAAAGAGTGCGATCCGCTGCGGCTGAACGCCGAGGGCAAGTGCGGCACGGTAGTCCTCATAGAGCCGCTCCCATGTGTCACGGTCGGCGCGTCCCGTGATCGGAAGACCGCGCAGGCGCTGAAACTCGCGCAGCGCCTCCTCGGTACGTGCTTCAAAAATCCCATCCACGGGCGGATCGGGGATGGTGGGCTCTCCAAAGGAAAGGCGACGCAGATAGCGTTGCAGATTTTCCACGGCAACGGCGTGGTTCTGATGCATGGGCATGGGTTCCTCCTTCCGTCAGCTGCCAACAGCAAAGCCGGGAAACTGACCGTCCTGCAGCTCCATTCCCTTGTAGAGGGCGTTATAGAGCTCGGTGATCGCGGTCCACGTGGTGGCGGAGACCACCCCTGTCGGCGTGATCCCGAAGCGGCTCTGAAACGCGAGCACAGCCTCCTGCGTACGCGGACCGAAATATCCGGTGGGATTGGTCACGGGAATTTCGGTGTAGGTGCGTGCGATATAGTTGAGATATTCCTGAAGCAGGCGCACCGACTCCGAATCGGCACCGATACGAAGCGGAACTCCGCCGTAGGGCACCGTGTAGCCTTCCACGTATTCGAGCGGAATCGTGTTGACGATCCCAACGTAGGCGCGATAGAGCTCATGCCACGTCCGCTCACCCACGATGCCGTCAACGGGAAGCCCGAAGGTACGCTGCACCGCCTCCACGGCCGCGCGGGTCGACTCCCCGAACACGCCGTCGATGGCAACGGGCGGGATCGTTTCGTAAAATTGCGAGAGATAGGCGATAAAAAATTGCAGATTGAGTATGGCGTTGCCCGTGTCCCCGAGCTGCAACACTCCCGGATATTGATCGGTCACCTCGTCGAGCGTGATGCCCTCGGAATTGAGGTCGGTGAGGCGCTTAACTCCGATATAGACGTTCTGGATGCGATACCAGGTTGATTTTCCCACCACGCCGTCGGGCGTGAGGTTGAAAATTTCCTGAAAGCGGCGCACTGCTTCCTCGGTGTCGGTGCCGAAAATACCGTCGGTGGCGGCAATTTTTGGGATGGAGGGGAAGTTTGAGGAGATACGATTGAGCCGAATCTGGAGCGTGCGCACCGCATCGTTTGCAAGTCCGAGGCGCAGAGGCACGTCGGGCGCGCTCTCGGTGGCGTTTTGGATCGGTGCGTCGCGGATCAGCTCAATGTCGTTGCCGTAGTAGTAGGTCAGAATTTCGTAAGGCGTGAGCCCCTGATTTGCAAGCTCCACCGAGCCCCATTGCGAAAGTCCGTTGCAGGTCACCGTAGTGCCGTTGCAGTATTGCGCAAAGAGCGGCTCCACGTTGCCAACGCGGCGGATGTAGTTATTGAACAGATCGCCCGCGATTTCGCGGATATTGCCGAAAATATCGCGTCCCTTTACAAAATACTGGTCAAAGGCTGTCGAATTGGTAATATCAAAATCATAGCCGCGCGTGCGGTAATATTCGGTGTAGACGCGGTTTAGCGCAAAGGAAATCTGCGCGTACATATTGGCGCGGATGGCGCTCTCGGGCCAGGTGGGATAGATTTCACTCGACGCCACGTTTGCAACGTAGTCGAGAAAGGGGAGCGTCACGTTTTCCGCCTCGCTGTCGGGTGGACCGAGATGCACCGTGATGGTTTCGGGAATGATCGGTAATTGCGGCATGGTAAATTTTCCTTCCCTTGAAATTTTGTGAGGATGCTCGATAAGAGATCAAAGATCGGGGGCGGAGGACTCAAAAAATCGTTCTCCGTCGGGTGTGCGCGAGTCGGTTTTGTCATTCTCGGAGAGCGGAATCATATCGGCGGGTTGGATGGCGGTGATCCCGTCAAAGATCGGCACGTTAATATAATTCTGCGCAAAATAGCCTTCCAGAAAGACCTCCACAATATAGGATGCAAAGGGCGCAACGCCGTTTGCGCTTGGCTTGAGCGAATCGGCACGGGCAGGGGCGGGCAGAGAAATGCGAGATGTGTTTCCGTCGCGTCCCGTAATGACTGACGTGATCACGTCACCGCGCCCCTCCGCGCCGTCGTCTCCGTATGCACGCACCAGCACCTGCGCACCCTCGAGCGGAATGGAGCCGCGTGCGGTGGTCACGTGGACAATCAAGGCACCCTCGCCCACGCTCGGAGTATAATCGGATTGCTGCTCTACGTTCATTTTTAGCCCTCCTTCGGTTTGTCTTGATACCATTTTATGCCGAAGGAGCAAAAGCGTTCGTTTTTATGTTCGTTGTTCTTATGAAAAAAAGAACGGTGCCTCGGATGCAAGCTGCATAAGGCACCGTTCTTTATCAAAAAAGTAAAATTATTGCTCCATCATCTCGCGCAAACGCTTGATCTGTGCGGCTGCTGCGGCGAGGTATTCGTCGGGCTCCATGGCGATGTAGCGATCGTTGGTGTGGCGGTCTGTGTGATTTCTGCGCGAAAGCTCCATCATCAAAACACCGTTGTATTGATGCTTTTTGAGACGCTCAACCAAAAATTCCATGTCTGCCTTGCCGTCAAAGGGAAGCATATGCGCATCGTCCTTGTAGGTGATGATCCCCTCGGGGGAGGTGATGCCAACGTTGCTGTTGATGTGCAGATAGCACAGGCGGTCGCCGTAGTCGCGGAGCAGATCGCGTCCGCGGTTGTAGCAGATTTCGTGACCCGTGTCAAGGCAAAAGCCGATCGAACCGTAGTCACGCAGACCTGCCATGAGGTAGTCGAGGTATTCCTCGCCCTCCACGTTCTCAATTGCCACCTTGATATTCTTCTTCGCGGCGTACTCGGCAACGCGGCGCATACGGGTCAGACCCATCGGGGTAGGCGTATGCTTGTCGAATCCGATAAAGGGGTGCACAACGGCGATCGGCGCACCGACCTGCACGCAGGCGTCAATGCTCGCGTAAAGCTCGCGCTCACCCTCGTCACCGTCGAGCGTATCCTCCCACATAGCGGCGGATCGCTTGAAGGGGGCGTGGATCGAGCTATAAAAAAGACCGTTTTGAGCGCATTTTTCTGCCCAAACGTCGAGTTCCTCGGGGGTGCCCAACCCTGTGAAGGTTGCCTCAAAGCCATGCTGCTTCAGATGTGCAAAGCAATCCTCGGTTGAAAAACCGAACGAGGGCGAAACCGCAAGACCGATCTGATATGGATTCATGATCTGTTCTCCTTTGTCTGTTTAATCGTGATATTTCCAACAGGAATATTGTAGCACAATTCGCCCGTGATGTCAACACAAAACATTTTTTATTTTTCTCTTGCTTTCGGGCGCAATAGTTGATATAATATTATAGATAGAATTGCCGAGAGGAGGGGATTGCATGCTTCAAACGAAAATCACGTGGCAGGACGTTGCCGTTCTGCTGCTTGTTCTGCTCGTTGCACTCGCCATGATCCTCATTCCTGTCCTTTGCCGCCCCAACGCTACCGTATTGGTGATTACAACGCCCGAGGGCAGCACGTCCTATTTGCTCTCCAAATCTCAAACACTCACCGTCACCTCGCGTGAGGTCACCCTCACGGTTGTGATCGAGAACGGTACGGCATACGTTCTGGAGAGCAATTGCCGCGACGGCGTATGTTACCGAAGCGGCTCGATTTCAAGGAGCGGCGAAACGATCCTCTGCGCTCCTGCAGGCGTGACGCTGACCGTGAAGGGAGGGGACAGAAATGTCGATTTCGTCGCAGGATAAGCGTGCGAGACGCGTGGCACTCAATGCGATTCTGACTGCGCTTGCCATGATTCTTTCCTATCTTGAGGTGCTTTTGCCGATCGGCTTGATCATTCCGCTCCCGGGCTTCCGCCTGGGGCTTGCAAATCTCGTGGTCCTGGTTGCCTTTTTCGGGCTTTCCAAGCTCGACGCCGCCGTGATCTCTGCCACGCGCATCCTTTTGATGGGGCTGCTGTTCGGAACGGTCACCTCGCTCTTTTTTTCGGCAATGGGAGGGCTGCTCTCCTATCTGATGCTCCTGTTGCTCTCTCGGATTGGCAGGCGACTCAGCTTTCTCGGCACCTCGATCCTCTCCGCCGCGGCGCATAACTGCGGACAGATTATAGCGGCGTCCCTTTTGTTCGGCACATCTGTGATCCTGTCCTATCTGCCCGTGCTTCTGATCGCCTCGGTGATCTTTGGCAGCGCGGTGGGACTTTTGCTCAATCTGCTCGTGCCGCGCCTGACTCCGATTCTGAAAAAGGGAGGCTCCGTATGAAAAAAATATCAATCATTTCACTTTTTCTTGCTATTTTGCTGATTTTTTCGACCTTTTCGGGCTGCAGAGCCCCCACCGTGCACACCGAGGCGTTTTTCTTTATGGACACCGTGATCGGTGTTACGCTCTACACGGAGGATACCGCAAAGGCAAACGCGCTCTTTGACGGTTGCCGCGCGTTGCTCGGTGAGCTCGACCGCCTTTGGTCGCGTCGGGAGAGCACGAGCGAGATCGCGGCATTCAATGCCTCTGCAGAAGGACTCAACACGCCCGATGCGCGCACGCTGGCTTTGATCTCTTCGGCACTCGACGTTGCAAAAAAAACGAACGGTGCGTTTGATCCCACCGTCACGCCTTTGATCGACCTTTGGGAGGCGGCGGGCGAGAGCGGCGTGCTACCCACCGATGCGGCGCTCAACAGGGCACTTGCACTCGTTGGCTTTGAGCGCGTGCAGATCACCGAGGGACGCATCGAAAAGACCGATCCCACCGTGACGCTTGATCTCGGCGGCATTGGCAAGGGGGCGGCGATCCAGGCGCTCTTGGAGCTGTTGGAGTCGAGCAATGTCGAGGGCGGACTGATCACCTTTGGGAGCAATGTTGCCACCTTTGGTAAAAAGCCCGACGGCGAGCCCTTTCGCATTGCTCTGCGTGACCCCAAGGCAACGGGCGCAACGGTTGGCGTGCTGCAGCTCGAGGCAGGGGAGGTCCTTTCGGTCTCGGGGGACTACGAGCGTTACGTCACGGTCAACGGCAAGCGCTACCATCACATTCTCGATCCTGCGAGCGGATATCCCGCCGAGTCGGGGCTCTCGAGCGTTGCGGTCATCACCTTCGACGGCGCACTCGCCGATGCACTTTCTACTGCTCTGCTTGTAATGGGGAAGGACCGTGCACTTGAATTTTACAGATCGGGGGCTTATTCCTTTGAGGCGATCCTGATCGGATCGGACGGCAGCCTGACCACCACAGCAGGGCTGGGGACGGCTTTTACTCCAAACTGATCCCCGATAATATTCAGTGCAAGTAAATAAAGGAAACGGAACAAACTACTATGGAACAGATCAAGCTTTGGGGTTCGATCGTCAATGCACTTGCCGTGATCGGCGGCTCTGCGATCGGTCTTTTGATAAAGCGCTTCATCGGTGCAGGGAAGAGCGAGCGCTCCTCCGCACTCTCGGATTGCATTTTCAAGGGCGTGGGACTCTGCGTGCTTGCCATTGGCATCACGGGAACGGTTAAAGCGGCTGTGAACGGTCAGATTCTTGCGGCTCTCTCTGGCAGCTTTGTCGGCGACCCCTCGAGACCTTTGCAGCTGATGAGCGAGCTTGTGGGAGAGAACACGCTTGTGATTATCGTTTCAATGGCGATCGGCGCACTGATCGGTCAGCTGCTTGACCTTGACCGAGGCATCAGTTATCTCGGTGAACGCGTGGAGCATCTGGCGCGCGCACGCTTCGGAAACGTGGCGCAGGGCTTTGTGAGTGCCTCGCTTCTGTTCTGCGTTGGGTCCATGACCATCGTCGGCTCGCTTAACAGCGGTCTCACAGGTGACCACAGCATGCTCTACACGAAGTCGATCCTCGACTTCGTTTCCTCGATTATCTTCTCGCTCTCGCTCGGTGTCGGCGTGGCGTTCTCGGCGGCATTCGTGCTGGTTTTCCAGGGGAGCATCACCCTGCTTGCCAATTGGGCAGCCCCCATTCTTTCCACCGAGGTGATCGCCTGCATGTCGGGTGTTGGTTCGATCCTGATTATGGGACTTGCCCTCAATATGCTTGGCGTCACCAAGCTCAAGATCATGAACTATATGCCCGCCATCCTTCTGCCCGCCGCAATCATTCCGCTCGCAGAGCTGATCGTGGGTTGAGCTCGGCTACCTGCCGTCCGCGCTCGGAAAAAGAAATAAATATAAAAAAATCGCAAAAAACACTTGACAAAATCAAAAGTCTGTGCTATACTTGTAAAGTATTTTGCTTTACACCTGATACAGGATGAAGAAACATGTTTGAAAAAGATCTGAAAATCGGCTTTTTATTGGATTTCTACGGTGAGATCCTTTCGGAGCGAAAGCGCACCGTTCTGGATTTCTATTATAATGACGACCTCTCGCTTGCCGAGATCGCGCAGGAGATCGGCATCTCGCGTCAAGGTGTTCGGGAGCTGATCAAAAAAGCCGAGGAGGAATTGCGCTTTTATGAGGAGAAGCTTGGGCTTGCAACACGCTTTCGGCGCGTGAGAGAGCATGCCGACCGCCTGCAGGTGCTTCTTCGTGACGCAGGGGTAGACCAAACCATTCAAAATGCGGTTGAGGAGCTGGCACAGGCGGTCAATTCCTGATCCTGCCGCAAACCGAGACGAAGGGAGGACGTGCCTATGTTTGAAAGTCTTGGAGAAAAACTGAATAATGCATTCAAAAAATTCCGCAATAAAGGAAAACTGACCGAGGCAGACGTCAAGGCGGGCATGCGCGAGATCAAGCTCGCATTGCTTGAGGCAGACGTCAACTTCAAGGTCGTGCGCGAATTCATCAAGATCGTGTCCGATCGTGCGGTAGGCGTTGAGGTGCTCGAATCTCTGCTTCCCGCGCAGCAGATCGTCAAGATCGTCAACGAGGAGCTCACCCGACTCATGGGTGGCTCGCAATCCAAGCTCACCATCGCCTCGCAGCCGCCAACCGTTATTATGATGGTCGGTCTGCAGGGTGCCGGTAAGACCACGCACGCCGCAAAGCTTGCGGGTCTCTATAAAAAGCAGGGCAAGCGCCCGCTGCTCGTTGCCTGCGACGTTTACCGTCCCGCGGCAATCAAGCAGCTGCAGGTTGTGGGCGAAAAGCTCGACATTCCGGTCTTTACGTTGGGAGATAAGGTCTCTCCCGTGCAGATCGCAAAGGAGAGCCTGCAGCATGCAAAGCAAAAGGGCTATGACATGGTATTCATCGACACTGCAGGTCGACTGCAGATCGACGAGGTGCTCATGGATGAGCTCAAAAACATCAAGGCAGAGGTCAACCCTGCCGAAATCCTGCTCACGGTTGACGCCATGATCGGTCAGGAATCGGTCAACGTGGCGCAAACCTTCAACGATCTGCTCGATATCACGGGCGTGATCCTGACCAAGCTCGACGGTGATACGCGCGGCGGTGCGGCTCTTTCGATCCGCTTCGTCACGGGCAAGCCGATCAAGTTTGTCGGAACGGGCGAGAAGCTCGACACGATCGAGCCCTTCCACCCCGACCGCATGGCGTCGAGAATTCTCGGCATGGGTGACGTGCTCACCCTGATCGACAAGGCGCAGGCGGCTTACGATGAGAAGCAGGCGGCAGAGCTTGAGCAGAAGATGCGTCAGCAAACCTTTACGCTTGACGATTATCTGGCACAGCTTGCACAGCTGAAGAACATGGGCAATCTCGAGCAGATCATGTCCATGATGCCGGGCATGAAGCCGGGCGCGATGAAGGATGCCAAGATCGACGAAAAGGTTTTGGCACACACCGAGGCGATCATCCACGCGATGACGCCGAGAGAAAGAACGAAGCCCGAGATTATCAACGCCTCGCGCAAAAAGCGTATCGCGGCAGGCTCGGGAACGTCGGTCGAGGAGGTCAATAAGGTGCTTCGCCAATTCGAGCAGATGCTCAAGATGATGAAGCAGTTTAGCGACATGGGAAAGACCAAAAAAGGACAGAAAATGCTCGGAAGAATGAAGTTGCCGTTCTGAATTCACCGTTCATTGATAGAAAAAACAATTTTAATTTTATTTTTTGGAGGAAAACAAATCATGGCAGTAAAAATGAGACTCAGAAGAATGGGCGCAAAGAAGGCTCCCTTTTATCGTGTGATCGTGGCAGACAGCCGCTCGCCCAGAGATGGCCGTTTCATCGAGGAGATCGGTTACTACAACCCCCTCACCACCCCCGCAGAAATCAAGATCGACGCTGAGAAGGCTAAAAAGTGGCTCGGCAACGGTGCACAGCCCACCGAGACCGTAAAGTCTCTGCTGAAGAAGAGCGGCATCGTAGACTGATCTGCGCGTAATGTGCCATAAGGAGACACATCATGATTAACTTGCAGGAAACTTTGTTGGACATTGCCAAGGCAATCGTCGATTCACCCGAGGAAGTAAAGGTTACCGAAACACAGGATGAGCGCAGCATCACCCTGACACTTACGGTCGCCCCCGACGATATGGGTATGGTGATCGGCCGTCACGGCAAGATCGCAAAGGCGATCCGCACCGTGATCAAGGCAGCAGCCGCCAATAGTGGAAAAAAGGTGACCGTTGATATCGTGGATGTCCGCTGAAACAAACGGCAGTTTTTCAATCGGAATCCCCCAAAAAATCTCTGTCCCGCTTGTGCAGGGCAGGGATTTTTTCGTTGATTGAACGATTGCAGCAACTCCAAGGTCTTTAGTTATAATATAAAATATTATGATAATTACGTTTTTTCGACGAAATGATATTGACAAACGTTTTTTTTTCGGTTATAATAATAAAAGTGTCGAACGGAATCGGATTTTTTTAATTGGAGGAGGGGCTTCTTCGAATGAATGCTGATCTGCTTAAGCTGATTGAAGAAAAAATGCCCTCGTTTTCCAAGGGGCAAAGATTGATCGCAGGCTACGTTCTGGGGCATTATGAAAAGGCAGCGTACCTCACCGCATCCAAAATGGGTGCGATCGTTGGCGTGTCGGAATCTACCGTCGTGCGCTTCGCGATCGAGCTCGGATATGACGGGTACCCCGATTTTCAGCACTCCTTGCAGGAGATCATCCGAAACCGTCTGACCTCGTTCCAACGCATAGAGGTCACCAACAATCTCATCGGGGACGGCAACGTGCTCGACAAGGTGCTTCTGTCGGATGCCGAAAAGATCCGCCACACGATGGAGGAGATTGATCACGCCTCCTTCGAGGCAGCGATCGACCGTATCATTGCGGCGAAAAACATCTATATCATCGGCGTGCGTTCCTCTGCCGCTCTTGCAGGTTTTCTCAACTACAACTTCCGCATGATTTTCGACAACGTAAAGTTTGTCCAAACCACGTCGGGAAGCGAAATGTTTGAGCAGATCATGCAGATCGGTCCGGACGACGTGATGATCGCCATCAGCTTTCCGCGCTATTCCAAGCGAATTATCAACGCGGTCGAGTATGCTCGCACACGCGAGGCAAACGTGGTGGCACTCACCGACAGCAGGCTTTCTCCCATTGCGGCGTTTGCCAGCCAGCTCCTGATTGCGCAGAGCGATATGGCGTCCTTCGTCGATTCGCTCGTGGCACCGCTCAGCATCATCAATGCGATGGTGGTTGCGGTCTCGCGAAAAAAGCAGGACGAGCTGACCGAGCGACTGCGGATTCTGGAGGAGGTGTGGGATCGCTATGACGTCTACGACAAAAAGCATGAGTGACGCAGTGCGCGTTGCGGTCATCGGCGGCGGTGCCGCGGGCATGATGGCGGCGATCACGGCGGCACGGAGCGGAGCGGACGTCACGCTTTACGAGCGAAACGATCGCATGGGCAAAAAGCTTCGGATCACGGGAAAGGGACGATGCAACGTCACCAATGACTGCGATCTGAACGAGTTTCTTGCTAACGTTCCAACCAATCCGCGCTTTCTCTACGCGGCTCTCTCGGGGTTTTCCACAGCCGACACGGTTGCGTTCTTTGAGGACGCGGGCGTTCCGCTCAAAACCGAGCGAGGCAAACGTGTGTTTCCCGTCTCGGACAGAGCAGGTGACATCGTTGCGGCGCTGGAGCGCCAATGTAAGGCGTGCGGCGTGCATATTTTGCACAAAAGAGTGCAGAATATCATAGAGACCGACGGCTCCGCTTCGGGCGTGCAGACCTCGGACGGCGTGCATGACTTTGATGCGGTGATCGTTTGCACGGGCGGTCGCTCCTATCCCACAACGGGATCGGACGGCGACGGATACCGTTTTGCCGAGCGCCTCGGACACACGGTAACCCCCATCGGTCCCTCACTCGTTCCGCTCGTTGCGCAAGGGAAGCTCTGCGGCAGCATGCAGGGGCTTTCGCTCAAAAACGTTCGCATGACGGTGACTGACTCGGAAAAGGGGAGGACCGTTTTTGAGGATTTCGGAGAGATGATGTTCACGCATTTCGGTCTGACAGGCCCGCTGGTTCTGTCTGCCTCGGCACATCTTGCGGATATTCGCCCCGGAAAATATGCGGCACAAATTGATCTCAAGCCCGCGCTTGACGAGAAAACGCTTGATGCCAGAATTCGCTCGGATTTTGAAAAATACAAGAACCGCGATTTTGTCAACTCGCTCGATGATCTTCTTCCACAGAAAATGATCACACCTTTTGTCCGTTTGTGTGAGATCGACCCGAGAAAAAAGGTCCATTCAATCACACGGGAGGAGCGCGAGCGCATGGTGCAAACGCTCAAGCATCTCACGGTCCCGCTCTCGGGTTTCCGCCCGATCGACGAGGCGATCGTGACGCGCGGCGGCGTATCGGTGAAGGAGATCGACCCAAAAACGATGGAATCAAGGCTTGTTTCGGGTCTGTATTTTGCGGGCGAGGTGATCGACGTGGACGCCTACACGGGCGGCTTCAATCTCCAAATTGCTTTTTCCACCGCGGTGTTGGCAGGCGCTGCCGCCGCTATGCGGTGAACAAATCATGATTTGAGGAAGGTTACTATGATCAAAATTGCCATTGACGGTCCCAGCGGAGCCGGAAAATCAACGGTTGCAAAGGCGCTTGCCAAGCGGCTTGGAATTCTTTACGTGGATACCGGCGCGCTTTATCGCACGATCGGCTACTACGTTCACTCCAAGGGCGTTGACCCCAAGGATGCGGCAGCGGTTGAAAGACTTTTGCCCGAAATTCAGATTGATCTGCAATACGTTGAGGGAACGCAGCACGTGCTCCTGGGTGGCGAGGATCTTGGCGACAGGATCCGCACCAATGAAATGTCGCTCTACGCATCGGCGGTTTCGGCGATCCCCGCGGTTCGCGCATTCCTGCTCGACACGCAGAGAGACCTCGCGCGTCGGTACAGTGTGATCATGGACGGCAGAGACATCGGAACTGTGATCCTGCCGGATGCCGACGTGAAGATCTTTTTGACCGCAAGCAACGAGTGCCGCGCCAAGAGACGCTTCGACGAGCTGATCGCCAAGGGACAGCAAACCACCTATGAGGAGGTGCTTGCCGCAATGCAGGCACGCGACTCTGCCGACAGCACACGCGAGGTTGCACCCGCAGTTGCTGCCGAGGATGCCATTCCCTTTGACAATTCCTGGATGACTCCGGACGAGAGCATTGAAAATCTGCTGCGCATCATTGATGAGAAGGTCGGCGGCATTGCCGACAAGCTCTGATCGGTAAAGAGGGAAGCGCTATGAAAACCGTTACCGTTGCCGAGAACGCGGGCTTTTGCTTTGGCGTTAAGCGGGCAACCGACCGCCTGGAGGAGGCGCTGAAAAACGCTGCCGAGGGCGAGCGGATCTACACGCTCGGACACTTGATCCATAATGAAACCTATAACGAGTCGCTCCAACGTCGCGGCGTGGAGGCGATCGACACCGATGCGATCCCCGCGCTGGTGGATCGGGCTGATGCGGCGCATCCCGTAAAGGTGCTGGTGCGTGCGCACGGGTGCCCGCGCGAGACCATTGAGCTCCTTTGCGAGTCGGCAGAGCGCAATCCGCATTTCGATTGGATCGACTGCACCTGTCCCTACGTCAAGAAAATTCATAAGATTGCGGGGGAGACCGATACCGAGGAGCATTTCTTCATTCTCATCGGTGCCGCCAACCATCCCGAGGTGATCGGAATTATGAGCTGCTTTGACGGCGAAAAGTACGTTTTTTCCTCCGCAGAGGAGATGGAATCGTCACTTTGTCAAGAGCCTATTGACAAAGTGCACAAAAAAACGCCCGTAATGGTCGCTCAAACGACCCAGAATTTGGGCATTTGGCACCAAACGCAAAAAAAACTCAAAAAACTATATACAAACGCGATAATTTTTGATACAATATGCAGTGTGACTGAAACGAGACAGACCGAGGCAGAGGAGCTTGCGAAGCGATGCGATTTCATGATCGTGATCGGTGGCAGAGAGAGCTCCAACACCGCCAAGCTGTTTGAAATCTGCCACAGACACTGTGGCAAAACCGTCTGGATCGCCAACGCATCCGAGCTGGATCGCACGATGGCGGCAGGCGCTACTAACATTGGAATCGTCGCGGGTGCATCGACACCGAGCGATGAAATAGAGGAGGTATATAAAACCATGAGCGAAATGAAAGAAAATTTCGAAGAAATGCTCAACGAGTCTGAGTGCTCAACTTTAAATACAGGAGATGTCGTTACCGGAACCGTAACTCACGTGTCGGATGCTGAACTGCAGCTTGACGTTGGCGCCGGCGTGACGGGCTACATCAAAGCAGACCAGATCACGAACGATCCTGCTTTTAAGTTGACCGAGAACTTCAAGAACGGTGACAAGGTTGAGGCCTTTGTTATCCGTGTGAGCGACATTGAGGGTGTTGCAGAACTCTCCAAAAAGAGAGTTGATGCAGACAGAAACTGGCTGACGATCGTTGCCGCATGCGAGGACAAGACCGTTCTCGAGGGCAAGGTTGCCGAGGCAGTAAAGGGTGGCATTGTGATTTGGTGCAATGCAAACCGCGTGTTTGTTCCCGCATCTCAGACCGGCGTTCCGAAGGATGGAGATCTTTCCACCCTTGTTGGCACCACCGTTCAGTTCAAGATCATCGAGGTTAAGCAGGGCAAGAAGGCGATCGGCTCGATCCGTCTCGTTCAGCGCGAGGCTCGCCGTGCACAGGAGGCAGACTTCTGGGCAGGCATCGAGGTTGGCAAGACCTACAACGGAACCGTTAAGAGCATGACCTCTTACGGCGCGTTCGTTGACCTGGGCGGCGTGGACGGAATGGTTCACCTGACCGAGCTCTCCTGGAAGCGCATCAAGAATCCCGCAGAGGTTGTTGCCGTCGGCGACGCTATTACGGTATTTGTAAAG
Source organism: uncultured Eubacteriales bacterium (assembly GCA_905201895.1). GTDB lineage: Bacteria > Bacillota > Clostridia > Oscillospirales > CAG-272 > UMGS1865. The sequence goes on along the minus strand of CAJKPX010000004.1, from coordinate 46,578 downwards.
AGCTTCGATCCCGAAAAGAAGAGAATTTCTCTCGGATACAAGACCGAGGAAACCAATCCCTGGAACGTCTTTAAGTCGCAGTACGCGGTTGGAGACATCGCATCGGTTAAGATCGTGAGCATGATGCCCTTCGGTGCATTTGCAGAGATCGTTGACGGTGTGGACGGTCTGATCCACATTTCGCAGATCGCTTTGCAGAGAATTGCAAAGCCTGCCGACATTCTTGAGGTTGGTCAGGTTGTTGACGCTCGCATCATCGAGATCGACGACGAGAAGCAGAAGGTCAGCCTTTCGATCCGCTCGCTCCTGGAGGAGGCAGCAGCTGCTGCCGAGGCTATGCCCGAGGAGTACGCAACCGAGGAGACTGCTGAAGCTCCCGTTGAGGAATAATTGAACAACAAAATGGGAATGGGCAATCCTGTCCATTCCCATTTTTGGAGATTACCAATGAAGCTTATAAAATGTTTGTTTCAGAAAAGGAGAAGAAGGATGAACGCAACGATCAAGGTGATGACCTTTAATCTTCGCCACCGTTTGATTACCGATGGCAAAAACTTTTTCGACTATCGAAAAGAGAAAATTCTGCAAATGCTCTCGCAGGAGCGCCCCGATCTGATTGGTTTTCAGGAAGCGAACGATCACATGGCGGATTGGTTGACCGAAAATCTGACCGATTACACCGTGATCGGGCACGGCAGAGACAGCAATTTCTGCGACGAGGGCTCTTATATCGCCTACCGAAAGGATCGTTTCCGCCTGCATGCCTTCTCCAATCGGATCCTGTCTCTTTTTCCCGAGGAGGGAGGAAGCCGATTTGAGGGGATTGATCAGAGTAAATATCCGAGAGCATATGCATGTGCCGAGCTGATCTGCAAGGACAACAACAAATTTCTCAATTTTTACAATATACACACCGACCACAAGGGCGCAGACGCGCGTCTGCTCGAATGTGCTTTTTTAATGCAGGACGTGACAAGTTCGAAAAATCCTTTTGTGATCACAGGAGATTTCAACGATTATCCCGACAGCGCGCCCATTGCGCTGGTGCTTTCCACAGCCGATCGGCTTGGAACGGTAGATGCAACCCGTCACATCAAGGGCTCGTTCCACGGCTTCAAGGGCGACGTTGGCACCTGCAAGATCGACTATATCTTCACCAATATGCAGGTTGATCCTACCGCGTCTTACGCAGTTCCCGACGATGATTCGTGCGGCTGCTATTATTCGGACCATCACGCACTTTGTGCGTTTCTGACGCTTTGATGCAGAGGGACTCGGAGCAGATTTGCCTCGGGTCCCACTTTTTTTCAAAAAATGAAAAAAACTGTTGAAAAAGAGCCGACCTTGTGATATAATGTTCTTACACAAAAGAATATCACAGTTCATCTGAAGGTCGAAGCACGGCCTTCGTTGTCGGGCACACTGCGTGACAGTGCTGCTCGGGGATAAGGAAATCGCAGTGAGAATCTGCAGCAACAGCCATTACCGTATCTCACGCCTGATATGCAAGGCGGGTCAAGTCGGAATGCTTATCGTTCTGTGCCTATGGAAGGTCTCTCGGGCAAAATGGGGGGATGGGCGTTTTACGGATACGGGCAGGGTATCCGATTTTTCGCGCGCATTCAGCACCCCATGGAGGGTGCTTTTCATTTATCCTTTTTGTGCCAATTTCTTAATCACGAAAGGAAAAAACAATGAAAAAAACAGTCACAACCATCATCTCTGCCATGCTCGCGCTCATTTGCATCCTCTCTCTCGCCTCCTGCGGCAAGACCGATACCGAAAAGCTTTGGGCAAATGCCACCTACGGTGAGGACACCGAGCTCGGATCGGGGGCAATCACCGTTGCGGTTGAGGTCAAGGCAGGGGAGAGAGCGATCACCTTCACCCTTCACACCGACAAGACCACGCTCGGCGACGCGCTCCTTGAGCACGGCTTGATCGCGGGAGACGTGGCACAGTACGGTCTTTACGTCAAGGTCGTCAATGGCATCACCGCCGACTATGACGTCAACCAAAGCTATTGGGGCTTTTATCAGGATGGAGAGTATCTGATGACGGGCGTTGACAGCACCGAGATCGCCGACGGCGAGCACTACGAGATCGTTTACTCCAAATGACAAAAAGCCAAAAAACAAAGCGTTGGTATCGCTCGCAGCATGTCCGTGAGATGTGCATTTTTGCGATGCTGGGAACGCTGATGTTCTGCTCCAAGATCATCATGGAGGTGCTGCCCAACATTCACCTGCTCGGAATGTTGACCATGACATACACCGTCTGCTTTCGCGCAAAAGCTTTGACACCAATCTACGTCTACGTGCTTCTCAACGGACTCTATGCGGGCTTTGCCGCATGGTGGGTTCCGTATCTCTATATCTGGACGGTTCTGTGGGCGATCACCATGCTCATTCCGCGCAAGATACCGAAATGGCTCGCATGTGTGCTATATCCCGCCATTTGCTGTCTGCACGGGCTTGCCTTTGGCATTCTCTATGCACCTGCGCAAGCGCTGATGTACGGTATGAGCTTTGAGCAAATGCTAACGTGGATTGCCGTGGGGCTGGGATGGGACGTCACACATTGCGTCGGAAATCTGTTCGCGGGGCTTTTGGTCCTGCCGCTCTCGGAGCAGCTCAAAAAGCTGATGAAGCAAGCGAATATTGCCTGACTGCGGTCGGGAGGAGAAGGGCACACCGTTGCCCCGTGCTCCTCCCGATGCTTTTTCTTTTTGAAGCTTTATCATAAAAAAGATGAAAAAGTTTCTTTTTCGCATTGACAACGAGCGGATTGTGTGATATAATTTTACTAAAATGGGGTAGGATGGTGTTTTTTTAGAAATAGCCATTTTTTCCCCGCTTAACAAACCCAAAACGGAGGAGATCTTTATGGAGATTCGCGCAACCGTCGGCAGGGAAAGACTTGCCGCGCTCTTTGATGCGGGCACCTTTGTCGAAACAGGCGCCTATGTCAAGCGAGCAGACGGAGAAATGACCGGTGCGGTCTGCGGCTACGGTGCGATCGGCGGAAAGCTGGTTTACGCATTTGCGCAGGACAGCGATCGGAAAAAGGGTGCGTTCGACGCACTTCAGGCAGAAAAAATTGCCGCGCTTTACGGCATGGCAATGAAAAACGGAGCCCCTGTCGTGGGCATGTTTGACAGCGCAGGAGCAGTTCTTTGTGACGGCGCATCGGCAATGTCGGCATACGGCAGGCTTCTCAAGGTCGTCAGCGACGCATCGGGTGTGATCCCGCAGATCGCTGTGATTAACGGCGTTTGTGCAGGTATGGCTGCAACCGTTGCCGCAATGTTCGACCTGACCGTGACGGTTGAAGGTCGCTCGCAGATCTTTGTCAACGCCCCCTTTACCGTTGGTAAGGAGGTCGGAACGGTTGAGGCGGTTGCACAAAACGGTCTCTCCTCGATCGAAGTAAAGGACGATGCTGACCTCAACGCCAAGATCGCCAAGCTGATCGCATGGCTCCCCTCGAACAATGCCGAGGGAGTTGTGATCGAGAGCGTGGCAGACGATGCCAACCGCCGTGTATCGGTTGCGGGTGTGAGTGGCAGAGAGCTGGTAGCGGCTCTTGCAGACGGAAACGATTTTCTCGAGATCGGTGCATCCTATGCCCCCGAAATGATCACCGGACTTTGCACGCTCGGTGGCGTGATCTGCGGCGTGATTGCAAGCAATCCCGCAGAGCGAGGCGGTGTGATTTCGGTTGACGGGTCGAAAAAGGCTGCAAAGCTGATCGGCTTCTGTGATAGCTTCTCGCTCCCGGTCATCACGCTTGTTGACAGCATCGGCGTGGAGGCAAGTGAGGAGGCGGAAAACGCGCCTCTCGCGGCGCAGCTCGGAAAGCTCGCAATGGCTTATGCCACTGCCGATACCGCAAAGATCACGGTTGTTGTGGGTAAGGCATACGGCGCGGCGTTCACGCTCATGGGCTCCAAGGCGCTCGGTGCCGACATGACCTACGCACTCACCGATAGCGAGATCAGCGTAATGAATCCTGCCTCGGCGGTCGCATTCCTCTGGAACGATCGTATCACCGAGGAGACCACCCGTGCAGACCTTGAGGCAGAGTGGCGTGAAACGCAGGCATCGGCAATCGCGGCGGCATCCGACGGCAGCATTGACGACGTGATCGACGCGGCAGAGCTTCGTCAGCGTATCTGCTCCGCAGTTTACATGCTTCTCATGAAGAACGGCGGCGCCCCCTCGCGCAAGCATTGCAATCTTCCTCTGTAAGACGGAGGTAATCATATGACGAACGCATTATTTGCTTTCTTCGCAGGCTCGACGGACGGTCTCGGTGAAAAGGCATCCACGGCAGGTGTTGTTACCCTGCAGGGCATGTTCACTATTTTCCTTGTTCTTGCGCTCATTTGGGCGGCAATCGAGATCATGCACCGCATCCTTCACGGAAAGAAGAAGGCTGAAGAAAAAACGGACGGCGTAAGTGCCCCCGTTCCTGCGCCTCCCGCCGGGGATGCCGCGATTGCAGCAGCGATCGCTGCCGCGCTTGCCGCATCCGAGGATGAGGGCGCAACCGTTGCGGCGATCACAGCCGCAATCATTGCCGCACGTGCAGAGGAGGGGAATACCGCCGCCTTCCGTGTGGTATCCTTTAAGCGTGTGGGACGCGCAGGCTCCCGCAGAACTCTTTGAGTTCAAAAATCAATTTTCGAGAACAAATACAATCAAAACTCAAATTTAAGAAAGGTTTTTTGGTGAATCAAATGAAAAACTATCGTGTAACTGTAAATGGTGTTGTATATGACGTTGTTGTTGAAGAGGTTGCAGGCGGCGCTCCCGTTCCCACCTATGTAGCTCCCGCTCCCGTAGCAGCAGCTCCCGCTCCCGTAGCAGCTCCTGCTCCCGCAGCAGCTCCCGCTCCTGCAGCAGCTCCCGCTCCCGCAGCAGCTCCCGCTCCTGCAGGCAAGGCAGGTGCGATCAGCGTGAAGGCTCCCATGCCCGGCACTATCATCAAGATCAACGTCAAGCCCGGCGACTCGGTTAAGAGAGGCGACGTTGTTTGCGTGCTTGAGGCAATGAAGATGGAAAACGACATCACCGCTCCCGAGGACGGCGTTGTTGCATCGGTTGAGACCTCGCAGGGCGCATCGGTTGCAACCGACGCAGTGCTCGTTACCCTCAACTGAATCCTTTCTGTGCATTGAAATTTGATAGAAAGGATACGCTTTCATGGATCTTTTGCAAAGTCTGCTCAATTTCTGGGAGTCAACCGGTATCTACCGTTTGATCAACAGTCTGGATGCGATCTGGTGGCAAACGCTCGTGATGCTTCTGATCGTTTGCGTGTTGGTGTATCTTGCAATCGTCAAGGGCTTTGAGCCGCTTCTTCTGTTGCCGATCGCGATCGGAATGCTTCTGACCAACCTTCCGGGCGGAAATATGTTCCATCCCGATTATTTTATGACGGCAGGAGAAATCAATTACGGTGAGATTCTCCGTCACGGAGGGCTCATTGACCTGCTTTACATCGGCGTAAAAACCGGACTTTATCCCTGCATCATCTTCATCGGAATCGGTGCGATGACCGATTTCACCCCCCTGATCTCCAACCCCAAGAGCCTGCTCATCGGTGCCGGCGCACAGTTTGGCGTGTTCGTGGCATTTTCGGGCGCACTTTTCCTGGGCTTCACCGGTCCCGAGGCTGCCTCCATCGGTATCATCGGCGGCGCGGACGGTCCCACGGCGATCACGGTTACCAAAACGCTCGCTCCGCATTTGCTCGGTGCGATCGCGATTGCCGCATATTCCTACATGGCGCTGATCCCCATGATCCAGCCGCCCTTCATGCGCCTGCTCACCACCGAAAAGGAGCGAAAGATCAAAATGACGGCTCTGCGCCCTGTTTCGCAGACCGAAAAGGTGATCTTCCCGATCCTGGTTACCATTGTGGTTGCGCTGATTGTGCCCGAGGCACTCGTTCTGATCGGATGCCTGATGTTCGGCAACCTGCTCAACGTGTGCGGTGTAACGGGACGTCTTTCCGATACGGCGCAGAACGCTCTGATGAATATTGTCACGATCTTCCTCGGCATCAGCGTTGGTGCAACTGCCGTGGCAAAGGACTTTTTGGATTGGTCCACGATCAAGATCATTGTGCTTGGTCTGACCGCGTTTATCATCTCCACCGTGGGCGGTCTGCTCACCGCAAAGATCATGAACTTCCTCAGCGGTGGTAAGATCAATCCTCTCATCGGCTCTGCCGGCGTTTCGGCTGTTCCGATGGCTGCCCGCGTGGCGCAGAAGGAGGGACAGAAGGCGGATCCCACCAACTTCCTCCTGATGCATGCGATGGGACCCAACGTTGCGGGTGTCATCGGCTCTGCGGTTGCCGCAGGCGTGCTGCTCGCATGCTTCTAATCACCCAAATCTCTCTCTGATAGGAGTGTAATCAAATGTCTAAAGTAAAAATTACTGAAACGGTGCTCCGCGACTCCCATCAGTCGCTGATCGCAACCCGTATGACCACCGAGGAGATGCTTCCGATCCTCGAGGAGATGGATAAAATCGGTTACCATTCTCTGGAAGCGTGGGGCGGCGCTACCTTTGACGCCTGCATGCGCTTTCTCAATGAGGACCCCTGGGAGCGTCTGCGCAAGATCCGCGAGCGTGTGAAGAACACCAAGCTGCAAATGCTGTTCCGCGGACAGAACATCCTCGGCTACCGCCATTATTCCGATGACGTGGTTGAGTATTTCGTGCAGAAGTCGATTGCAAACGGCATCGACATTCTCCGAATCTTCGACGCGCTCAACGATCCCCGAAACCTCGAGACCGCTATCCGCGCAACCAAGCGCGAGCAGGGACACGTGCAGGCGGCGTTCTCCTATACCACCGGACCCGTTTACACGCTCGAGTATTATTCCAAGTATGCAAAGCAGCTTGAGGAGATGGGTGCCGATTCGATCTGCATCAAGGATATGGCAGGTCTGCTCAAGCCTTACGATGCCTATGAACTCGTCAAGACGCTCAAGGAATCGGTCAAGGTTCCGATCCAGCTCCACACCCACTACACCTCGGGTCTGGCTTCCATGACCCTGATGAAGGCGGTTGAGGCAGGCGTCGACGTGATCGACACCGCGATTTCGCCGATGGCAATGGGCACCTCCCAGCCTCCCACGGAGGCAATGGTTGCCGCTCTGCAGGACACCCCCTACGACACGGGCATCAGCCTCGAGGCACTCGATAAGATCACCAAGTATTTCACGCCTCTGCGCGAGAAGTATATGGCAAACGGTCTGCTCAACCCCAAGGCGCTCAAGGTCGACGTCAACGCGCTTCTGTATCAGGTTCCGGGCGGCATGCTCTCCAACCTCATGAGCCAGCTCGCGCAGGCAGGGAAGTCGGATCAGCTCGTCGAGGTGCTCGAGGAGGTTCCGCGCGTCCGTGCCGACGTCGGTTATCCGCCTCTCGTTACGCCCTCCTCGCAGATCGTTGGAACGCAGGCTGTGTTCAACGTGATCATGGGCGAGCGCTACAAGACCGTCACCAAGGAATTCAAGGGCATCGTGCGCGGTGAGTACGGTAAGACTCCCGTTGCGATTGATCCTGCATTCGTCAAGAAGATCATCGGCGACGAGACTCCGATCTCCTACCGTCCCGCCGATGCGCTCAAGCCCGAGCTTGAAAAGCTGCGCGGTGAGATCGCACAGTATCTCGAGCAGGATGAGGACGTGCTCTCCTATGCACTGTTCCCCGAGGTTTCCAAGAAATTCTTTGAGTTCCGCAAGGCGAAAAAATATAATCTCGACCCCGAGCATGCCGATAAGGCACTTGGTGTGCACGCGATTTGATTGAAGAATAAAAAAATAAGAGAGTCCGCACGGGCTCTCTTATTTGGTATTGTTTAGCGATGAAAAAAGAAAGGGGACACAATGAAACGCGTTTGGATTCTGCTTTTGAGCGTTTGCCTGCTCCTGCCGTGTATCACACTTTCCGTCAGCGCAACCACCGAGGCACGTCACGCGCCTACACCCGTGCAATCAACGCTTGGCATGCGCGCGGGAGGCGGCTCGTCGGGCGGCTCGGGCGGCGGTGGTTCGTCAGGCGGCACTTCGGGACACCATTCAACGGGCAGGGGACGCTCCGACCCAATCAGCACGGTGATTGGATTTGTCATCTTTTTGCTTGTCAGCTCTGCGGCTGCTATCGTGTTCCGTTTCCGTCTTTCCCGATATGCAAGAAATACAAGACGACTGCTCAAGCTTCTGCAGAAAAAGGATAGTGCATGGAAATACAAGCACATACAATCTCGCGTCAAGGAAGCCTTTTACGCCATTCAGAGGGCGTGGACTGCATCGGACATGCAGCCCGCGCGGCAATATCTTTCCGCGTCCCTGTTCGACTCCTTTCAAACGAAGCTTTCCTGGATGGAGATCCGAGGACAGAGAAACGTGCTGGAACGCATTCGTCTCATTGAGGCGATCCCCGTTGCGCTCCATGACGACGAGGACGATAGGCAGGATTTTGTCTGGTTTTATATCAAGGGGCGAATGGTGGATTACACGGTTGATACCGAAACCGACGAGGTGCTCGATGGCTCCACGATGACGTCAAGCTTTGCCGAGTATTGGCAGTTCACGAGAACATCGGAGAACCGTTGGGTGCTCAATCAGATCTTGCAGGAGGATGAGGGCGACTCGATCCGCTTCACCGAGGAATAAGGCGACCGATCATGGCTTTGCCCTGTGCCTTTCTGATACAAAGGTGAAGCCGGCAGTCAGACAGAAAGGAGCTCAAATGAGATTATCATTGATTTTTTCGAATAGCTTTTATAATTGCGAAGTAATCATCAAAGATACATCCGGAATCAAACAGTACGTTGCAAATTTGCAAGAAAACAATCTTGAGTTATTGGAAATAGACGTTGAAAGCAGTCACTTTGAATTGACGGTTATTCCGAAAATGCCTGACTATCAATCGGCTTTTTCAGATATGGAAATACAAAATTGGAAAGATCGGCTTGCCCAAAAGCTTGGAAATGCGTTGTGCGCAACGTTGGATAAAATGCTCCTTCGTGTAGGTTGCACGTATATGATATCGGATATAAAGGAAAATGACGTTATTTGTATACGCGGTCAGGAATATGTTTTCGGAACATTTGATAAATTTGATTTGTTCGATCTTGTTCCAATGACGTATATGTTTTTCGAAGCATCCTGCAACGGTGATCTCTGTAAATGCTCCGACGCTTTTGCAATGAATAGAAAAGAAGTTATTTCTTCTGCAAAAAAGCTCATGCTTATAGATTTCGGATTACATCTACTGTTTACCTATCCGATTCAAATGGGAAGAATAAAAAAACTAACCTCTGATAAAAAAGTAAAGAGAACACTTATGAAATTTAATATGTTGGATCAAAAAGAAAGAGAAAAAATTCTTAACAAAAAAGAAGAATTTATGTCCCGATAAATCAGAACCCCGACAGATTTTCAAAAAGGTCTGTCGGGGTTCATTATTTGTTTTTCATCAAATGTCCTTCGTACCGTTATAAAGCGTATCCGGACCGTAAGTGTAGAGATGCGACATATCCGAATAGCAAAGGCATGCCGGAGCGGTGACTCCGTTTTCATTGTTTTTGAATTCCAAAACCGTCACGCCCGTGTGCGTGTAGCGGAAGCCCGCCCACATCAGATGAAGCGGAATATGGAGCAGGGAGGCGATCCACACCCGACCCATCGCGCCGTGGCAGAAAAGCGCCACACGCTCGTTGCTCGGATTGAGGATGCGGTAAATGCCGTTCTCCTCGCGGTAGCCAAGACGCTCGAGGAAGGCATTTCCGTCGGCGGTGATGCGCTCAAGTGCCGACTGCATGCCCGAGCTGCCAAAAACCCGTCCGTCAAACACCCGATCGTATCCGAGGTTAATGTCACCCCCTTGACGATAGTAGGTGTTCTGTACGAGCGAGACCGAGGTCGGGGTGCCGTAGGGCTCGGATGCGTAGGTTTCCTCGTCGATCTCACGCGTCCATTCCTCAATCCCGCAATCCAGACCCAAAAGGCGGCAGGTCGGCTCTGCTGTCTCCCTTGCGCGCCCCAGAGGAGAGGAGAATGCGCGGTCAATTTTGGCAGCTGCAAGGCGACGTCCAACCGCCTCTGCCTGCTGCTGTCCACGCTCGGTCAGTGTATCGGTGGTATAGTCGGGCTCGCCGTGACGAATGATATAAAGATACATTTGAAGCACTCCTTTTGGATGGAATTTCACGCCCTTTTGTTCATATTATAACAGAAAATCAACGCATTTGCAAGCCGATCGACCGATTTTTGTCTTGAAATGACGAAAGAGGTCAAAAAATTAGCACTCGATCTTGATATTTACAAAATGTTCATAAGTTTATTGCGCAAAACCCTTGACAAAAGGCTAAAAAAGTGATAAATTTATACATGGTTTAGCACTCAACCAAAAAGAGTGCTAAAATCGGAGAAAGAAAAGAAAGGAGAAATTTGGAGAATGGCATCCGAAAACCGCGGTCTCAGCGAACGAAAGAAACAAATATTAAAAGCGATCGTTGAAGCACACATCGAGGGTGGCGGACCGGTTGGCTCCAAATCAATCCTGCAAAATCAGCAGTTGACCTGCTCGTCTGCTACAATCCGCAATGAAATGGCAGAGCTGGAGGACTTGGGATACCTTGAACAACCGCACGCCTCGGCAGGCCGCGTGCCCAGCGAGCTCGGCTATCGGTTTTACGTTGATTCCCTCATCGAGCATTATGCCATGACCACCGCCGAGATCGCGCAGATCAACAATCTGCTTCGCGCCAAGATGGGTGAGCTTGATCAGATTCTTGTTGCCGCATCGCGCCTGGCGTCGAGCATGACCAATTACACGGGCATCGCCATCAAGCCGCGCGCACGGTCGGTGAGCATCAACAAATTTGAAACGATCTATCTTGAGCCCGATCATTATATCCTCGTTGCGGTCACCTCAACGGGAGCGGTTAAGAGCAAGCACGTTCATGTGGAGCAGCCACTCACACAGCCAACCGTTTCGCGTCTTGCAAATGTCCTCAACGAGCATCTTGTGGGGCTCACCGCCGATCAGATCACGCTTCCGATTATGATGGCGGCAGAGGCTCGGATGGGGGAGGATTCTCACGCGATTGCAAGGGTCATCAAGATCGTCTACGAGCTGCTCAGCGAGATCGACGAGGGAGAGATGCGCGTGAGCGGCATCGACCACCTGCTGCAATATCCAGAATACAGCGACGTGGGGCAGCTTCAGCAGCTGCTTGGCACGCTGGAGAAAAAGGAAGACATACTCAATCTCGTCTCATCACGCACCGAAAGCGACGGCATCAATGTTGTGATCGGCTCGGAGAGCGAGGTGAAGGTGATGAACAATTCCGCTCTGGTGTTCAAGCCGATCGTGCAGAACGGCAGAACGGTTGGAGCCATCGGCGTGCTTGGACCGCGACGTATGGATTACGCCAAGGTGCTTGCAACCCTTGAGGGACTCAGCGGAAATATCACCGATATAATACAGGCAAACAATCAGATAAATGGAGGAACCCCGAATGGAGGAAATGAAAGCAACGGCAACGCCTGATATTCCCGAGGACGCCGCCAAGAGCGCGGCAACCGACGCAAAGACGGAAAAGGCTGAAAAGAAAAAATCGAAAAAGCTGGAGGCAGAGCTTGCCGAAGCAGCGAAAAAGCTCGAGGCGGCAGAGGCTGCTGCCAAGGCTTGCGAGGATAAATACCTGCGCATGATGGCGGAATACGATAATTTCCGCAAGAGAAGCGCAAAGGAGAAGGAGAGCGTTTACGCCGATGCCTATGCCGATTGCATCGCAAATATTCTGCCGATCCTCGACAATCTGGAGCGCGCAAGCCATTCCGACAATCTCGAGGCTGTGAAAAAAGGGCTGGAGATGACGGCAAAGGCATTTGAGGATGCACTTGCAAAAATGGGTATTACCGAAATTGAAACGAAAACCTTTGACCCCAACCTGCACAACGCCGTGATGCACGTTGAGGATGAAACGCTCGGGGAATCCGAAATCGTGGAGGTGTTCCAAAAGGGATACGCCAAGGGTGACAAGGTCATCCGCTATGCAATGGTTAAGGTTGCAAACTGATCGCGGCGAGAACAAACTGTTAAAAATTTCTTGATATAATTTGGAGGATTTAGAATCATGGGAAAAATCATTGGTATTGACTTGGGTACAACAAACTCTTGCGTAGCCGTATTTGAGGGCTCCGAGCCGATCGTTATTCCGAACCCCGAGGGCGCGAGAACCACACCTTCCGTTGTGGCATTTTCCAAGACGGGCGAGCGAATGGTTGGTCAGGTTGCAAAGAGACAGGCGATCACCAACCCCGACCGCACGATCATTTCGATCAAGCGCGAGATGGGAACGGGCTATAAAAAGACTATCGACAATAAGGCATACACGCCTCAGGAGATTTCGGCAATGGTTCTGCAGAAGCTCAAGGCTGATGCAGAAAGCTACCTGGGCACCTCTGTTACGCAGGCGGTGATCACGGTTCCCGCATATTTCTCGGACTCTCAGCGTCAGGCAACCAAGGACGCAGGTAAGATCGCAGGTCTTGAGGTTCTGCGTATTATCAACGAGCCCACTGCTGCAGCTCTTGCATACGGCATGGATAAGGAAGCAAACCAGAAGATCATGGTGTTCGACCTCGGCGGCGGTACCTTCGACGTTTCGATCCTTGAGATTTCGGACGGCGTGTTTGAGGTTCTCGCAACCAACGGCGACACTCGCCTCGGCGGTGACGACTTCGACCAGCGCGTGATCGACTGGATGGCAGAGCAGTTCCAAAGAGAGAATGGCATCGACCTGCGCCGCGACAAGATGGTGCTCCAGAGACTCCGCGATGCCGCAGAGAAGGCAAAGATCGAACTCTCGGGCATGACCAGCACCTCGATCAACCTGCCCTTTATTACCGCAACCGCAGAGGGACCCCTCCACTTTGAGGCAACTCTGACGCGTGCGGAATTCGACCGCATCACGGCTGACCTCGTTGAGAGATCCATGATCCCCACCAAGAAGGCGCTCGCAGATGCAGGACTGAACGTTGGTCAGATCGACAAGGTTCTCCTCGTTGGCGGTTCCACCCGTATTCCCGCCGTTCAGGAGGCTGTTAAGAAGTTTATCGGCAAGGATCCCTTCAAGGGCATCAACCCCGATGAGTGCGTTGCAATCGGCGCAGCCATTCAGGGCGGCGTGCTTGGCGGCGAGGTTAAGGACCTGCTCCTGCTCGACGTCACGCCTCTTTCGCTCGGTATCGAGACCCTGGGCGGCGTATTTAACCGCATCATCGACCGCAATACCACCATTCCCGTAAAAAAGAGCCAGGTCTATTCCACCGCAGCAGACGGTCAGACCTCGGTTGAAATTCACGTGCTTCAGGGTGAGCGCGAGATGGCTGCCAACAATACCACGCTCGGTCGTTTCATCCTTGACGGCATCACGCCCGCTCCCCGTGGCGTGCCCCAGATCGAGGTTACCTTCGATATCGACGCAAACGGCATCGTAAACGTCACCGCAAAGGATAAGGGCACCGGCAAGGAGCAGCACATCACCATCACCTCCTCCACCAACATGAGCCAGGAGGACATCGACCGCGCAGTGAAGGATGCGGAGAAGTTTGCCGAGGAGGATAAGAAGATGAAGGAGGCGGTTGACGTGAAGAACCGCGCCGAGTCGATCATCTTCCAGAGCGAAAAGACGCTGACCGAGCTGGGTGACAAGGTGGATCCTGCCGACGCCGACGAGGTGAAGAATGCGATCGAGAAGCTCAAGGAAACGCTCAAGGGCGGCAACGTTGAGGCGATCAAGGCAGACACCGAGGCTGTGGAAAAGTCCTTCTATAAGATTTCCGAGAAGCTCTACGCACAACAGGGTGGCGCACAGGGCGGCGATCCCAACGGTGCAGGTGCACAGGGTGGCGCAGGTGCTGACGGAACCTACTATGACGCAAACTACGAGGATCACTCCAACAACTGATCCAACAAACCATACCGTAGCCGTTCCCGTTGCGTGTGCAGCGGGAGCGGCTAAAGCGTGTTTTTGAGCACAGTCGATTCAATAGTTTTTGAGAGGAAGGGCAGGGAAAAACGGCAAACGTGTCGCAGCTTCTGTGCTTCCAAAAGAGGAAAAAATGGCAGATAAGAGAGATTATTACGAGGTATTGGGCGTTGACAAGAGCGCCGATGCCGGATCCATCAAAAAGGCTTACTATAAGCTGGCGAAGCAATATCATCCCGATACAAACCCCGGCGATAAGGTTGCCGAGGAGAAATTCAAAGAGGCAAACGAGGCATATGAGATTCTCTCCGATCCCGATAAAAGGGCGAAGTATGACCAATTCGGTCATGCGGCGTTCGATCCTTCCATGGGCGGTGGGGACGGCGGCTTTGGCGGCTTCGGTGGCTTTGGTGGCGGCTTTGGCGATTTTGGCGACCTGGGTGACATTCTTGGCGGTATGTTCGGCGGTGCATTCGGCGGCGGACGTCAGCGCCGCAACGGCCCGATCCCCGGCGACGATATCGGCGCCAACCTGACCATCACATTTGAGGAGGCGGCGTTTGGCGTCAAAAAGGACGTTTCTTATAACCGCGTCTGTCGCTGCGCCGATTGTAGCGGCACGGGCGCCGCAGGTGGCTCGGGTGTCGAGACTTGTAGCGTTTGCCACGGTTCGGGACAGGTTCGCCGCACACAACGCATGGGCTCGATGGCATTTCAGTCCACCGCAGCCTGCGATGCCTGCCGCGGTAGCGGAAAGATTATCAAAAATCCCTGCTCGAAGTGCCGCGGCTCGGGGCAGACGAGAGAGACCAAGCGCCTAACGGTGTCGATCCCCGCAGGAATTGACAATGGCGAGCGAATTGCTCTGCGCGGTCAGGGAAATGACGGTAGAAACGGCGGTCCCGCGGGAGATCTGATTATTTCGGTTTCGGTTCGCAATCACGCCATTTTCGACCGTGACGGCTACAACATCTATTGCGAGGTCCCGATCACGGTTGCCGAGGCAACGCTCGGTGCCGAGATCGACGTGCCCACGCTTGAGGGGAACCTCAAATACAATATTCCGGAGGGCACGCAGCCCGGAACGCGCTTCACGCTCAAGAGTAAGGGCATTCCTTACGTCAACGGAAATGGGCGCCGCGGCGATCTGATCTTCCGCGTGGCGGTTGAAATTCCCAAGGGGCTCACAGATAAGCAAAAGGATGCAATGCGCGCCTTTGCCGATAGCTGCGGTGAGAGCAACTACGCAAAGCATAAACAGTTCTTTAAGAAAATTTTTGGACAGAAATAAGGAGAGGCTATGGTAGATCAGGACTATCTGTGCGGTGATTTTGGCACCGAGACGCAATGGACGCAGATCCGCGTCACCGTTCCGCTGGGTCAGCTCGACGCGCTCACTGCAATCATGAGCATGATTTCCAATAACCTGCAAATCGAGGATTATAGCGACATTGATCTGAAAACCTGCTACGGTGACCTGATCGACGAGAGTATCCTCAATGCTGATAAAACCATCGCATCGGTGTCGGTTTATCTGCCCGCCGAGCGCAGCGTTCCCGAGGCGATCGCTTTTTTGCGCGAGAGATTTGCGGGAACCGCTCTGGAGGAGGACGCCAAAATTGAAACGGTTGGTGTCAACGAGGAGGATTGGGCAAACTCGTGGAAGGCATATTATAAGCCGATCAAGATCGGCTCGAAGCTTGTGATTGTTCCTGCATGGGAGAAATACGAGGCAGGAGAGGGCGAGTTGATCGTGCGCATGGATCCCGGCATGGCATTTGGCACCGGTACGCATGAGACCACCCGATTGGTCATTCGCATGCTTGAAAAATATACCAAGCCCGGCTGCCGCATGCTCGACGTTGGAACGGGAAGCGGAATTCTGGCAATCTGTGCTTCTCGTTTGGGTGCTGCCGAATGCCGCGCCTACGATATCGACCCGATGGCGGTTCGCGTGGCAAACGAGAACATCAAGGATAGTGGGCTTTCCAACATTACCTGCGAGGTCTCCGATCTCTTGCGTCAGGCAGACCGTTCGCGCCCCTATGATCTGATCTGCGCCAACATCGTGGCGGATATCATCATTCGCATGACGCCCGACGTCGCCCCCTTTATGCACAAGGACACCGTTCTGCTCGCATCGGGTATCATTTCCGAGCGTGCCGACGACGTGATCGGCTGCTTTGAGGCAAACGGCTATCGCATTGTGGAAAAGCTGGTTGACAACGGCTGGTGCGGTCTTGCCGTGATGCGTGCATAAGAAGCAAAAAACTACAATACTGAAAATTCTACGTAAACAGAAAGGAGCGTGACCGCAATGGCACGAACAAGAGCATATCACCGCCATCAAAGAGAGCGCGTGATCAGCCGTAAGAGCCGCATCAGTCATGCTCTTTACGGTTGGGAATATTACGAGCACCGAGGCGCATACAGCAAGGGTAAGATTCATTGCTCCTGTTGGATGTGCAGAGCGAGCGATTTTCGCGGCAGACATATCCCCGACAGAGGGGAGCTCTGCTCGATGATGAAATTGCGCGAGCAGGTTATAGAGGCTGAACAAAATAACGGATAAAATATCTTAAAGGAGAACTGTTATGAAAAGAAAGCTGGGGATTTTGAGTGAATGCTTGGGCATCGACCCGGTTGAGGCACTTGAAAAAATCAAGAAAGCAGGCTTTGACTGCTACTTTACGGGTGTGAGCGACTGCGAGAAGGTTGCGGCACTTGTTGCACGCGGCAATGAGCTTGGTCTCACCTGCGAGTTCATCCACGCACCCTTTGGCGGCATCAACAGCATGTGGCTTGCGGGCATGGACTATCTGACCGTTATGAACGGTATGAAGGAGTCGATCGACACCGCCGCTGCAACCGGTGTTCCCACCGTGATCGTGCACGTGTCGAGCGGATGGAACGCGCCCGAGATCACCGATCTGGGTCTTGCGCGATTCGACGAGCTGGTGCTTTATGCAACCGAGCGCCGTGTCATTCTTGCTTTTGAGAACCTGCGCAAGGTCGGCAACCTCGCATATCTGGCAGATCGCTATGAGAAAATGGAGTACGTACGCTTCTGCTATGACTGCGGACACGAGCACTGCTACACCAAATACGTTACCTGGATGGACATCTTCCGCGAGAAGATGGTCGCAACCCATATCCATGACAACCACGGAAGAGGAGCGGAGAAGATCGGTGATCCCGACTCGCATCTGTTGCCCTTTGAAGGGAACCTTGACTATGAGCGCATGATGCGCAAGCTCGATGAATACAATTTCACGGGTCCCCTGATCCTGGAGGTCTCCAACCGCCGTCATCAGGATATCTCGCACGAGGAGTTTCTCGCCACCTGCTACGACCGAATCAAGAAAATTTCGGAGCTTTGATTTCTACATAAAAAACAAGCATCTCAATTGCATTTGCGTTCGAGATGCTTGTTTTTTTGTTTATTTATGCTCTTCCGTTCGATCCGAAGAGCATCATTTTCTTCATCACGGCTGCCTTGATCGACTCAACCTTTTTGTTGCGGATGTTGAGGTAGCCCTCCACGCCGCCGTTCTTCATTGCGTCCTCGCCCGCGAGGCAGAGGTCGGTGAAGATATTGACCTTCGCGATGCCGTTCTTGATGGTGTTGCGGAAATCATCGTCCGAAAGACCCGATCCGCCGTGGAGAACCAGGGGCGTGTCGAGTGACGCGCGGATCTGCTGCAGGCGCGCAATGTCGAGCTTCGGCTTGGATTTGTAAGCACCGTGTGCCGTGCCGATCGCGATCGCGAGTGCATCTACGCCGGTTGCATTCACAAATGCGATTGCCTCCTCGGGGGTGGTGTAGCGATCGTCGGTCTCGTTGTCGCCCGTGTCTGCCTGACCAACGTGTCCGATCTCGCCCTCAACGGTTGCGCCCATCGAGTGCGCGATCTTCACCATCTCTCTCGTTGCGCGGAGGTTTTCCTCCACGTCGCCTGCAGAGCCGTCGAACATCACGCTCGAAAATCCGAGCTTGAGAGCCTCCATGCAGCGGTCAAAGGTGAGTCCGTGATCGTAGTGCACCACAACCGGAACGGTTGCGCGCTTTGCAGCTGCAATGATCGAGGGAGCGATGAGCTGAAGCTCACCGAAGGGGAGCAGAACCTCGGCGGTTCCGATGATGATGGGGGAACGGAGCTCCTCGGCGGCAGAGATCGCAGCCTCAAGCATATCGGTGTCGGTGGTGTTGAACAGACCCACACCGTAGTGATTTTTTTGCGCGTCCAGCAGGACGTCATTGAGATTTACCAGCATGATTTTATCCTCTTTTCAATTATTCTTCGATGGTGGGCTGACGAACAAGGCGCTCGTCGGTGAAAATATCGGTCTCGTCGGTGCTGCGAGTCGAGAATTCCGAGATCACGGCACCCTCGGGGCCTGCCTGGAACCAATGCCAGGTCTCGGGCATGATGGTGTACTGCTCACCGGGATTGAGCACGATCTCGTGGAACACGCTCACCTTGCTGTCGGGCAGCTTTGCCTGAATTTTGTCACGCTCACCCTCGCCCTCCACGTAAAGATAAACCTTACCGTAGCGGCAGCGGAAGGTTTCCTCCTTGCCTGCACAGCCGTTTGTGGGAACATGCTTGTGCTCCAGGCACGACTGATAGGGAATGAGCACCATTTCCTTGGCACAAACGCGCTCGGTGTTGATGTAGGTCAGGAGCTGAAGTCCCATTTCGGCAACCTTGCCGAGTCCGAAGTCGATGACCTCAATGCTTTGCTTTTCCTGCTCGTTGAGCACAATGCCTGCCTTCTCGTAGTATTCGAGTGCCAGCTTGGTCTGCGCTTCGCAATCTGATCTTTTCATTACGATAACCTCCCGTATTTTTCAGCAATTTTCAATATTTCATTTCTCGGTCTCATGCCGTCCACCGAGTTGGCTTCAAAGAGATTGCACGCCGCCGCGGCGGATGCAAATTCGAGGATCTGTCGGTCGGAGTAATCGTTGTAGATGCCGTAAAGACATCCCGCGCAAAACGCATCGCCCGCACCAACCGAGCCCTTGATCATTTCCTTGGGGATACGCAGAGAGGGAACCTCGGTGAAATTGCCCTTGCTGTCGAGCGCAAACGAGGTCTGCTTGCAGTGCACAATCACGCGATCGCTCACGCCGCCATCAATCATCTTCTGCATTGCCAGTGCAACCGTTTCGCGGTCGAGCGTGCCGTCGGGCTTGTATGCCTCCAGGTTCCACGCGCTGCAGCATTCGATCTCGTTGACGATCACATAGTTGCAGTAGGGAAGCGCAGGGATCAGCTTTTTGGGAAAATCTCCCGTGCTGTCGCTCACCACGTCGATCGAGGTTTTGATGCCTTTTTCCTGCACGTCATGCAAAAATCTTGCCATCACGGTGCCGTATTGCTTATCCTCGGCGTCGAACTGATCGAGCAGAAGAATATAGCCGATATGAAGAATGTTGCAGTCAAGCGAGTCGATGTCGATGTCAGCGGGAGAAAACTCCGCATTCGCGCCTCTCTTGTGGAAAAAGGTGCGCTCACCCGAGGGGATGCTCATCACGTCACAAAAGCTCGTGGGCATTGTGGACGAATAGGACACGCGGCTGACGTTAATTCCGTTTTTCTGCAGCTCCGAGACGATAAATCTGCCGTTTTCATCTGTACCGACCTTGCCGATCACACTGATCGGAATTCTACGGTCAATCTTGGCGAGGTTGATCGAGGTGTTCGGTGCACATCCGCCAACCGCGCGGGAAACGTTGGATATGCTCACGAGCATGCCGATCGTTGGGTATTGCTCGATGTTTTTCACAACGTCCATGATCATGTTGCCCGCAATCGTGATGCCTTTTTTCTCACCCAGCAGCAGATAGTCGATCGAAACGCCGAAAAACTCCGCAATCGTTGGGAGCAGGGAAATATCGGGATAACCCTGTCCGCTCTCCCATTTGCTCACCGCCTTGTTGCTCACACCCAGCCGCTCGGCAAGAGCTGCCTGTGTGATGTTGTTTCGGTGACGCAGGCTTGCAATGGTATTTCCTAAGCTTTTACAGTCCATCGGGGATACCTCCTTTTTTGCTACCTTAATTATAGCACTTCTTTTTCGCAAAGTAAACCCACTTTTCGGAGAATTTTACAAAAAGTACAGACTCTTTCTCGACAAAATCCACGGATAGTGGACGAGACAGGCTGCTCTGCATAGATATTGTCGCAAAAAAAGGCAGAGATGCGTGCGCATCTCTGCCTTTTCTATATTGGGATTTGATCAGACGTTGAATCGGAAGAATACGATATCGCCGTCCTGCATGATATATTCCTTGCCCTCGCTGCGAAGCACGCCTGCCTCCTTTGCAGCGTTCATCGAGCCGTATTTCTTCAGATCGTCAAATGCAAGCACCTCGGCACGGATAAATCCGCGCTCAATGTCCGAGTGGATTTTGCCTGCAGCCTTAGGTGCTTTTGTGCCGCGGCGAATCGTCCATGCTCGGCATTCGTCGGGACCTGCGGTAAGAAAGCTGATCAGACCCAGCAGGGAATAGCTTGCCTTGATCAAACGGTCGAGTCCGCTCTCCTCAATTCCGAGATCCGAGAGGAACATTGCCTTTTCTTCTGCGGAAAGCTCTGCAATCTCCGCCTCGATCTGGCAACAGATCGGGATCACCTCGGAGTGCTCGGTTTCGGCATACGCCTTGAGTGCCACGTAAGCGGCATTGTCGGTCGGCTCCTCGCCCGCGTTGTCCTCACTCACGTTCGCAACGTAGATCACGGGCTTGCGGGTGAGCAGGGGAGTATCGTAGAGGCATGCCTCCTCGTCCTCGGTCAGTTCCACCGTGCGTGCGCATTTGCCCTCGGTGAGCGCCGCCATCAGCTTTTCAAACACGGCGAGCTCGGCGCCGAATTTCTTGTCTGCCTTCATTGCCTTGCGCGTGCGGTCCATGCGACGCTCCAGCACCTCCATGTCGGCAAAGATCAGCTCGAGGTTGATGGTTTCCAGGTCGCGCATCGGGTCGATCGCACCGTCAACGTGAATGATGTTTTCATTTTCAAAGCAGCGAATCACGTGCAGGATCGCATCGACCTCACGGATGTTCGCCAAAAATTGATTTCCCAGACCCTCGCCCTTTGACGCACCCTTTACCAAACCCGCAATGTCCACGAATTCGATCACGGCAGGGGTATACTTGTTGGGATGGTGCATGTCGGCGAGAAAATCCAGACGCTTGTCGGGAACGGTCACCACGCCAACGTTGGGCTCAATGGTGCAAAAGGGATAGTTTGCAGATTCGGCTCCCGCATTGGTGAGTGCATTGAACAGGGTGCTTTTTCCAACATTGGGAAGACCTACGATACCAAGCTTCATGTCTATTTATGTCTCCTTTGCTTTCAAGGCTTTTTCCATGCTTCAATTGATCCGTTGCATTCGATTGAAATGCAGCGAAAATTTCAAAAACGATGAAAAAATTATGCAATCCAATATATTATATCACGCCTCACACTTTTTTTCAATACCTTAATTCAAATTATTATTTTTTTTGCGAAAAAGCACGCTCGACCGATCTTTTCGCGAGAACCGAAGCACTGTGATAGAAAAGCGCGTATCCTTCCGTTTTTCAGACCTTTTTGGCGCTCTTTTCTTTTTTTTGCGAAAAAAAGAAAAAAACTTTGAAAAAGGTTTGCATTTTGCGGCAAAGTATGGTATAATTGAATAAGATAAAAATGAAAAATCATTCATTTTTATCACACTCGGATCAAAAATGGGCTTTTTTTGATGCCTGGACGAAAAATTCAGGCATCCGTCACATGACGCTCCCATTGCCGAGGTATAATTGGGTATATTACATTTTGGCATTTCTTGTAAAAAAGGAGGAATTTTAACATGTCCGATACGAAAATTCTCATTGTTGACGATGATTCCAATATCAGCGATCTCCTGAAAATGTATTTTGAAAACGAGGGATACAGCGTCAAGATCGCATCCGACGGCGTGGAGGGTCTCAACTATTTCAAGCTGTTTGAACCCGACCTCGTTCTGCTCGACATCATGCTTCCCAAGAAGGATGGTTGGCAGGTTTGCCGCGAGATTCGCGAGATGTCATCCAAGCCCGTGATTATGGTCACGGCAAAGGGAGAGGCGTTTGACACGGTTTTGGGATTGGAGCTGGGAGCCGATGATTTTGTGGTAAAGCCTTTTGATATGAAGGTGCTTTCCGCACGCGTAAAAGCGGTTCTGCGCCGCTATCAGAGCCACGTGCGTCAGGATGACGATGAGGTGATCAAGTTTGAAAACATCGAGATCAGCCTGCAGAAATATGAGCTCAAGCTGCGCGGCAAATCGGTGGATATCCCGCCCAAGGAGCTCGAGCTTTTGCATTTCCTTGCATCCAACTACAATCGCGTGTTCACGCGCGACCAGCTGCTCGACAAGGTTTGGGGGTTTGATTATCTCGGCGATTCGCGCACGGTGGACGTGCACGTCAAACGCCTGCGCGAAAAGCTTGAGGGCGTTTCGGACCGTTGGCTCCTCAAAACCGTTTGGGGCGTTGGCTATAAATTTGAGCTTCTGAACTGATCGTCACCTCGATCCGATCTGATTTTTGCATTTGGGAGGCGGCACGTGTTCAAAAGTATTTTTGCCAAGTACGTTACGGCGTTCATGGTGATCATCGTGTTCGGCTTTTCCTTGCTGCTCATGATCGTAACGTCTATTGGCGGCAATTATTCCTCCGAGGCAAAGGCAACGCTCATGTCCAATACGGCGGAGCTGACGCAAACCTATCTGGGGGAAAAGGTGGCAGGGACAGTCCCCGATGATTTTGCGTCTATTCTGGATGAAATTGGGGAGACCCAGCTTGCTCCGTTGCTTGCTTCGGCTGCGGGCTTTGAGGCAGATCTGTCGGTTCTTCTTGCCGACGTCAACGGCCGGGTTTGTCATATCTGCACGATTGAGGGTGAGGAGCCCGTCGGGGCGATTGGCGGCGATCTGCCGTCTGCAATCACAAAAACGCTCAAGGTTGGCGGTGAGGTGATGGGCACGCTCAAAATCGAGGCGCTGGGGCGGTCGGTATTCACCTGTGCGGTCGGTGTTTATAACGAGGATGGCGAGCTTTGCGGCATGATCGCGGTCTGCTCGCGCGATCGCAATCTCGGCTTCACCGTGGAAAATCTGACCCAAACAATCATCACCTCGGCTACGCTGGTGCTTCTGGCTTCGCTCATCGCAGCGTATTTTCTGACCGAGCGAACCATCGCGCCCCTGCGCGAGATGCAGAGAGCGGCACGTGATTTCGCACTCGGAAAATTCGACAGTCGCGTGCGTGTGCGAGGAAAGGACGAGGTTGCAGAGCTTGCCGAGGCGTTCAACCAGATGGCGGATTCGCTCGAAAACCTCGAGAAGATGCGCAATTCCTTCGTTGCAAACGTTTCGCACGATCTGCGAACCCCGATGACGACGATCGCAGGCTTCATCGACGGCATCCGCGACGGCGTGATTCCACCCGAATCGCGCGATCATTATCTGGAGGTTGTTTCGGTTGAGGTGCACCGTCTTTCGAGACTTGTTGCAACATTGCTCGATATTTCGCGTATCCAGGCAGGAGAGCGAAAGTTTACGATGAAGCCCTTTGACATCTGTGAGATGGCAAGGCAAATTCTCATCTCGTTTGAGCAAAAAATCGAGGAGAAAAGGCTCAATATTGAATTTGAATGTGACGAGGATCGCATGAGTGTGCTTGCAGATCACGATGCGATCTATCAGATTTTTTACAATATCTGTCACAATGCCGTGAAATTTTCCTATGATGGCGGACTTTTCCGCATCAAAATTTCTTATACAAAGGACAAAAAAGCCCTGATTTCGGTATATAATGAGGGAGAAGGAATCCCCGCAGAGGACCTGCCGATGGTGTTCGATCGCTTTTATAAGAGCGACAAGAGCCGCGGTCTGGACAAATCGGGGGTTGGCTTGGGACTTTATATTGCAAAGACGATTGTAAACGCACACGGAGAGCAGATCGGCGTTTCGAGTGAGGCGGGGAAATACTGTGAATTCCATTTCACGCTCCCACGCACGCTGCCGAAGGATTGACACGCGGTGTGGAAAGGATTTTCTATGGCAAACGAAGAATGGAAAAGGGATGGGCAGAGCACTCCGACGGGCGAAGGCTCGGAGCGAAGTGAGACGCCCGAATATCGTTATCGCTGGCGCTATGACGAGCAATGTGCCTATGACGCGCAGATGAAGAAAAAGCAGCGCAAAAGCGGTGCTTTGGTTTATGCGCTCGTCACGGTTTTTGTCTTCATGCTCTGCTTTGCGCTGCTGGCTGCCACGCTGATCTGGTATCAGGCACAGCCGAGCAATCAGGGGAACGTACCGATTGGCGGCGGTCAAACGGGTGGTGCCCTGACAACGGGACAGGTTTCCGAGATCATCACGCCCGCCACCG
Organism: uncultured Eubacteriales bacterium; assembly: GCA_905201895.1. GTDB lineage: Bacteria > Bacillota > Clostridia > Oscillospirales > CAG-272 > UMGS1865. Next base: position 22,127 of record CAJKPX010000004.1, on the reverse strand, counting down.
TGCTGGTGTATGCGGCAAACGAGACCTCTTATGCATACGGAACCGGCTTCTTTTTGACCACCGACGGCTATCTTGCAACCAATTATCACGTTGTGGAGAATGCCGACTACTATGCCGTTTCGCTCTCGGATGCACCAAATGAGCGGATTGAGGCAGAGCTTGTGGGCTACCGTAAAAACGAGGACCTTGCAGTGCTCAAAATCAAGGGTACAGGATATGTGGTGCCTGCCATTGGGAACTCCGACGGGTTGCACGTTGGTGACGTGGCGATTGCGGTTGGCAATCCTTCGGGCGAGGATGGGGCTTGGTCGACCACGCAGGGCATTGTTTCGGCGCTGAACCGAAAGGTGACCGTAACTGTGGGTACCTCGGCGGTTGAGCTTTCAATGATCCAGACTGATGCGGCACTTAACCCCGGCAACTCGGGCGGTCCGCTTTGCAATGACCGTGCCGAGGTGATCGGCATCGTGACGCGGAAAAAGACCGATACCGAGGGGATTTCCTATGCGCTTCCGATCAACGGCGCGATGGAAATTCTTCGGGCGATCGTGGAGAAGGGACACGCTGATGACGTCAACCCTTCCTTCTCAAAGGTGCGCCCCGTTCTGGGAATCTCCTGCACAACGGTTGAACAGGGCGATGAATACACCTATCGGGGGCAGCTCTGTATTGCCGAGACCGACGGTATTTTGGTAACCTCCATCACCTCGGGAAGCGGCGCCGACGGCAAGCTGCAGGTAGGGGATATCATCTGTTCGATGGGCGGCAAGCGCGTGAGAACGGTTGAGGAATTGACCGAGCAGCTCTACACCTATTCGGTTGGCGATGAGGTCAGCTTCAAGGTTCAGCGCAACGGCGAGAGCGTTACCGTAAAGGTTGAGCTTGGCGCCGGCTGATGCGGCAAGACGGTATTTCTGCCTTGAAATAAACAAAGGAAAACGCCTTCGATGCTACGTTGCATGGAAGGCGTTTTCCTCTGTTTTCATTGCATTTTTCGTATTATTTTATTCTTGTTGAGCTTTTTTCCACTCGAGATATTCCTCGTAGGTGCCCGGGCGGTCAATGATGCCGCCGTCGGGCGTGATCTCGATGATGCGGTTTGCAACCGTGTTCACCAGCTCATAGTCGTGCGAATAGAAGATCAGGTTGCCCTTGAAGGCGGCAAGACCGTGGTTGACTGCACTGATCGACTCCAGATCGAGGTGGTCGGTGGGCTGATCGAGGAGCAAAAAGTTCGAGCCAAAGAGCATCATGCGTGCGAACATGCAGCGCACCTTCTCGCCACCCGAGAGTACGTTGACCGGCTTGAATACGCTATCGTTGGAGAAGAGCATTCTGCCCAAAAATCCGCGCAGATAGGTCTCGGTGGTCTCCTTGGAGTATTGCGCAAGCCATTCGATGATCGGCAGGGTGCACTCCTTGAAATAGGGGGTGTTATCGTGCGGAAAATAGGACTTCGTGATGCTCACGCCCCATTTGAAATCACCGCTGTCGGGAGTATCCTCCTCCATCAGAATGCGGAAAAGCGCGGTAATCGCCATTTCGTTTCCAACAAGCGCGATCTTGTCCTCCTTTCCAACCGTGAAGGAGACGTTTTGGAAAAGCGGAGTGCCGTCCACCGATTTGGAAAGTCCGTTAACAAACAGAATATCCTTGCCCGCAATGCGATCCATGTCAAAGCCGATAAAGGGGTAGCGTCTGCTCGATGCGGGGAGCTCCTCAATGGTGAGCTTGTCGAGCAGCTTGCGGCGCGAGGTTGCCTGGCGCGATTTGGATTTGTTTGCCGAGAAGCGCGCAATAAAGGTTTGCAGCTCGCGGATTTTTTCCTCCGCCTTTCGGTTTTGCTGCTTGATCATACGCTGGATGAGCTGGCTCGATTCATACCAGAATTCGTAGTTACCAATGTACATTTTGATGCCGTTGTAGTCGATGTCTACGATATTGGTGCAAACGTCGTTGAGAAAATGACGGTCATGCGAAACAACGAGAACGGTGCCGAAATAGTCGGCAAGAAAATCCTCGAGCCACATGATCGCGTCGATATCAAGACCGTTGGTCGGCTCGTCGAGCATGATGATATCGGGGTTGCCAAAGAGTGCCTGTGCGAGCATCACCTTCACCTTTTCACTCTCCTTGAGCGAGGACATCTGCTCGTAGAGCAGGTCCTCCGAAAGCCCCAGCCCTTGGATCAGGCGAGAAATTTCGGATTCTGCCTCCCATCCGTTCAGTTCTGCAAACTCTGCCTCCAGCTCCGACGCGCGAATGCCGTCCGCTTCGTCGAAATCCTCTTTTTCGTAGATTGCGTCCTTTTCAACCTTGATGTCATAGAGGTGCTTGTTTCCCATCATCACGGTGTCGAGCACCGAGTAACCGTCAAAAGCAAAGTGATCCTGGCGAAGCACCGACATGCGAACGCTCTCGGGGATCGAGACCTCGCCTGTGGAGGGCTCCAGCTCGCCGCAAAGGATTTTAAGAAAGGTTGATTTGCCTGCGCCGTTTGCGCCGATGATGCCGTAGCAGTTCCCGGGTGTGAATTTGAGGTCAACGTCCTTGAAAAGCAGCTGACCGCCGAAATGGAAGCTCAAATTGGAAATTGTGATCATTTTGTACCGCCTTTGTTTTTTCAATCCTTACAAGTATACCATACCTTTTCTTTTTTTGCAAGTCCTGCGTCATTTTTTCTTGAAAACTACTTGACGAATGCACGCAAATTGATTATAATATATTAACAAACTAAAGTATTTGCCTATCCGGAGAGAAAAATCATGAGAGTTGTTGTTAAAGTCGGAACATCCACGTTGGCACATCAAACGGGGTGCCTCAATATTCGCCGCGTAGAAGCGCTCTGCCGCGTGTTGAGTGATCTGAAAAACTGTGGGCATGAGGTTATTCTGGTCTCATCGGGTGCGATTGGAATGGGAGTTGGCAAGCTTTCGCTCAAGGAGCGTCCCTCCGATATCCCCACCAAGCAGGCGGCAGCGGCGGTGGGGCAATGTGAGCTGATGTATACTTACGATAAGCTTTTCGGAGAGTATCACCACACCGTGGCACAAATTCTGCTCACGGGCTCGGATTTTCGGCACGAGGATCGCTATCAGAATTTCCAAAATACCATGCGCCGCCTCCTTGAGCTGGATGTTTTGCCGATTATCAATGAAAACGATACCATCGCCACCGAGGAGATCAAGGTTGGCGACAACGATACGCTCTCTGCAATGGTTGCGGTCAGCATCAAGGCAGACCGACTGATCCTGCTCTCGGACATCGACGGACTCTATACTGCCGATCCGCACAAGGACCCCAATGCCCGTCTCATCGCAGAGGTTGGCGCGATCACGCCGGATATTATCGCTCTGGGAGGCGGTGAGGGCTCCTCGCTCGGAACGGGCGGTATGCGCACCAAGCTCCGAGCGGCAGAGCTTTGCATGGCAGATGGTTGCGAGATGGTCATTCTCAATGGAGAACGCCCCGAGCTTCTCTACGATCTCTTTGACGGAAAAGCCGTTGGCACGCGCTTTTTCGCGCAATGATGCCCGAAAGGATTGCAGTATATATGACTACGCTTGAAATTTTACAAAGAGCCAAGGCGGCGGCACCTGCATTGGCGCTCTTGAATACCGATACGAAAAACGAAGCCCTGCTTGCAATGGCAGATGCACTTGAGCGTGAATGTGAGGCGATCCTCTCTGCAAATGAGCTTGACGTTGCGGAAGCGAGAGGGCAGGTGAGCGAGGTGATGATCGACCGTCTCCGCCTTGACGCCGTGCGCATCAAGGCAATGGCAAACGGTATCCGCGAGGTGGTTGCGCTCCCCGATCCGATCGGCTGCGTGATCGAGGAGCGGACTCGCCCCAACGGTCTCGCCATCAAAAAAACGCGTGTGCCGATGGGGGTGGTGGGAATCATCTACGAAAGCCGCCCAAACGTCACCTCCGATGCCGCCGCTTTGGCACTCAAGAGCGGAAACGTTTGCGTTCTGCGCGGAGGTAAGGAGGCATACCGCTCGTCCACCGCAATCGTGGCGGCAATGCGACGGGGACTTGCCGCACTTGGGTTGCAGCCCGATTTCGTCAATATTCTCGAGGACGTGACACGTGCGGGGGCAAACGAGCTGATGACGGCAATCGAATACGTCGATCTTCTGATTCCGCGCGGCGGTGCGGGGCTGATCCGTGCCTGCGTGGAGAACGCGAAGGTCCCCTGCATTCAAACGGGAACGGGTATCTGCCATATCTACGTGGACGACGATGCCGACCTTGAAAAGGCACTTGACATTATCGAAAACGCAAAGGCAAGCCGTCCGTCGGTCTGCAATGCGGCGGAGGTTTGCTTGGTGCATCGCGCAATTGCGGCAGATTTTTTGCCCCGACTCCGTGCACGTCTGGTCGAGGATCGCATCGCACGCGGTGTCGCTCCAATCGAGCTGCGTCTTTGCCCACAAGCCAAAGAGATCATTTCGGGTGTTCCTGCCTCGAGAGACGATTTTGACACCGAATTTCTCGATTACGTCCTCGCAATTGCTATTGTAGACAACGTGAACGATGCCATTTCGCATATTGCGTGCCATTCCACGCATCACAGCGAGGCGATCGTGACCGAATGTGCCGAGACTGCCGCATATTTCACCTCGGCGGTTGACAGCGCGGCGGTTTACGTCAACGCCTCCACGCGCTTTACCGACGGCGGAGAATTCGGCCTCGGATGCGAGATCGGAATTTCTACGCAAAAGCTTCATGCAAGAGGTCCGATGGGGCTCGAGGAGCTCACAACCTACAAATATATCATTTACGGAAACGGACAGATTCGCTAACGGGAGGGATCGGATATGAACACGAAATTTGGATTTATCGGTTGTGGCAACATGGGCGGTGCACTTGCCGTTGCGGTTGCAAAGACGGTGAGCGGACGCTCGCTTATCCTTTGCGATGCAGATGTGAAAAAAACGGAGGCGCTGGCAGCGCAAACGGGTGCGCAGGTGTCCGATCTGCAAACGCTTGCCGCTGAATGTGACTACATCTTTCTCGGTGTCAAGCCGCAGGGCTTTGAGGCGCTTTTTGAGATGCTTCGTCCGCTTCTGCTCCTGCGCAAGACGCCATTCGTGCTGGTGAGCATGGCGGCAGGCGTTGCGATTGAAACGGTAGAACGGTTGGCGGGACGTCCGTGTGCGATCATTCGTATCATGCCCAACACGCCTGTTTCGGTGGGAGAGGGAATGATCCTTTATTGTGCAAATGAAAAGACTGCACCCGAGCAATGCGATGGCTTTTGCCACGCACTTTCTGCCGCGGGATGCCTCGACGCGATCCCGGAGGATAAGATCGACGCGGCAAGCGCACTCTCGGGCTGTGGTCCTGCATTCGTCTATCTCTTTGCCGAGGCGCTTGCAGACGGTGCCGTTTCCTGCGGAATCGCGCGCGATAAGGCAAACTTCTACGCCGCGCAAACGCTGGTGGGTGCCGCAAAGCTGCTTCTGCAGAGCGGTAAGCATCCCGGCGCGCTCAAGGATGCAGTATGCAGTCCCGGCGGCACCACGATCGCAGGCGTGCACGCCTTGGAGGAGGGCGCATTCCGTGCATCTGCCATGAATGCGGTGATCGCCGCATATGAAAAGACCCTAAAAATCAAGAAATAAAGCTCATTTTAAGAGCAAAAAGAAAGAACGGCACATCCACTTTTTCGGGATGTGCCGTTCTTGTTGTTTTTATTGGTCGATTTTTTTTAGATGCAAAACCCTATCGGCAAAAATCTCTGCATCGGTTGCCTGATGCGTCACAAGAATTGCCGAAATTCCGTTTTGCTTGAAGTAATCACGCAGATCGCGTGTCAGGCGGGTGCGCAGCTCTTCGTCGAGTGCCGAGAAAGGCTCGTCGAGCAGAAACAGGTCACCGCCAAAAACAAGTGCACGTGCCAGAGACGCGCGGATTTTCATGCCACCCGAAAGCTCCGAGGGATAGAGCTTTGCAGCGTCGGATAGTCCCACCCTTGCAAGCGCCTCGGCAATTCGGTCGGCATTTTGCTTGGGATTGGGCAGAACGGCGGCAAGGTTTTTTTCAACCGTGAGCCACGGAAAGAGGCGCGGCTCCTGAAAAACGTAGGAGACCTGCGGAAACTTCACCGTCAGCTTGCCTGCGGTGGGGCGGTACAGTCCTGCGATCAGGTGGAGCAGCGTGCTTTTTCCACATCCCGAGGGACCCATCACGGAGAGAAGCTCACCCGATGCGAGCGAGAGATTGAAATCCTGTAAAACCCTTGTTTTTCCATAGGAAAAAGAGAGATTTTCAATTTTCAGCATATCAGACCTCACTTTCCAACGGTGTTTTTGCGACCATTCCAAGCAGAGCGGAGATCACAAATTCGATAAACAGACTCAACAGGATCACGGTGAGCGTCCAAGCGTACATATCGGTGGTCATGAGATAGAGCTTTGCCTCTCCGATCATCATACCCACCGTTCCAAACGGCATCGCAATGATCTCGGCGGCAATGCCTGCCTTCCAGGCAAGACCAACCGAGGTGCGGCATGCCGAAATGAAATAGGGCATGAGAGAGGGAATCGTGAGCGTTTCCAGGCGTCTGAAAAAGGAGAAATGATAGACTCTCGTCAGCTCAACGAGCTGCGGGTCAATTTTGGAAAAGCCAACGTCGAGGTTGGTCCAAATAATCGGGAGCACGATCAGAATCGTGATAAAGGTTGGCACGCGTGCCGAGCCGATCCAGATCAGCGCGAGAATGATAAAGGAGGCAACGGGCGTTGTTTTGATCACTGTCATGATCGGCAGGACCAGATCGCGCAGAAATGAAACGAGTGAGGTCAGGATTGCGAGCATAGAGCCGCCAACGGTGGCAATCAGGATACCTGCCAGCACGTTCCAGAGCGATCTTGCCGTGATTCGATAAAAATCTGCGCTTTGCAGAAGCTCCCAAAGCCGCACAGCTACCGCCGCAGGAGGGGGAAAGAGGAGAGGCTTTCCCACCTGATGTGCGGCGAATGCCCACAGCGCAATCCAGAACGCCGTTGAAAGCGTGAGGCGGATGAGCCGCTTGAGCCTTGAATTCATTTTCCTGCGTAGTAGAAGTCATCGGCGGGAAGTGCGCCGCCAACCGACATAGGATTGATATCGTAGAGTGCCTTCAAATAAAGCTTCATTGCCGATTTCATGGTGTCGCCCGTGACGAAGCAAATATTGCATTTCGGGATGGCTTTTTCTGCAACCGCTGCCTGTGCAAAGATGCCTGCCTCCACGATGAGCTGAGCGCCTGCGGAAACGTTTTCGAGGAGATAGTTCACAGACGCCTCGTATTCCGTGAGGAACATCTCCACAGCGTCGGGATACTGCTCAAGGAATGCAGTGCGCACGACCACGCAGCCCTGAACGAGCGAGCCTGCGGGGTTGACCTTATCCCATTCTGCCGTCAGATCCATTGCGTTTTTCAGGGTTACGCCGTTCGAGGTAGCCTTGCTGATTGCCATGGTGACCATCGGCTCGGGCAGAACTGCAATCTCAATAGCACCGCTTGCAATTGCGTCGCGCAGATTGGCGGGTTGAGCAAAGCTGGTCGAGTCGATCGTGATGTCGGTCCCGGGGATCAGATTATTCTTTTTGCAGAGGTCGGTAAAGATAAAGGTGGGATTTTGAGCAGGGGCATAAACGGTTTTTCCGCGCAGGTCTGCCATGCTCGAAACCTCAACTCCGTCCTTGACGAGCAGATAGAGGCAGCCGAGCGTGTTGACCGCAAGGATTTTCACGCCGCCATTAGTTTTTGTGTAAACGTTTGCAGCGGCATTGGTGGGAAGGGCTGCAATGTCAACATCGCCGTTGATCAGGGCTGCAGTCACCTCGGAGGCATCAGTTTTGACCGCAAACTTGTAGATGCTGTCGGTTTTCGTCTTGTTGTCGGCGATCATCTTTGCCATGCCGAAGCCGGTGGTTCCGTTGAGCGTATATACGTTGAGCGTTGCGGGCAGATTGGGGGTATCGTCAAGATTGCCCGTAGTTTCGTCATTGTTGGTGGTAGCGTTGTCGGTGGTTTCCTTGGGGTCATCGTCATTCGGAGTCTGCCCGGTCGGGAAGCAGGACACCGTCATGGTGAGGAGCAGAGCGAGGAGGGTGATCAGGGAAAGAATGCGGAGTTTCATAGTGTTGTTTCCTTTCTTTTTTTGTGTTTTTTTGATTGACTGAAGGGGGGGCTCAACGGTATGCCTTTTGCATGGCATCGCGGTTGAGAAGGGTAATGGTGCGCCCTTTTTTGAGGATAAAGCCGTCGGCGCTGAGTCGGTCAAAGGCGCGGTATAGCGAGGCACGGCCCACGTCGAGCAGCTCGGAGAGCGAGGAGATCGAATCGTCGAGATGCACGCTGTCGCTTCCAAGCGAGGCAAGATAGAGTGCCAGGCGATGCTCTGCACTGCCTGCCGTTAGAAATCCGATCTTGCGGTTGAGATAGCGAATTCTGCCCGACAGAAAGGCAAGATAGCGGTAGAGAAAGCCCGATTCATGCTCCAGAAGATATCGGATCGCCTCCTCGGTGACGTGCAAGACGCGACATTCACCGTCGGCACGGATTATGCTGATATAAGGCTCCTCGCTAAAGAGGTTGGCAATTCCGAACATTTCGCGTTTTCCGAGAAAACGAAGCAGGGCAGAGTGCGAGGCGTTTGGCGTTGTCACGCTTGCCTTACCCGAGAGGATCATTCCCGCGCCGCGTTCGGTGCTGTCGGGCGAGCGGATCAGCTCACCGTCGGCATAAGAAACCGAGCGAGAGCCGTGTTCCGTGAGCACGGTAAGCAGTCTTTTAGCATCAAGCCCCGCAAAAAGCTCGTGGTCAAGCACGGTTTGCAGTTCTTTTTCGGTTAACAGATTCGTCACCTCCTGTTTTTTGTATCGTTTGAGACAATTATAACACATTGTTAAAAAAATGTCAATAGCACTTTGCAAGAAAAACAAAAGTTTTTTTCAAAAAAACGGCAGTTCGCAAAAACGCAGTTTTGTTTCTTGGAAAAACGATATTTTTCATATAAATTTGGAAAACCTCTTTACATTTTTTCGCTTTTCGTGTATAATGGTATAGATAACGAAGACACAAACGCAACGGAGGCGTAAAAAATGACACTTGTAATTCTTGCGGCGGGCATGGGCTCGCGCTACGGCGGACTCAAGCAGCTCGATCCGATGACCGATTCGGGTGAGTTCATCATTGATTTTTCGATTTACGATGCGATCGGCGCAGGCTTTGACCACGTTGTTTTCATCATCAAGGAGGAAAATCTGCAGCTGTTCCGCGAAACGGTTGGAAACCGCGTGGAAAAGCGCGTGAAGGTAACCTATGCGTTCCAAAAGACCGACGAGCTTCCGAGCGGCTATGCCGTTCCCGAGGGCAGAGTCAAGCCCTGGGGCACGGGACATGCGGTGTGGTGCGTGCGCGATATCGTCAAGGATAATTTCGCAGTGATCAACGCCGACGATTTTTACGGCAGAGACACCTTTGTGCAGCTCGCCAAGCACCTTTCCGATGCGTCGGAAGAAAACGGAAAGGCACAGCATTGCATGGTTGGCTTCCGTCTTGGCAACACCCTTACCGAGAATGGTACGGTCTCGCGCGGCGAATGCACGGTGGATGCGAGCTCGATGCTTCAAGGCGTGGTGGAGCGCACCAAGATCCGCAAGCAGGAAAACAATGCGGCATACCTGGCGGATGACGGCGAAACCTGGGTTGATCTTTCGTTCGACACCATCGTCTCGATGAACTGCTGGGGCTTTACACCCGCAATTTTTGAGCATCTTGAGGGGGACTTCGTGGATTTTTTGAACGGAATCGGTCAAAATCCGCTCAAATCCGAATTCTATCTGCCCGCGGCGGTCGATCTGCAGCGCCGTGCAGGACATTGCGATGTTCGCGTGTATCCCACGCAGTCGATCTGGCAGGGCGTGACCTACGCAGAGGATAAGGCGTCGGTTAAGGCAGCAATCAACGCCATGATCGAATCGGGAGAATATCCCCGCAGCCTTTGGGGCTGATGAAGCAGACTGTATTTCAGGCACATATTAAGATTACATAAAGCGAGGAAAAAGCAATGTCCATTTTGATTACCGGTGGCGCCGGCTTTATCGGCTCCCACACCGCTGTTGAGTTTTTGAACGCAGGCTACGATATCGTTGTCGTTGACAACTACTACAACTCCAGCCCCCGTGCGCTGGAGCGCATCAAGGAGATCACGGGGCGCGATTTCCGTGCCTATGAGGTTGATCTTTGCGATAAGGCAGCGCTTGAGCGTGTGTTTGTTGAAAATCCCGAAATCGACTCCGCGATCCATTTTGCCGGACTGAAGGCGGTCGGTGAATCGGTACAAAAGCCCGGTTTTTACTACTATAACAATCTCGTCAGCACCCTCAATCTGGTGGAGCTGCTTGGGAAATACAACGCAAAACGCATCGTTTTCAGCTCGTCCGCAACGGTTTACGGCATGCCCAAAACCGTTCCGATCCGCGAGGATTTCCCGCTTTCCACCACCAACCCTTACGGCGAGACCAAGCTCATGATCGAGCGCATCCTCAAGGATATCTGGGTTTCGGACAACGAGTGGAGTGTTTCGGTGCTGCGCTATTTCAATCCCATCGGTGCGCACAAGAGCGGACTGATTGGCGAAAATCCGAAGGGGATTCCGAACAACCTTCTGCCTTACGTTGCAAAGGTTGCGGCAGGTCAGCTGCCCTGCCTGTCGGTGTTCGGCAACGATTACGATACCAAGGACGGCACGGGCGTACGTGACTACATCCACGTGGTTGACCTTGCAAAGGCACATCTGAAGGCGCTTGAGCGTGCCGAGAAGGTTACGGGCGTTGAGTATTTCAACGTTGGAACCGGAACGGGATACTCGGTGCTTGAGATCGTTCATGCATACGAGAAGGCAACTGGACTCAAGGTTAACTACAAGATTGTTGACCGTCGCCCCGGCGACATTGCAACCTGCTATGCAGACCCCACCAAGGCCTACGAGGTTCTTGGCTGGCAGGCAGAAAACGGCATTGACGATATGTGCCGCGATCTCGCAAATTGGATGAAGAAAAACCCCAACGGATATGAAGGAGAATAAGCAATGATTACAAAGCATTATTTTGGTTCTTTGGAGAACGGACAGGAAATTTACAGCTATCAGATGAAAAACGCAAACGGCATGTCGGTTCGCATCTGCGAGTTTGGCGGCGCGATCATGGAGATCCGCGTTCCTGACCGCTGGGGCAGAATGTCCGACGTTGTTGGCGGTTACGATTCTCTGCGTGACTACGTTCTCGGCGACGGCTATCTCGGCGCTCTGATCGGACGCGTGGGCAACCGCATCTGCGACGGTAAATACACGCTCGACGGCAAGGAATACAATGCGTTTATCAACAATGGCAAGAACTCGCTCCACGGCGGTGAGGTTGGCTTCTCGCACAAAATCTGGAAGGTCAAGCCCGTGGACGGCGACGAGCCCAAGCTCGTTCTCACGCTCGTTTCTCCCGATGGGGAGGAGGGCTATCCCGGAACGCTCAACGTTACCGTGACCTATGCGCTGCTCAAGTCCAACGCGCTTTCGATCCATTATGAGGCAACCACCGACAAGCGCACGATCGTGAACCTGACCAACCATGCCTACTTCAACCTCGGCGGCTATGCATCCGGCAAGGTCTTTGACCACGTGCTCCGCATGGATGCCGACCGTTATCTGCCCACCGACGAGTCGCTCATTCCCACGGGCGAGCTCCGTCCCGTTGACGGCACGCCCTTTGATTTCCGTGAGCCCAAAACGATCGGTAAGGATTTCGACCTGGAAAACGAGGACATCCGTATCGCAGGCGGCTTCGACCATTGCTTCTGCTTTGCAGGCGGCGAGACCAAGGAGCCCGTTCTGCGCGTGGAGGTCTATGAGCCCAACAGCGGACGCATTATGCAGGTGTTCACCAACCAGCCCGCGATCCAATTCTACAGCGGTAACTTCCTTGATAACCCCGAGCATCCGCTCAAGGGGGGATATCCGCAGAATCTGCAGGCGCTCTTCTGCCTGGAAACGCAGAAGATGCCCGATGCAATCAACCACCCCAATTTCGATAACATCGTGCTTGATCCCGACGGAAAGTACGATTACACCACCGTATACCAATTCTCGGTGAAAAATTGAGGCGATTGTTAAGGCAACACAAAAAAGGCGGTCTCAAATGTATGTGCATTTGAGACCGCCTTTTTTGCATCATGTAAGCAACCGGCAGGGAGGATTTCTCGGATCAAAGAATTGGTGGCTTGCCTTCCGTATTTTGAAATTCCGCGCGGTACGCCTCAAATCGCGAAATCAGGTATCTGCCAACCTCCACCATGTGGCGCATGCCCGCAAGGAGCAGCTCGTTCGGGGTCTTGTTAAGATAACAAACCGCCTCGTAGTTGAATTCGCCCTCATAGCCGATCTCGGCAAGCGCACGCATCACGCTCTCCCAATCTATCACGCCCTGATAGGGGAGCGTGTGGTTGTCATGCACGCCGTCCACGTCATGCACGTGCAGGGACTTCAATCGGGACCCCCCCAGAGCCTTGATAAAGGCGGCGGGATCCTCATCCACAAGCCGTGCGTGTCCGAGGTCAAGGCAGGCAACGAACCATTTGCTGTCCAGCGCGTCCACGTAGCGCTGAAATTCCGCGGGACGCGAGCAGGTGGAGTGACTGATCTTGCGGTTTTCGTCGCGTTGCCACATGTTCTCCACCGCAACCTGCATGTTGTATTCCTCGCAGTAGGGCTTGAGGCGGTTGTAGAACTCCACGTTCATCTCAAAAAGGCGCTCGGGAACACCCGGCTCGGCATAGGTCAGGTGCTGGACGGGATGCACCACGATCTTGGAAATTCCGAGATATGACGAATTGCGGATCGAGCGCACGATGGCGTCAAAGCACTCCTTGTCGCGGATCGGATCTGTCGAGCTCGACGGCATGGGGGCATGCGCGTGCACGAAGGGAACGCTCGCATCCTCTGCCATTGCACGAAGTCCCTTCAGATAGTCGCGAAAGGTGGGGGAATCGGTGTCGGGTCCGCAGTATTTTGCGGCATAGTCCTTGCCCGTGTAGGAAAAGTCGATCGCATCAAAGCCCGCCTGTGACATCATTCGGATCGCAGTTTCAGGGTCAAACCGACTCAAAAGATTTTTGATAGAGGTAGATAAGATCATAGCATTTCGATCCTTTTCTTCAATTTTAATTCTATTATATTTGCTTTGGCGCCGTTTGTCAAGCATTGTAATCTGTATTTTTTCTTTTTTGCATAAAATTTTTCGTTGTAGCATAGGTTATGACGAGGTGATGAATGATGAAAACGAGAGATCTGCGAATTTTTGCGCTTTTGATTCTTTTGTGTTTGCCCTGGGGCGGTCTCCTGCCGATCAACGCGCAGGGAAACGAAGCCGTCCCGATCAAGGGGGAGGTGGAGGCAATGGAGCTTGAGATTGAGGAAGGCTCGCTCAATCTTGCCTGTAAGAGTGCCGTTTTAATGGAGGCAAGCACAGGGACCGTGCTCTATCGGCAAAATTCCGATGAGGCACTTCCGCCCGCATCGGTGACGAAGATCATGACGCTTCTGCTCGTGATGGAAGCGATCGACGCCGGCACAGTGCGACTCGACGACACCGTTTCGGTCTCGGCAAACGCCGCCTCAATGGGGGGCTCGCAGGTCTATCTCAAGGAGGGTGAGCGTATGACCCTGGAGGACCTACTCAAAAGTGTTGTGATCGCATCGGCAAACGATGCCGCGGTGGCGCTCGCCGAGCACATTGCGGGCAGCGTGACCGCATTTGTGAAAAAAATGAACGATCGCGCCGCAGCGCTCGGTATGACGGCAACGTGTTTTGAAAACGTGACGGGTCTGGACGATACCGCCGAGCATCATCTGACAAGTGCATACGATATTGCGCTGATGTCCCGAGCGCTCGTCGCTCATGAAACGATCCTGCAATACAGCTCGATCTGGATGGACAGCATTCGCAATGGGAAATTCGGCTTGACGAATACTAACCGCCTCGTTCGCTTTTATCAGGGTTGCACAGGGCTCAAAACAGGCTCGACCTCCAAGGCGGGCTTTTGCGTGAGTGCCACGGCGGAGCGTGACGGGCTTTCGCTCATTTGCGTGATTATGGGAGCCGACTCGCGTGACGCTCGCAATGCAATCGCAACCCAACTGCTCGATTGGGGCTTTGCAAGCTTTGGGCTCTACCGAACCGAAGCAGGTACCCCCGAGCCGATCACTGTCACGGGCGGCGCGTGTAACACCTGTCCGATCTCCTATGGCGCTTTTTCGGTTGTTCTTCCAAAGAGTGAGGTTGGTAGCGTGGAGATGCGCATCTCACTTCCTGAGCGGATTGCGGCACCGATCAGGGCAGGGGATACGCTGGGGTCGGTTGAGTTTCTTTCGGGTGGGCGCGTGATCGGATTGATTCCGATCGTAGCGGAGTCGGACGTTGATCGCATCAATTTCTTCCAGATACTTGTGCGCATGGCAGCTCGCTTTACCTTGATTTGAAAACAAGGCAAAATACCGTTTTTTTAGCAAAAAAGTGTCGAATTTTTGTAATATATTTTTGAAAATCATCTTGTAATTTCGGCGTAAATGTTGTATAATGTTTGGTAGAATTGAAAAAAGGACGGTTTTTAAGCAATGGCTATCAAACTCAGCGACAAGTATGTTTCCCAGTTTATTAACGCGCACGAATATGAGCGCATCCAGCCTCAGGTCACGCTTGCAGACAGCATGCTCCGCAGCAAGACCGGTCCCGGCGCGGATTTTCTCGGATGGATCAACCTGCCCGAGAACTATGACAAGGAGGAGTTTGCCCGCATTCAGGCAAGCGCCGAAAGAATCCGCAAGAGCTGCGACGTTCTGATCGTGATCGGTATCGGCGGTTCCTATCTGGGAGCACGCGCCGTGATCGAATATCTCAAATCTCCGCTCTATAACACGCTCAAAAAGGATACTCCCGACATCTACTTCGCAGGCAACTGCATCAGCGCCGACGCACTCAATGAGCTTATCGCGATCTGCGAGGATAAGGACGTTTGCGTCAACGTGATCTCCAAGTCGGGCACCACCACCGAGCCTGCGATCGCTTTCCGTGTGTTCCGTGCACTTCTCGAGAAGAAGTACGGCAAGGCAGGCGCAAAGGACCGTATCTTCGTTACCACCGACAAGGCACGCGGCACGCTCAAGCAGTTCGCAACCGAGGAGGGCTATGAAACCTTTGTGGTTCCGGATGACGTTGGAGGTCGCTTCTCGGTGCTCTCCGCCGTTGGACTTCTCCCGATCGCTGCCGCAGGCATTGATATCGTGAAGCTGATGGAGGGCGCAGCAGCAGCAAGCCATGCATATGCCAACCCTGATCTCTCCAAGAACGATTGCTATCGCTATGCCGCAATCCGTAACATCCTCTACCGCAAGGGTAAAACGATGGAGGTTCTGGCAAGCTACGAGCCCTTCTCTGCAATGTTCAACGAGTGGTGGAAGCAGCTCTACGGCGAGAGCGAGGGAAAGGACCTCAAGGGCATCTATCCCGCATCGGTGATCTATTCCACCGACCTGCATTCGCTCGGTCAGTTCGTGCAGGACGGCAGCCGTACCATGTTTGAAACTGTTGTTGATATTGTTGACACCAAGAGCGCATTTGAGATTCCCAACGATCCCGCAAACATCGACGGACTCAACTTCCTCTCGGGAATGGACCTCAACTATGTTAAGAAGACCGCAATGCAGGGCACGATCCTGGCACACGTGGACGGCGGTGTTCCCAACATTCTCATCGAGGTGAGCGAAAAGAGCGAGTTTGTTCTGGGTGAGCTGCTCTACTTCTTCGAGCTTTCCTGCGCGATCTCGGGCTACCTGCTCGCGGTCAATCCCTTCGACCAGCCCGGCGTCGAGGCATACAAAAAGAATATGTTTGCGCTTCTCGGCAAGCCCGGATATGAGGAAATGCGGAAAGAATTGGAAGAAAGACTGAAAAATTAACGTCTTACCCAAGAAAAACTCTTGACTTTATTTCCGAAGTTTGGTATAATGAAAGTACAAGAGCGGAGAACCCCGTTTTCTGCTCGGATTTGATGGAGGATAAGCTTATGTTAAAATTAATTATCGGCGTAAAAGGTACCGGAAAAACCAAGACCCTGATCAACCTTGTCAACGGTGCACTTGCAGTTACCAAGGGCGACGTTGTTTGCATCGAAAAGGGTGTAAAGCTGAGATATGATATTAAGCCGACCGCTCGTCTGGTCGATGCTGACGAATACATGATCACCGACGCACAGTCGCTCTATGGCTTTATTGCAGGTATTCTTGCAAGCAATCATGACGTGACCGACCTCTTTATCGACGGTACGCTTAAGATCTGCCGCGGCGATATTCCCGCATTCGAGAATCTCGTTGTTGAGCTTGAGAAGCTGGTGAGCAAGATTGACATCAATCTCACTATGACCGTTTCGATGGATGAGAGCGCGGCTTCCGAGACCGTTCGCAAGTTCATCTGATCCACAGGATCAAAAATGAATCTACCGCAGTTCTGCGCGTGAATTTCCGGCAGGACTGCGGTATTGTATTGTTTGAAGGAGGGGAGCATCGGTATGATTCTGATCATTGCAGAAAAGCCGAGCCTGGCACGCAATATCGCGGCGGGCATCGGACAGATGCAGCGGCGACAAGGCTACCTGGAAGGGTGCGGATACCTGATTACGTGGGCATTCGGACACCTGTTTTCCCTGTGCGACGTTGAGGCGTACTCTCCCACTCCAACCAATGGGGAAAAGCAACGCTGGACGCTTCAGAATCTCCCGTGCTTTCCGTCGGATTTCCGCTTTGAGCTGCGTCGTGGACCCGACAAGCAGGTCGATTCGGGCGTTCGTCAGCAATTCGAGGTAATCCGCACACTCTGCAACCGCGAGGACGTGGACACCGTGGTCAACGCCGGCGACGCCGACCGCGAGGGTGAGATCATCGTGCGCTTGTGTATTAACAACGCACTCAAGACCAAAAAGACGCAGAAGCGCCTCTGGCTTCCCGACCAAACTCCGCAAACCGTTGCAAAGGCGCTTGCAGACATGAAGGAGGAGGACTCCTACGATTTGCTCGCCGCAGAGGGCTTTGCTCGCACCTATATTGATTGGCTCTACGGCGTGAACCTGACGCGTTATGCCAGCATCAAAACCGGAACCCTGCTTCGCGTAGGGCGCGTGATCGTGCCGATCGTCAAGGCGATCTATGATCGCGATATGGCAATCCGAAAATTCGTCCCGGGCAAGTATTTTGCCATGGTCAGCCGTGAGGCAACCAACGGTGAGGTGGTGGAGCTCACCTCAAAAAATAAGTTCGACGGCGATCAATTGCCCGCGGCGCAGGCAATGTGCCGTAAATACAACGAAACGGGTGCGGTGGTAACCGGGGTCAAGAACAAAAAGGAAAAGCTCTTTCCCGGCAAGCTCTATTCGCTCTCCAAGCTGCAGAACGTGCTCGGTAAAAAATATAAGATGTCGATGCAGGAGAGCCTTGCCATCGTGCAGGGGCTCTATGAAAAAGGCTATCTGACCTATCCCAGAACCAACTCCGAGTATCTTGCAACGGCAGAAAAGGATAAGATCCGTCAGATCCTTGCAGGATGCGCTAAGCTTGGTTATCCCGTGAAATTTAAGGATCAGAAAACCATCTTCGACGATAGCAAGATCGAGTCGCACTCGGCGCTCACCCCAACCTACAAGATTCCCACAAAGGCACAGTTGACCGATCGCGAGATGCAGGTTTATTCTACGGTGTTCCGCCGCTTCGTTGCGGTGTTCTGCGCCGAGGATTGCATCGTTTCGCGTACCGAGATCACGATCGCGGTTGGCGAGCTCGAGACTTTTACGCTCAAGGGCATGACGGTGGTTGAGCGCGGTTGGACGAAATATGACGATTTCAGCCAAAAGGACAAGCTCCTGCCCGCGCTCCAAAAGGGAGATGCGGTGAATATCGACTTCAAGCCCACCGAAAAGGAAACCTCACCGCCAAAGCATTATACGATTGAAACGCTCAACAACTATCTCAAAAATCCCTTCAAGGACGAGAAAAAGGGAACAAAGGAGAGTGCCGATGCCGCGTCGGACGGCGAGGACAGTATCGGAAGCGATGACCGCGAGGACTATCGCGCGATATTTGAGGGATTGGAGCTCGGAACCGAGGCAACGCGCACGGGTATCATTGATAACGCGCGAAAAAGCGGTTATATTGAACTGAAAAAGGACGTTTACACCATCCTGCCGGGCGGAGAATTTCTCATCGAATCGCTCTTGCAAATGCAGATCACGATGGATAAATACAAAACCTCCGAGCTTGGTCAGGCACTTAAAAAGGTGTATCGCGGCACCATGAGCGTGGAGGAGAGCGTTAAGCTCGCCGAGCGCGAGATTCAAGAGGTGTTTGATAAAAAGACCGACGAGAGCTTTGTGCGGGAGAGCGACACGGGTTTTTTCGGCGACGTGGTTGCAACCTGTCCGCTTTGCGGCAAGGAAATGAAGCGTCAGCGAAGCTTTTACGGCTGTTCCGGATACAAAGATGGCTGCAAATTCTCGGTCAATATCAGCATTTGCAGTCGCGTGATTTCGGTTGCCATGCTCAAGGAACTCACCGAAAAGGGGAGAACTCCCATCATCAGCGGTTTTATCTCACCCAAATCGGGCAAGAGCTTCGAGGCGGCACTCAAGCTCGAGAACGGCAGGGCAGTGTTTGACTTTGAAAAGCGTCAACCGTCCGCACAGAGTGCTGCACCCTATCCGCAGAACGGGTCTGCGCTTCCCGTGTGGGACGGAGAGGAGCCGCCGCTCCCCGAGCCGCCGCCGGGATATTAAAAAAATCAAAAACAAAATGCGGTTGTATCATGGTGGCATGGTACAACCGCGTTTTGTTTTGCTTTTTATTCAACGATCAGAGTCGTGTTGGAATTTTCCTCAAGCGTAAACGGAGCCGAGCATTCGGCAGATTCATGGAACGAGACAGAGACGTTTTTCATCACAACGGTCAAGGGCTCGTCGGCGTTTGCCATGGGTTTGGAGCTTTCCTTCAAATCGGTAAAGCGCACGTTCGTCAGCGTGAATTTACCGAGATGCGTTCCGCTTTGCAGCTTTCCGTGATCTGCGAGGTATCTCAAAATACCCTTGGCATTCTCGATTACGCAGTCCCGAAAATGGATGTCCGAGGGCTCATAGGGATAGTTTGTGCTTGCAAAATATTCTACAAGCTGCAAAAGATTGTGGCGTCCTTCCTCTCTCGGCAACTCGTTTTTTTTGCCTTTTACCACGGTTTTTCGATGCGGATAATAGCCGGGACCGTATGCGTACACGTTTTCTACGTGAATTCCAACGCCGCCTATCCGAAACAAATTGCAGGAGGTGTTCAAAACACACCGTCTGACCGTCAAATTGCGGATATTGATTCCCGCAATGCAATCATCTCCCGTTTTGAACAGGCAATCCTCGATCAATGCGTTTTCGGTGCAGTGCAGATGAATGCCGTCAGAGCCGCCGAGGCAGGTCACGCGCCGCATGGTGAGGCTTTTGCAGTTATTTGCCTCGTGAAGAAAATTGCCGCTGTGTCGAGCGGTGTAGCCCTCAAACAGAACGTTTTCACAGCAGGAAAAGAAGATCACGTGAGGTCCGCGGTATTTTTCCTCGCCGTTGGGGTCATAGCAGTTCACGCCGTCTATCACCGAATCACATTCTCCGATAATGGAGACGTTTTTCTCGCCGTAGGACGAGATGATCGCTCTGCGATAGCTTTCCCACGGAGTACCGTAATACTGCGTGATCAGCTCCATATCCGAGCGCATCTCGATTTTCTCCGAAATCGGGAAAATTTCATAATCGTCGCAGTTGTCACTGCCGTAAAGCTCGGCACCCTTTTCAAGATACAGCGTTGTGTTGGAATGGAGATAGAGCGCCGCCGTATAAAAGCGCCCCTTCGGGATCACAACGGTTCCGCCTCCGTTCAAACAGCGATCAAGCACGGCTTGAATTTTCTCTGTTTGCAGTTTCTTGCAGTTTTCTGCAACTCCGTAGTCGGTAATCAAATATCGGTTCATTTGCTTTTATCCTCTTGCTATCGAATTAGTATGTTTACGGGTTGGTTTTTTCTAAATGAAAAACCTCGTTGATCGGTCGGCAGACGGGGCTATTGTCTTCATTTGTTTCCATAATATCTGCCATATAGTCCCACCATTTTTGGATGATCTCGGATCCGCCGCGTGCTGCCCAAACATTTTCATTCTCTATTTCAAGGTATTCAAATAAAAGATTGGTTTCGGGATCGTGAAAGATCGAATAGCTCTTGCAGCCGTCGCGATAGATCGCTTCGATGATCTCGGGCCAGAGCTGTGCGTGACGCTTTTCGTATTCCTCCGCCATCCCCGGATATAATTTCATAACAGATGCCTTTCGCGGCATAGAAAAACCTCCCCGTACGTTTTTTGTGATTGAAAAACGGTGCTGCTCAGCGAAACTTGAAAGCCGCTTTTGCAGCACCGTTCATATTTTGCGTTTTTTATCTGTTTTTCAGTACGGTTTCTTCATACTCGCGCACGGTCTCAAACCATGCCGCGTCACCTGGAATGCCCGCACGAGCGCAGAACTCGTTCCAAACGTCGCCAACAGGGAAGAACTTCATCTCCTCCTGCAGCATCATCATTTCGGTAAAGTTGAGGCTGTCTTGCAGTGCCTTGAGCTTTGCGTTGGGGAGCAGGAGTGCGGTGAGCAGCGCCTTTTGTACCGAGCGCATACCGATCACCCATGCAGCGATGCGGTTGATCGAGGCGTCGAAAAAGTCGGTTGCGAGGATCACGCGATCGAGTGCATCGTTGCGAACGATCTCCTTCATCATCTCAACGGTTTCATCGTCATAACGGACCACGTGGTCGGAATCCCAACGTACGCCGCGCGTGACGTGGAGCGCGATCTTGGGATTGAAGCAGAGCAGAGCCGAGATTTTGTCGGATACCAGCTCGGTGGGGTGGTAGTGTCCGTTGTCCATGAGCGGAACGATGCCGCGCGTGGTGGCGTAGGAGAGCGCGAACTCGGCAGAGCCAGCGGTGTAGGACTCCAGACCGATGCCGAACACCTTGGACTCCAGCGTAACGTTGACCAGATTTTTATCGTAGCCGCAGCCGAGAATTTGATCGAGCGAATCCATGTAGCGCATTCTCGGACCCAAACGGTCGGCGGGGATTTCCTTCATGCCGTCGGGAATCCAAATGTTCATCAGACAGGGGAAGCCCGTTTCGCGTGCAAAATACTCCGAGATACGGATGCAGGCAATTCCGTGGCGAATCCAGAAAGCACGGATTTCCTCGTTGGGGTTGGTCAGCGTGCCATCGGCAGCGAGGGGGTGCGAGAAGTAGGTGGGGTTGAAATCCAAGCCGATTCCGCGTGCCTTTGCAAAATCGACCCAGGGCTTGAAGTCCTCGGGGCGGATAGCGTCGCGATCGGGAATCTTGCCGTCGGGGTAGACGCCGTAGCAGGCGTGTACGTTGACGTTGTGCTTGCCGGGAATGAGCGAGAACGCCTTGTCGATGTCCTGCATCAGCTCTGCGGGCGTGGTTGCCGCACCGGGATAGTTTCCGGTTGCCTGAATGCCGCCGGTCAACTCACCTGGATTTTCAAAGCCACGCACGTCGTCGCCTTGCCAGCAGTGCATCGAGATCGAAACCTTGGAGAGCGCCTCGATGGCAGCCTCGGTGTCAATGCCGATCGCCGCATAGCGCTCCTTCGCGATCTGATAAAGTTCCTTTTGTGTCATAATAAACCTCCGTATTTGCGGAATATGCAAAATTCTTACCCTTTAATTATAAATTACCGATGCGTATTTTTCAAGTACAAAAGCAAAAAAATAAAAAACACCCCCTCTTTTGGTATAAAACACCCCCGATTTTAAGCTGGAAAGAGAAATTTTTTCGTTTCTTAACCGAAAGGACTTGCATTTTTTTCTCCACCGTGGTATAATATACCGTATCACAATGCCTGCATAGTTAAATGGATATAATAGCCCCCTCCTAAGGGGTAGTTATGGGTTCGATTCCCGTTGCGGGTGCCAAAAGAGACGGGGCTCACCATGTGAGCCC
>CAJKPX010000003.1 GCA_905201895.1 uncultured Eubacteriales bacterium | reverse complement strand
TAATATATTTCCCTTTATATTAAAGCTTTTCCCATTATATTATTATCTTTTCTTATTCATATATCCTATATGTTATTATATCCCTATTGTTTTATAAATATATCTCATCCCCTGCCGGGATTGTTCAGACGTTCCGCAATCTTTGCGCCCGCCGCCGATCCGGTCCGCCTCGCGCCGAAATGCTCGCGAGATATAAACACGGCAAACACCGAGACCGCCGCACGCGCTCGCGCTGTTTTTGTTGATATAATTATATATTATAACAACAGACAAGCAGAGCAGACCGAGAGCGGGCAAGCAAGGAACGCCGCCGGGGGTGCTTTTCAAGTCGATTTTGCGCGATTTTTTCCGGGAAACGCCTATACACATCCCCCCGTACTACCATTCCAAGAAAGACGGAAAAACGGCAATGGAAGGTATTGAAAGACGGGAAGGGATGTGATATAATAGAGTAGCCGAAAAGGTCATGCTTCTTACCTTTTTGGTCCACCGCTTCTTCCGAGCGAAAGAAACCGCGAAAGCAGGGCTGACCGGGTTTACCTGTACGCAGACAGGGTTTAGGGGTTGGCTGACAAAAGAACGCGGAGTAGAGCAGTAGGTAGCTCGCTTGGCCCATAACCAAGAGGACGGCGGTTCGAGTCCGCCTTCCGCAACCAATCTGTTCGCGTAGGGTAAGTTGCGATAGCCCGCCTCTGGGCGAAAGAGAATGTCAGAGGTCGCAAGCGCGGATGGATGCCAAAACCTTTTGAGATCCTGCGGGGACGCAGGTTTGGAGGCTTGGCGGCTGAGTACAGTAAAAAGAGGAACCGCCCGTCGAGAGACGCAAAATCGCCCTGCCTGAAATGGCGGGGCTTTTCTTGTGATGAAAGAGAGGGAGAAGTATGAAAGCGTATTTGGACAACGCCGCGACCACGAGGATAAGCGAGATGGCGTTATCTGCGATGGTGGAGGTTATGCGCGAGGGATGGGGGAATGCCTCGTCCGTGCACAGCATGGGGCTTGCAGCAAGGGGTGAGGTTGAAAAGGCGAGAGGAATTGTTGGAGCGCAAATCGGCGTGGACCCTGAGCGCGTGGTGTTTACAAGCGGCGCTACCGAGGCAAACAATGCCATTCTCCACGACTATGCCATAGAGGGAATGAACGGCGGCTGCAGGCATTTGGTTGTGTCGGCCATTGAGCATCCTTCAGTATGGGAGTATTGCCGATTTCTAAAGAGGACACGTGGCTTTGAAATCTCGGTTGTAAATCCCGATAGCATTGGGATTGTGCACGCGGAGGACGTCGAGCGCGCGATACGCCCTGATACTGCTTTTGTAGCGGTTATGGCAGTTAACAATGAGATAGGGACTATTCAGCCGTTTCGGTCCATTCATGACGTGTGCAGGGCGCACGGAGTGCCTTATCACTGCGATGTCACACAAGCAGTAGGTCATATGACATTTCAAGGAATGGATTGCGCGAGTTTTTCATTTTCAGCGCATAAATTTCACGGAGCAAAAGGAGTAGGCGCTTTGGTTTTGCCGACCGGCTGGAGGTTCCGCCCCTTTATCCTTGGCGGCTCTCAAGAGAATGGATTGAGAGCAGGAACAGAAAACGTGCCTGGTATTGTGAGCATGGCGGTGGCACTCTGCGAGCAGACGCATAATGTGCAAACGTCAAACAGGGCTTATGATCTAAAGAAACTCCTGTGGAATGGATTGAAGGAAAAGGTTGGGGGCGTGGTTCTCAACGGATGTATGGAAGGATCGGTTCCGCATATACTCAATGTATCTTTTGAGGGGGTTCATGGCGATAGCTTGGTCTCAATGCTATCTGAGCTTTATGATGTGTATTGCTCCACGGGATCGGCGTGCTGCAATGGGGATACCGAGCCAAGCAGAGTTTTGAGGTCGATGGGAATATCCGATTTCAGATCTTTGGGAACTGTGCGATTTTCTCTTTCAAGATACACTACGCGGGAAGAAGTGGAATACGCAATTCAATCGATTTCCGAGTCGGTTGCTTGTTTAAGAAAAAGTTTAGAGCCTTAACAAGAGATATTATTTTAGGTGGACAACTTGGTTTGTTTTTGCTCGAAATATTACCAAATTATTTCATCGCCTTTATTAACACAACATATTGTGTTAACAGCGACAAATAAAGCACTATATATAGTGTTTGTAATACCCCAGCTGTCTCCACCAGAAAAAAGCACATATTTGTCTACTGACAAATATGTGCTTTTTTCAACTAAATCCGCCTTCTGCGGAATAAATCCACTATCGTGGATGAAATCGCTTCGCGATGAAATCTGCCTTGCGGCAGGAGATGAAGGCGGATTTAATTTCATCTGAGGCGGCACGCCGAAGATTTCATCCGAGATTGCTCGGATTTCATCGTGCGTAGCACGATTTCATTAAAGATACAAGGCTACGCCTTGATTTATTTTTCTCTGAAAGTGTGATATAATAGAGTAAAGAAAGGTGGTTTGATTATGAAAAGAATCTGGTCAAAAAGTTTGCCATCTATTTACAATACTTGGTTTCATGGTGCATTGCTACAAGAAAATAATTACTTAAAATATTATTTTTTCTATTCATCGAATATTTTCCCAATATCCGATATCATGTTTGATATTGATAGTGGAGATATTGTCAACTGTAATCAGAATATAGATGATGTCCAAAAGAACAAAGAATGCTACAACACAAGAAAACCTCCGGAGCATTACAGCGAGGACGATTTTATTTTTGGAGAGTATCGCATAACCCATCAAGGAGAATGGGGCTATGCTTGTTTGAAAAATGATAAATTACTGTGGAAAAAAAGTTTAAGAGGCTATCTTTATACAGATATCGTTAAAAACGGAAATAGACTTATCTTCGGCACGGCGGGAATGGGCGGTCATTTTTATTCGTTGGATATCAATAGCGGTGAGATTATTTTTGATTTTAACACCAAAGGAACTTGCAATTTTTTGCAGATAAACAACAATATTTATTTTGCCATGAGCAAAAAGAAAAGCACCATTATTTACAGGATAGATTATGATGGAAATGTTTTAGAGTCATTGGAATTGGAAGGATCTCGGGACGATTACGATCCTATTGCTTTATGGGACAAATCAATTTACATTGTAACGCAATCCCCAAAAATAGATGTAGATTGGGAAACATATTATCCCATTGTGCATCGCATTGCACTGTCATAGAATCGGACACCTTTTGTTCGCAATTACCCTTGTTCAGACACCTTTTATCACGTTTAAGGCAAAAAAAATCCTCGTTCAAATGAACGAGGATTTTTTTTATTTGATATGACCATATATCACTGTTGACATTTTTTTGCTTTTATGTTACAATGAATTATAAAAAGAACTGAATTATAAAAAGAACTACGGAGGATTAAAGTATGAAAAGAATGGTAGCCTTCTTTCTTTCAATAATTGTTGTTCTTGGATCGGCGGCTTGTAAAAATACAAAGTCGGATCCCTGCGACCTTCCTTCCGGTATATACTATATGGAGGGAGAGTTTGATGAATTTTTGACTCCCTATTTGCGATTAAATTTTGAAGATCATACCTTTCGTATGGGGGAAGGAGAGGTTTTTTCTTACGCCGAAATAGGGGCTTTTATTGTAAAGGGCAATAGAATTACCGCAACTTCGCAAAGTACCGTTTTTGTTTTTGAAATTACAGATAAAGATACACTTGTTCTAATTGATAACGGGGATAATGAGAAATTTAAGATGCCCGAAAACAGCGAATATGTTTTTCGACACGATTGATAGCTACGCCCCCCTTTAATTGATTATTCAGAATGTGTTTATGAAGGGTAAAATACGCAAACAAACAGGAACGCCCCGTCAGATCCTCGGATTTTGACGGGACTCCTTTTTTATTGAAAAAAATCTTTTGAAAATCGCGCTCTTGTGTTGATTTTAATTTTTGAATGTGATATAATATATCTGTATTGTTTGAGATATGGCAGGAGGTTTCTTATGAATTGCAATCAACAGAAAAGCACGGAGGCTTTGCTCCGCTTTATTGAAAATAGCCCCACCGCGTTCCATGCTGTGGAAACGGTTGCAGAGCGCCTTGTTGCCGAGGGCTTTACCTGCCTGCGTGAGGGAGACGCATGGGATTTGACGCCTGGGGAGGGATACTTTGTAACCCGTAACCAATCGTCTGTGATCGCATTCCGTCTGCCGGAAAATGCTCCCGAGCATTTTCTGATCGCTGCATCGCACACCGACTCTCCGATGTTCAAGCTCAAGAGTCGCTCGGAGCGCGTGGCGTGCGAGCACTATATCCGCCTCAATACAGAGGTCTACGGTGGCACCATTCTGTCTTCCTGGCTTGACCGACCGCTCACCCTTGCAGGTCGCGTGATCCTCTCCAGGGATGGCGTTTTCTCAGCAAAAACCGTAAAAATCGACCGCGATTTGCTTCTGATCCCCAACGTTGCGATCCATCTCAATCGCTCGGTAAACTCGGGATACACCTTCAATCCCGCCGTGGATATGCTGCCGCTCTTTGCCGAAAAGGGAGAGGGGAAGGATGCACTGCTCAATCTCATGGCAGAGGAGCTTTCCTGTGCGGTCGAGGAGATCGCAGGGATGGACCTCTACGTTGTTTGTCGCACACCGGGAACGGTTTGGGGCGCAGGATATGAGTTCTTCTCATCACCTCGCATTGATAATCTCATGTGTGCATTCGGCACACTCGAGGGCTTCTGCCACACGAAAAATCCGAATGCCGTAACGGTCTACTACGCCGCCGATAACGAGGAAACCGGCAGCTCCACCAAGCAGGGCGCGGCTTCTGTGTTCTTATCCGACGTCCTCGACCGTATTTGCGAGTCGATCGGTGCTGATAAGCGCCGTCTGCTCGCCTCGTCGATGATGGTTTCTGCCGATAACGGTCATGCAAAGCACCCCAATCATCCCGAATTGAGCGATGCAGAGAATTCGCCCAGACTCAACGGCGGTGTGGTGATCAAATTTAACGCGGCACAAAAGTATGCAACCGAGGGCGTTTCCTGCGCGATCTTTTCGGAGATCTGCCGCCGCGCCGACGTTCCGATCCAATATTACGCAAACCGCAGCGATATGCCCGGTGGCTCCACGCTCGGCAGCATTTCCAACACGCAGGTGCCGCTCCTGACGGTTGATATCGGAATGGCACAGCTTGCAATGCATTCCTGCTATGAAACGGCAGGAGCACGCGACACCGACTATCTCATCCGCGCAATGGATGCCTTTTACAATGCATCTCTCACAACCGATGCCGACGGCGTTTACCGTTTGAATTCGTAAAGGAAAGGGAATCGAACGATGTATAAAATTGGATTTGACAATGAAAAATATATAGAAATGCAGTCCTCGCATATCCGCGAGAGAATTGATCAGTTTGGCGGAAAGCTCTATCTCGAGTTTGGCGGAAAGCTCTTTGACGATTATCACGCCGCACGCGTTCTCCCCGGATTTGCTCCCGATAGCAAAATCCGCATGCTCATCCAGCTCAAGGATCAGGCAGAGGTGGTAATTGCCATCAACGCCAATGATATTGAGAAGAACAAGGTGCGTGGCGACCTTGGCATTACTTACGATCTTGATACACTTCGTTTGATCGACGCATTCCGTAGCTTTGGACTTTACGTGGGGAGCGTGGTGCTGACTCGTTGGCAGGATCAGCCCGCTGCAATCAAATTCCAAAAGCGCCTGGAGTCGCTCGGCGTTTGTGTTTACCGTCATTATCTGATCGCGGGATATCCCTCGGATATTGACCACATTGTGAGCGACGAGGGCTACGGCAAAAACGATTATATCCAAACCTCGCGCTCGCTCGTGGTAATCACGGGTCCCGGCCCGGGAAGCGGCAAAATGGCAACCTGTTTGAGCCAGATTTACCATGACCACAAGCGCGGAATTCGCTCTGGATACGCAAAATTTGAAACCTTCCCGATTTGGAATCTTCCGCTCAAGCATCCCGTTAACATTGCCTATGAGGCAGCAACCGCAGACCTCAACGATATGAACATGATCGACCCCTTCCATTTGGAGGCATACGGAAAAACCACTGTCAACTATAACCGCGACGTTGAGATCTTTCCCGTTTTGAATGCGATGTTCCAACGTATTCACGGATATTCTCCTTATAAGTCTCCAACAGATATGGGCGTGAACATGGTTGGAAATTGTATCGTGGATGATGATGCCGTTTGTGATGCCGCAAGAATGGAGATCGTCAGACGCTATTATACAGCGCTTTCTAATCAAAGAAAGGGAAGCGGAGATGCCAGAGACGTTGACAAGCTCAAGCTAATCATGCAGTCTGCAGGAATTGACGTGGAATACCGCAAGGTTGCAGGCGTTGCATGCGAAAAATCGGCTTTGACGGGTGGAAAGCCTGCCGTGGCAATCGAATTGGCAGACGGAACCATGATCACGGGCAAAACCTCGCGCTTGCTTGGTGCTACGTCAGCGGCAATTTTGAATGCCCTGAAAAACTTGGCTGGGATCGACGATCGCATTGATCTGATCTCACCCGAAATTCTGGAGCCGATCACCAATCTCAAGGTGAAAACCTTTGGCAGTAAAAACCCCCGTCTGCATCCGAATGAGCTTTTGATCGCACTGTCGATCTGTGCGGTATCCGATCCCATCGCAGCGTCTGCACAGGCACAGCTGCCGCGTCTGCGTAACTGCGAGATGCACTCGTCGGTGATTCTTTCGGAAAATGATGAAGTTACGATGAAAAAGCTGGGCGTGCGTCTCACATGCGAGCCCTACTATGAAAGCAAGCGTCTTTATCACGGTTATTGATATTTTTTAGATATGAGAAATAGGGAAGGGGGAAACGATAAAATTGGGAACACTGATTGATTACGTGAAGTGGCGCGGCGATCTTTCGTTCAAGGAATCGCCCTTCAACGAGGTGGATAGCCTGATTCTTTCTCTCCTGACCTATCTCGATTTGAGTGAGATTGTTCCTCCCGAGCATGATGGTAGCTCCGTGCCGATCAAGGCGGCGGCAAATACCTTTTTTGCAAAAAATCCCGATCCCAAAAAAATCACGATGGGATTGATTGTTCCAAAAGGGATTGTAACGCTTTTTCGAGCACTGAAGGATACGAGGCGCTTTCGTTCGATTGAAATGAGGGCGCACGTGAACAAGATCGACTTACAAAAGGAAATGCAATTTTCTGCAACCACATTTCTTCCCGAGGACGGTAGCGCTGTGATCGCATATCGCGGAACAGACGATACGCTCGTTGGATGGAAGGAAAATTTCAACATGAGCTTTTTGAGTGTGGTTCCTGCACAGGAGCAGGCGTTGGAATATCTGAACGATGCGGCTGCGCATTATGCAGGGAGTAATATCCGCATCACGGGGCATAGCAAGGGCGGTAATCTTGCAGTGTATGCGGCGGTTCATTGTGCACCGAGTATTAAGAAACGCCTCTCCGCAATTTGGAGCAATGACGGTCCTGGATTCGGGAGCGGCATGATTAACAATCTCGATTATATCGAGCTTCGTCCCATCATTCACACGCTTGTGCCGCAATCTTCAGTTGTTGGAATGCTTTTGGAACATGATGAGAACTATATTGTGGTCAAGAGCCGTCAGGCGGGACTTTTTCAGCATGATGGACTTTCCTGGGACGTGATGGGAGGCTCGTTTGTGCATCTCAAAAACGTAACAGGGGAGAGCAAGCGACTTGACCGCACGCTGAATCAATGGATTAAACAAATGACCCCTGAGCAGCGTGAGCAATTTGTTGAGGCACTCTATCAGGTGCTTTCCTCCGACAATGCCGCAACGCTGACCGATTTGATTTCGCTCACCAAAAATCGGTGGCTGCAGAAGGGAAGTAGCCTCGATCCGCACGTGCACAAAACGATACAAAAAACGCTTTCGGTCCTCTTTGAAGTGAACGCTAAAAATATCATCAGCGATCTTTTCAGGAAGAAGCCCTGAGCATTTGAATGATACAAAATTTTTCAGAGGAAACAGTACGAACATGAAAAAGACAGTTCAAACGGAGCGCCTGGAGCTGCGCGAAATTCTTGAATCGGATCGGGAATCTCTGATTGACCTCTTTACCGATGAGCAGGTGAAGCAGACCTATATGCTTCCCGATTTTTCAAGCAGAGGGGAGGCGGAGGCACTTTGCGCTCGCATTCGTGAGTTGTCCGAGAGAGAGGATCGCTATGTGTTTGCGATTTCTTATCGCGGAGAGTTGATCGGGCTGATCAATGATACCGAGATTGAGGGAACTCAAATAGAGCTTGGCTATGCCCTGCGCCCAAAGTACCATAACCGAGGCTTTGCAACCGAAGCCCTGCAAGCGATCATTAAGCACCTCTTTGAGGCTGGCTTTGAGGAGATCATGGCAGGAGCCTTTGAGGAAAACGTTGCAAGCCAAAGAGTGATGGAGAAATGCGGCATGGTACGCATTTCCAAAACCGAGCTGATTGATTACAGAGGAAGAACACATCTCTGCATCTTCTATCAAAAACGAAGGGCGTGAGTCTCTCAAATAGCCCCCCCCCCTTCGTTTTTGATAGTTTAGATAGGGGGAGAGAGCCATGAATCTCGGCTTTTGTTTTATACATACAATTATACAAAAGATAAATTTTGTATAGTTGGGGGTATTGTAAAGGTGCCGCGCGCGGTGTTGTTTTGCCTTCTGTCCGTTGGAGATAGTTTCCTTCTGTTGACGCGAGTATCGCTCTCCTGAAATAGAAAAAACTTCCTCGCGGAAGTTTGCTTTTTTGGTGTCTTTTATGAGGTTATCTGTGTATGAGAAAACGTGCATTTTTGTCAATTTGAGTTGAGAAAACGAGAATGATTCTAATTTCCATTTATCATGCAGTTTCCTTCGTTTTTCTCTTGTTTCCTCCGTTTTTCGGGTATAGTTGTTTTTTGTTTTTGTCAATTTATCGGGCAACCTATGACGCGGTAAGGTTGCCCACGCGCGCTATCGCGCGCTCCATTTCCCCCAATGGGCAGAAAAGGAGACGCGCGCTATGCGCGCTTTGGGAGATCGCTCCGCGATCTCGGGTAGCCAAGGTGATGAGCTCCTGCGCTCGTTCTGAGCACCTTCGGGGCGGTATTCCCAACTACTTCGCCTGCTCGTTCGACGCTTGGTGGCAGATGGTACGCTCCGCTGCGCTACGCTCTCATGCGCTTGTTCCGGCTCGTTTCAATACCCACAAAAGCCAAAGCCTTTTGTGGGTGGCGAGCCGGGCGCATCTCAAGGAAGAAACCGCAAGCGGTTTCGTTATACGCTTAATTTACGCCCCCTCTGGACCGCCAAATCCTTTGGGGGCTATTTGATTGTATTTGTATCTTAACACGTTCTGGAAGGATTGTCAAGCCCTTCTCGGTGATTTTTTTGAGAAAAGTAACTGAACCATCGGTTTTTTTATCTTTCCTCGCGCGCGATCTTGCCATCAACCCCAACTACCGTGCCACTGCTTTGCAGTGAGTCAATGCACTTACAAAATTTGGGTTTTGTATGAAAACTCGATGGTTGGAAACGCTCCGCAATTCTCGGTTGGTTTTTTTAGGTTGAATTGTTCCACGTTTCCGCCTTATGTTTTCAAACAAAACCCACGTCATCATTTTGTATAGTTGAGGGGATCGAGATAACGGGGAAAAACAAGTGGATTCTGTCTTACCCCGTTTTTTTTCATGAATTGTCAAAGAATTATCTCCTGTTTTATGATTCCCATACCACGGGTACGCCGTCAACGTAGTGCCAATCATTGCCCGGCACGGTCGGCTGCGTTTCGCTGTAATAATAGACAACGCTCACTTTTACCGTCACATTATCTTTTGCAAGTCTTGCATTTCCGTCGGCAATATTGATTTTGTCCCATGCGTCGCTGTTATTTCCACCGTAAAACACCATAACTGTATCTTTTGCCTTGGGGACAAATAAGCTGATGCATTGCGGAATATCAAATGTCTGATCTATCCATTTTCCGATATTTTCAGAATCTCCCGCACGGATGGTAAAGGTATTGTCATTGTTGTTGACAACTTCAAAGTTACCGTTTGAAAATGGCGACATGCTGCTGTTGTCGAACGTGATGGTCTTAATCAAATTCTCGGTTCCGTTCCCGTCAAGACAGTAAATTTCAACGCCCCACGAAAAGAACGATGAGAATTCCCGCAAAATCAGAATTACATCGGTGTTGGAAATGGAAATCTTGATGTCGCTATGGTAGTAGCTAAAAGGATTTTCTGTTTCGGTCAATGCAAACGCATATTCACCGATTTTTTCTATGCTCGCGGGTATCACAACGCTTCTCAGGCTTTTACAACCCATGAATGCCATATCGCCGATTGTGGTGAGCGTCTCCGAAAGCGCAATGCTTTCTAATTTTTCACATTGCATAAAGGCGCCGTCCCCAATCTCGGAAACCGCAGACGGAAGAATGACTGTTTTTAACTCCATACAGCCTGCAAAAGCTGCATCACCGATCACGGTCACGGTGGACGGAATCACAACCGATTTGAGCTCACTGCATTGATAAAAGGCATAGCTTCCGAGCTCCATATTCTCCGGTTCAGAATCTGAGTCAGACAATCCGATATATCCAATACTTGTGACCGGCAACCCGTTGTGATATGCCGGAATAAATACATCACCCGCTATGGCAGCTCCTGCGCTGACAGAATAGGATTTTTCATCCTCCGAGAGCGTGAACAAAAGTCCCTCTGTGCCGGTTGCATGCAGGATTCTTGTTTGGAAATAATCGCAATTCGTGCATTTTCTGATCTCTGTGCCGTCCTCTCGCTCGGTTGCAGAGGTCAAAACTCCCCATTCACCAAGCTCGTGTGCACAAGGCTCATTCGGCTCCTCGGGCTCGTCGGCGGTGTCCTCAGGTTCAGAGGAGTCGGTTTCGGATGGTTGGGTTTTGGGCTCGGTCGTTTCTTCGTTGTGAGCGGTAGGTTCCTCATTATCGTCGGTAGTTTCCTCGACCGTATCGGTCGGATCTGAATTGTCAGTATTGGGTTGAAGATCACAGGAAACAGTCGAAATCAGCAATGCAAGACAAAGTAACATCAATATTATTTTTTTCATTCTTCAAGCTCCTTTTTGATGGTCTGGCTGGTTCGTTCATTGCTTTTTATGAGAGGGAAGTCGCTTCCCTTCCCTTTTTTCATTCTCATTATATCATATACACCACCTTTTGTCAATAGAAATCACAAAATAGAAAGGCCCTGTTCGTGCACTGCCTTGCATAAGCAATAGCAGGATTGGAACAGGACATGAAAAATTACTTGACGGGATGAACGCGGTATGGTATAATATGGGTGTTGACACCGCGTACATTTTTACAGGTGTATCATACTTTGGTTTTAGGAGGAGATATGACAAGCTACATTGACTGGAATTGCCATCTCCTCTCGGGCATGCGTGAAGGAATTTCAACGCAACAGGAGTCGATCGAGGCACTCTCGGTGCTGCACAATCACGGGATTGAGCAGGTTTGCTTTATGCCTGATTTTTCTCCCTCGGTTGAGCCAATTTCTCACTTTCTGCTTCGACGCGACCTTGCCTTTGAACGCCTGAAGCCGCATTTGCCGACAGGCATGAAGGCACGCTTGACTGCTCGCGTGCAAATGGAGCCCGGACTGCATTTGGTTGAAGGACTTGACCGCCTCTGCTTTACGAAGCAAGGCTATCTTGCACTCCGGATGCCGATCGCAGAGTATGCCGATTGGATCGACTTCGAGATCAATCGTCTCCTGTATCGTGCCCATTTCAAGCGGTTGCTTTTCACCTCGTTCGACACCTGCGTTTTGATGTATCCAACGGAAATTTTAGAAAAGCTGATGCGAATTCCGCACGCCGTTTTTCAATTTCACTATCAGTCGCTCACCGATGCAGATGCACGTGCGGTGATGGTAAAGCTCCTGCGAAACAATCAAACCGTACTGCTTGGCAGTGAGATCACCACGCTCGGAAAGACCTATTTTTTCGATCTTCCCTATTATATCGAAGCCGCACACAAGGCGATGTCGGTTGCCGATATTCAAACGATCCTGCGTCAAAATCTCTATTTCTGGCGGAAATGAATGTCAACGAGTCGGATTTGAGGTATGCCCTACTCTCCTTCCCGGTGTTGCTGCGCCCGTTCGCAGTATTTGAGGCGCGTTGCCTCACCGCCACGCAGATGACGCTCTTGCTTGTTCTTGAACAGTAGCTTTTGCACCTCTCGATAGAGCCCGCGGTTTACGCTCTTGAGGGTGTGTGTTACGTCTTTATGTACTGTGCTCTTGCTCACCCCAAACACCTGTGCCGCGGATCGCACGGTTGCCTGATGGGTGATCAGATATTCGCCCAACACCACGCATCGCTCTCTGCCGCCCCAATCTGCTATCATCATATCGGTTGCCTCCGTCCTTCTCACTCTGATAGCATTATATGACCTCAAATAAAAAATAGAACAAACGGACAGAAGATTATGTTACAAAAAGAAAACGAAAAATTCGCACCCTCCAACGTCTTTGAGGGAATGACGTCGATCTCGGCGCTCCTCAACAGCTCCGATCAAAACAACCGCAGAGTTCTTTCCGTGTGGTTTGATTCTGCAAAAAAGAAAAGCAAATCACGTGAGCTTGGATTTCTTGTTGCAAAATCACATGAGCTTGGTTTTTCGATCGAATTTCGCTCCGCCGAGGAGATCGACGCAGCCTCGATCGGACACACGCACGGCGGAATCCTTGCATTTTGCAACGAGCGCACCATTCCTCCGCTCTCTCATGAGCTAATCAAGCCAAACGGCTTTTACGTCTATCTGGAGGGCGTGGAGGACCCCTATAATTTCGGCTACACCGTGCGCTCTCTTTATGCTGCAGGCGTTGACGGGATTGTGTTACCCGAGCGCAATTGGATGAGTGCAGCTGGTATTGTGGCGCGTGCCTCGGCAGGGACATCGGAGCTGATCCCTCTCTACGTTGCGGACGCAGAACAGCTTTCGACAAGCTTCCATGCATGCGGCTATCAAATCCTTTGTGCAGGCATCCGTGATTCGGTATCGCTCTATGAAACCGATCTTCGATTCCCGATCCTTTTGGTAATTGGCGGAGAAAAGCGTGGCATTTCCCGTGGGCTTTTGAGCCTTGCCGATCAAATCGTTCGCATTGATTATGGGCGCACGTTCCGCGGCTCGCTTTCGGCAGCCTCTGCTGCAACCGTGATGGCGTTTGAAATTATGCGCCAAAATCGGCAATAGGTTCAAATTCGTAAAAAAGTTTACATTTTCTACTGTATATTTTTCAAAAAACCATTCCAATTTTCGGTAATATATGGTATAATAACGGTATAGAAAACATTGTCATTCATAGGAGGATATGAAAATGGCTATCAAAATGAGAATTCTGTATGCTTCGGGTAAGCCGAAGATCAAAAACATTGCAAACATGATCAAGGCAGAAAAGGAATTGGCGTTCAACTCGGTCGACGTCATTCCCCCTGCATATTCCTGCGATAAGGAGCGCATCGTGATCCTGGCTGTTTCCGCCAAGGGTGACGTGAGTGACAGCGTCCGTCTGTTCTGCCGTGAGTTGACCAAGGCACGCGCACAAAACGTTGCTCTGATGATCGACGGCGACGATAAGGCTGCAACTCGCCTCAAGGAGATCCTTTCCGAGGCAGGCACCAACGTCATCGACGAGGTGCTCTACGTTAAGGGCGGTCTGCCGATCTTCGGCGGCTCGGTTAAGCCCGAGGAAAAGGCTGCGATTATGGCATGGGTTGACCGTGTGATCGCAAATCTGAAGTAATTTCCTGTCCGCATAATTACATAAAAAGAACCCTCACATTCAGGTCGGCTGACCGATGTGAGGTTTCTTTTTTTTAGAATTTAACGGTTAGAATTTAATGGTGAGCTGGTCGGTTTCACTTACGTTGTCGAGAACTCCGTTGGCGCGGAGCATGTCGATTACCGACTTACTCAGCTTGGCACGAATTTGCAGGTCCTCCACCGAGAAGAATGGTTCCTCCTCCCGTGCCTCAATGATGTTCTTGGCGGCGGTGTCACCAAGTCCGGGCAGTGATGAGAACGGCATGCGAATGGCTCCGTCCTCGGGTTGGAAGATAAAGGCGTGTGATTTTTGCAGGTCAACCGGCAAAAAACGAACCTTGCGTGCCATTGCCTCATTGATGAGCTGGAGTGTAGAAATGCTTGCCTGCTCTTTGGGTGAGGCCTCTTTTCCGCGCTTTTGGATGTCGCGCATTACCGCAACCACGTTCGCCTTTCCGCCTCGCACGATCTGAGCGTCAAATCCGTTGGGGGCAACTGTGAACATGGTGCAATAGAAGGCAACCGGTTGGTGAACCTTATACCACGCAAGGCGGATTGCCGACATAACGTATGCGGCGGCATGTGCCTTCGGGAAAAGATATTTGATCTTTTTACAGGACGTGATGTACCATTCGGGCACGTTATGCGCACGCATGTCAGCTTCCCAATCGGGCGTAAGCCCTTTTCCCTTTCGCACCGCCTCCATGATTTTGAATGAGGTGGAGTTATCAAGTCCGTATCGGATCATATCAAGCATGATACCGTCACGTGTGCCGATAACCTGCGAAATATTACAGGTTCCCTCTTTGATCAGGTCCTGGGCGTTTCCGAGCCACACGTTCGTTCCGTGCGTCAGTCCCGATATCTGGAGCAGGTCGGCAAAGTTTTTGGGCTTTGCGTCGAGCAGCACCTGCTGCAAAAAGGGCGTTCCAAGCTCGGGCAGTCCGTAGGTTCCGATGGTGCAGCCCTCAATTTCCTCTGGCTCAATACCAAGCGGCTTTGTCGATTCAAAAAGATCGTAAACCGAGCGGTCATTCATCGCAACGTCGAGAACCGAGGTGTTGGTGAAGGTCTCAAGCCACTTGTATTTGGTTGGCATATCGTGTCCAAGCTCGTCGAGCTTGAGGATGGTATCGTGCAGATAGGAAAACGCAAAGTGCGTGGTGATGATATCCGAGTTGGGATCATCGGCGGGATGCTGAACGGGGGTGAAGTCATACACGTCATATTTCTGCGGTACAACGATGATGCCGCCCGGGTGCTGTCCCGTTGTCTTTTTCACACCCACGCAATTCATCACAAGGCGGTTCATTTCGGCGCGAGGGAGACTGATTCCCTTTTGCTCAACGTACTTTGCAACGTAGCCGTAAGCCGTTTTGTCGGCAAGCGTGCCGAGCGTTCCCGCACGGAATACGTGCCCTTCACCAAAGAGCTCCTCGGTGTACTTATGAACGCGCCCCTGCACGTCTCCGGAGAAATTCAGGTCGATATCGGGAGATTTGTCACCGTAGAAGCCAAGGAAGGTTTCAAACATGATATCGTGTCCGTCTGCCTTGTATTTTGTGCCGCACTTCGGGCAATTTGCGTCGGGCAAATCAAAGCCCGAGCCGTAGCTGCCGTCGGTGATAAACTCGTTGTGCTTACATTCGGGATTTGGGCAGTAGTAATGTGGCGGAAGCGGATTTACCTCGGAAATACCCGCCATCGTTGCAACGAAGGACGAGCCCACCGAGCCACGCGAGCCGACAAGATAGCCCTGCTCCTCGCTGTAATGCACCAGACGCTGTGCGATCAGATAAAGCACGGCAAAGCCGTTTTTGATGATCGAGGTCAACTCTCGGTCAAGGCGTGCCGAAACAAGCTCGGGGAGTGGGTCGCCGTACATTTTTTTTGCACGCTCCCAGCACATGTCCTGCAGCTCCTGCTCCGCACCCTCCATTTCGGGGGTGTAAGAGCCCTCGGGGATCGGGCGTATCCGCTCGATCTGATCTGCGATCATGTTGGTGTTGGTCACCACAACCTCGTATGCCTTTTCCTCGCCGAGATAAGCAAACTCCTCAAGCATTTCCTCTGTGGTTCTGAAGTAGAGTCCCACGTCGCGGTCGGCATCCTTGAACTTCATGCCTGCCATGAGAATCTTGCGTCCAAGCTCGTCCTCTTTGTTGAGAAAATGTGCGTCACAGGTGGCACAAACGGGCTTGTTGTAGCGCGCTCCGAGCTCGACCACGCGTCGGTTGAGATTGCGCAATCCCTCCTCGTCTGCAACCGTTCCCTCGTCGATCAGAAAGCGGTTGTTGCAGATCGGTTGAATTTCGAGGTAATCGTAGAAATTCACGATTTCCTCGATCTCGGATTCGGGGCGGTTTTCAAGAATTGCGCGCATCAGCTCACCTGCTTCGCAAGCAGAGCCAATGATCAGTCCCTCACGATGCTCCTCAAGAACGGTTTTGGGAATCAGCGGATTACGCGGCATACGGCGACGGAAATATTGCAAATAGCTCAACGAGATCAGCTTATAGAGATTTTTCAGTCCTGCCTTGTTCTTTACCAGAATGATCTGGTGATAGGGCTTGAGCTTGAGCGGATCGGTTTTTTCTGTCATGTCACGCTCAAGAGCGGGATAATCAAGAATCTCGAGCTTTTTCATGGTGTCGATCATGCAGAAAAAGATCTTTGCCAGCATCTCGGCATCATCGCAGGCACGGTGATGGTTGAAGTCTCCGAGCTCATATGCCTTTGCAAGCGCATCGAGTGTGTGCTTGTTCAGATCGGAATGAATGTGACGGGAGAGTGCCAGCGTATCAAGATAGGGATTTTCAAACGGCAATCCCGCAAGACCTGCGAAATAGCGGATAAAGCCGATGTCAAAGTTTGCATTGTGTGCAATCAGAAGCGGCTTATACTCACGCCCCGCCTCATTGTTGCCAATGAACTCGAAAAAGGCAGCCAAGGCCTCGGAATATTTGGGAGCTCCTGCCACCATTTCGTCGGTGATCCCTGTGATCTTGGTGTTTTCCTCGGGGATCGGACATTCGGGATCAACAAAGGTGTTGAAGCGGTCAATTACCTGACCGTTTCGGATTTTAACGGCGCCGATCTCGGTGATCTTGCAGTTTTGAACCGAGAGACCCGTGGTTTCGATATCAAACACCACGCATTCAGCCTCAAATTTGGGATCGCATTTGCCGGAAACCGCGCCGGTGGTGTTGTTTACAAAATATGCCTCCATGCCGTAGAGGACCTTGAAATCGCTATCCTTGCCTGCCTTTTCAAGCGCCAGCATTGCTTCCGGATAGCCCTGCACGTTTCCGTGGTCGGTGATTGCCACGGCGGGGTGTCCCCATTTGAGTGCGGTTTTGACCGCAACGTCGGGAGGGATCAGAGCGTCCATCGTTGACATCGTGGTGTGCAGATGCAGCTCCACGCGCTTTTTCTCTGCCTTATCCTTGCGGGTGATCTTGCCGATTTTGGCAATGTCGGAATAGAAGAAGGTAAAGTCCGGATCGGTCTTCCCTTTCCGCGTCATGCGCTTTGCATACCCGCGCATGGCAACGATGCATCCGTCCTTGATTAAACCGCAAAGCTCGTTCGCAGCCTCAAGCTCCATACCAAAGGAGCGATGCTCGATCGAGGCGTTTCCGTCAAAGATATCGAAGCTGATATCAAACTTGTCCCCTGTGCGGTTTTCATCACGCTTGAAATTGAACACCTCTCCGAGGATGACGATATTTTTCTGCGGCTTTGTAATCGAGGCGATCGCGGTAGGATGGATTTCAAATGCGTCACCAAATACGTATTCGGGCGAGGAAACGTCAAAGGTGATATGTCCGATCTTCCAGGTGCCGTCCCCCTGCTCGGGAATGACCTCGCCTTCATAGATCGACGCTGCGCGCGGCAGCATTTCGGGCTCGTCCTCAACGGGCGCCGATTCATGTGTTTCCTGCGCCTGCGCCGACCGTTGATATTCCACCTCGGCAAGTGCAGCCTGACGGCTCATTTCCTGAATTTGAATATCCCGTGCCTGTTGGAGAGCGGTCAGATCAAAATCCTCTGCCCGACGGATTACAACGTGAATTTTCGTTCCAAAGGATTCCTGCACGATCTTCTCCATCAGAGCGGGCGTTGCGGCATCGTAAATCAATTCCACGCCGCCGTCGGGAATCGGAATTTCAATGTTCAATTCCCCGTTATGGTAGCGGTATTCACAATGATTGAAAAAGCCTCTTGCAACGATTCCGCGTCGGTTAGTTTCCATCAGCAGATCGGGCACCTGGGATACGTCAAATTCGTTGTTCGGATAGATAGGGCAAATCTGCACGTAATTGAGCTCGTAAGCGAGACGGATTTCCTCCTCGATCTGATAGAGCGTGCGTCTTGGAATGATCCTCGGAAACTCGGCGCTCACTGATATCGCGCGCTTTTCCTTGTCGGCACGCAACACAATGCTGTCGGCATTTGCGGAGCCCAGAATTTCGGTATATTCAGTTGAAGGTGAGTAGCGATTGAAAATTTCAAGTAAATTTCGACTCATACTGATTTTGTTTCTTTCAAAATACGGATTTCCTGCAAAAGTCGGTCAATGATGGCGCTCTCGGGGATTTTTTCCACGATCTCGCCGTGACGGAAGAGCACCGCCTCACCGATTCCTCCTGCAATTCCAACGTCTGCCTCTCTTGCTTCTCCGGGGCCGTTTACAACACATCCCATCAAAGCGACCTTTACGGGAACGTCCTCAAGTCCCGCTGCACGCACGGCATCCTCAAAGCGCTTGGAGAGCGCGATCAGATCAATCTTCGTGCGGGAGCAGGTGGGACAGCTCACGATATCCATGCCGCATTGACCCTCCAGCTCAATACCCTGCAGGATCTTCTTTGCCGCATCGACCTCAAGCACGGGATCATCGGTCAGCGACACACGAAGCGTGTCACCGATGCCGTCGCAAAGCAGAGCGCCGATGCCAATGGCACTTTTGATCAGTCCGCGGTCACCGCCACCTGCCTCGGTGACGCCAAGATGGAGCGGATACGGGCATGCGTCTGCGAGAAGACGGTTTGCCGCGATCATGCCCGAAACGGTGGATGCCTTGATCGAGATCACGGTATCGTAAAAATCA
This sequence comes from uncultured Eubacteriales bacterium, assembly GCA_905201895.1. Lineage (GTDB taxonomy): Bacteria > Bacillota > Clostridia > Oscillospirales > CAG-272 > UMGS1865. The sequence continues at coordinate 96,200 of CAJKPX010000003.1, read as the reverse complement.
AACTTTTCAAGCAAGGCGGCGTGATAGAGCGCACTTTCGCAGAGTGCTTCTGGTGTGGGAGCACCGTGCTTGGCAAGAATATGCTTTTCAAGAGAACCGCTGTTCACACCGATGCGGATCGGAATATTATGCAAGCGGCAGGCATCGCAAACAGCCTTTACGCGTGCATCGTCACCGATATTTCCGGGATTGATGCGAATTTTATCAAAGCCGAGCTCGGCACAGCGAAGCGCAATCTTATAGTCGAAATGAATATCGGCAACGATCGGAATCGAAATGCCTGCCTCCTTGATCGCCAGAATCGTGTTCGCAGCCTCCTGCGTGGGGACCGAAACTCGCACAATGTTGCAGCCTCGATCCTCCATTGCGCGGATCTGTGCCACAGTTGCGGCAGCGTCGAGCGTGTTGGTGTTGGTCATTGATTGGATCGCAAGCGGATTTTGTCCGCCGATCCTGCAATTGCCGATTACAACCTCTTTGCTTTTTCTTCTGATTTCGTTATACTTCATAGTGCAATAATATCCTTTATCAATATGATGAGTGCGAGCCCGAGCAGAAGGACCAATCCAACGAAATTGATCATGCTCTCCACCTCTGCCTTGAGCGGCTTGCGACGGATGATTTCGATCACGTAGGTTAAAAGATGACCGCCGTCCAGCGCAGGCAAAGGCAGCAGATTCATAACGCCGAGGTTGATCGAGATCACGGTAACCAGGTTGAGCACGTACATATATCCAAGCTGTGCCATTTCGGTGATGGTTTTGGTGATGCCAACGGGACCCGAAACAGCTTCAAAGCCGTAGCGCCCCGAAAAGAGCCCGATCAGAGAATCAAACACCATCTTCACGGTGGAAACCGAACGGAACCAGGTATGCTTGAGAACGGTGCCGATATGGAAATTGGGCTCGGCATAAATGCGGAAATCCATCGTGCCAAGCGTTACGCCGCTTTGAGGATCAACCTCATTGGGAAGCGTGACGTTTTCCAACGTTACGGTCTGCCCGTCGCGGATCACCGTGATCGAGATCGGGCGGTAGCCCTGCATCATCAGCTCATATCCAAGCTCATAGTCGGTATGAACCGCGGTTCCGTTGACCTTTACAATTCGGTCCATCGTTTGTAGACCGCATTGTTCGCTGAGCGAATTGGTGATCGTTGGCGATTGAATCAGCTCGGTGTTGAGAACCACGTTTTCAAGTGTGATATAGTCAACGTCGGTTTTCTTTTCGTTGAGACGCTGCACAACGATCTCAAAGCTTCCGTTTTCCTTTGCAGCCACAAGTTCCTTCAGATGTGCGTAGGACAAAAGTGACGTGCCGTCCACACCCACGATATAGTCCCCGTTTTGGAGCCCCTGGTAGGTTTCCTCTCCCGTGTAAACGACGTGAAAGTCCGCAACAACCGTTGTTCCAACGCTTCCTCTGCCGCCGATGAGAACCATCACAAGCATCAAAAGAAAGCCGAGCAGAACGTTCATTGCAGGACCCGCGATTGAGATCAAAATTCGTTTCCAAACACTCTGGTTGCAATATGCGTGCTTGGCAGTTTCGGCATCCACGATTTTGCCTTCCCATTCTGCCTTGGCGTCGGAATCCTCAGGTCCTGCGTTTTTATTACCGCGGTTGATGAAAAAGCCATCCTTTTTTGCGGTCACGTCCGCATCTTCTCCGCTCTCTCCGTTCGGGGTCAGATCCTCGCCGTCGGGATTGGGATCTCCCTGCACGGGATCCATTCCGTTTTCTCCGAGCATGGCAACAAAGCCTCCGATGGGAAGGAGACGGATCGAATAGGAGGTGCCGCTCTTTTTTGATTTGAATGTGAAAAGCCTTGGACCCATTCCAATTGCAAATTCAAGCACTCGGACACCACACAGGCGTGCCGCGATAAAGTGTCCAAGCTCATGAATAAAGATCAAAAGACCAAAAATTAGAATAGCGAGTAAAATATACAAAATAAGAATCCTCCGTTGACCGCTTTCAGCGGTTCAAAAGTTCGGTTGCAAGCGCTCTTGCGGCGGAGTCAAAGGCGAAGATGTCGTCGACCGAGGAAATATTGCGTGCGTCGGACAGACGTGCAACCGTTTGTGCAACCACGTCAAAGATTCCCGTAAAGGTCAGCTTTTTGGAAAGGAATGCATCAACTGCGATCTCGTTTGCCGCGTTGAGAACTGCGGGAACCGCTCCACCTGCTGCGATCGAATCGAGTGCCAGCTGCAAAAGCACGAAGGTTTCGGTGTCGGGCTTGGCAAATGTCAGCTTGCCCGCACGCGTCAGATCAAGCTGCGGGATCACTGCATCGGTTCTTGCCGGATGCGTGAGTGCATATTGCACGCAAAGGCGCATATCGGGAACCGACATCTGCGCAATGACGCTGTTATCTATATATTCGATGGCAGAATGCATTATGCTTTCGCGGTGAACCAAAACCTCGATCTGGTCAGGGCGCACGTCAAAAAGATGAACTGCCTCGATCACCTCAAAGCCCTTGTTCATCAGCGTGGCACTGTCGATCGTGATCTTGGCACCCATATTCCACGTGGGATGCGCGAGTGCACGCTCGGGTGTGATCCCCGAGAGCTCATCGCGCTTCATTCCGTAAAAGGGACCTCCCGACGCCGTGAGCAGAATGCGCTTGATCTCTTTTTTGCTGCCCGAGCGCAGGCATTGGAAGATCGCACTGTGCTCACTGTCCACAGGCAGAATTTCAAGCTTTTTCTCTTTTGCAAGCTTCATTACGAAGTCTCCCGCACAAACGAGCGACTCTTTATTTGCAAGTGCCAGCTTTTTTCCTGCCTGAAGGGTTGCAAGCGTGGGCTTGAGTCCTGCCTCACCGATCACCGAGTTGACAACAACCTCCTCGGGATCGTTTTGGATCGAGATCATCTCCTCAATTCCGTCCATTCCCGAGAAAACCTTGATGTTGGTATCGGAAAGACGCACGCGAAGCTCCTCTGCCGCCGCAGAGTCTGCCATTGCACAATAAGCAACACCGAGCTGTCTTGCCTGTGCCTCCACGCGCTTTGTGTTCCTGTTTGCACAGAGCGCATTCACGCGAATGCCGTTCTGCAGGGCAACGTCGATTGCCTGCTCTCCCACAGAGCCCGTGGAGCCGAGAATCGTGAGAGAGGGGTAGATTTGTTTGTTCATATCAGATCACCTCAAAAAATTGAAAGAAGGAGCAAAAGGCTGCCATCACGATCGAAACCGCAAGCACCGAATCGAAGCGGTCGAGAATACCGCCGTGTCCCGGGAAAAGCGTTCCGTAGTCCTTGATCCCATAAGTGCGCTTGATTACCGACATGCAAAGGTCTCCGATCTGTGCAACGATTGCAGCAAGGAGACCGCCAACAGTGAGAAGCAGATAATTGGCATGGAGTGCAGAAATCGAATTGACGATAAGACCGAACAGAATCATTGCAAGGATGCAAAAGACCGTTCCGCCAATGCTTCCCTCAACAGTTTTCTTAGGGCTGACGTCGGGGATGAGCTTATGCTTTCCGCCGCGCCCGAACAGCATGCCGCAGAAATAGGCAAAGGTGTCGGTTACCCAAGCACCGATAAAGACGGTGAGATAAACGTATTCTCCGCCGGGTTTGACAAAATCATGCAAAAAGAGGATCGAGTTGAAGCCTGCGAGGATGTAAAAGAGCGTGAAAAAGCAAATCGACACATCGCCAAGCTTATATTTGCCGTGTGAAAAGGTGAGAACGGCAAAGAAATAAAGAGCCAAAATAAGGCATGCGACCAACGCTGTTTTTTGAAATAATGCGAGGTTTGCAGCATAGCGGATGAAAAACGGCATAGCCGCTGCAATCAGATAAAACGGCGCGATCAGCACAAACGCACGCTTCAGACCTATGCAGGAGGACATTTCAAACACGGCAAGCACCGAGCAAAGCGAGAGCAGGAGCGGCAGAGCCACCGTGTTTGCAAAGATCAGAACCGGAACAAAAATACAAAGCGCCACGGCTCCCGTGATAATTCTTGTTTTCATAGCAACCTCCGATGATCATACCCCGCCGTAGCGACGCTTTCTGGAATAAAACGCTGCAACAGCCTCATCAACGTCCTTTGAGGAATAGTCGGGCCAGAGGACGTTTGTAAAATAATACTCTGCATATGCCGACTGCCAAAGCAAGAAATTGGAGGTGCGCAAATCGCCTCCCGTGCGCACGATCAGATCGGGATCGGGGCAGCAGGCGGTGTAAATATGGCGGCTGATATCCTCCTCGGTAACGGTATCCTTCCCTTCCTTGATCAGAGCATTGCAAGCATGCGTGATCTCCTCCCTACCGCCGTAGTTGACGGCAATATTGAGGATAAAGGGCTTGTGCGAGGTTTCGCGGTCAATGCGATCCATCTTTTTGCGCAGGCTTTCCGGGAAAATATCCAGGTTGCCGATAAAGCGAAAGTGAACGTTGTCCTCCTCCATCTCAAGAAAGCATTCCTCAATGTAATCGTCAAAGATGTTCATGATGGTGTCAACCTCTTTTTGAGGGCGCTTCCAATTTTCGGTTGAAAAAGCATAAACCGTCATATATTTGAGACCGATGCTCTCACAGTAGCGTCCAATCTTTTTGAAGGTTGCCGCACCGTGTGAATGTCCGAATTCGCGCGGCATTCCCCTCTTTTGGGCCCAACGCCCGTTTCCGTCCATAATGAACGCAATGTGCTGAAGGCGGTTATCCACCCGGATCGACTCTTTTTTCTTCTTGTTCCAAAACATAGCAACACACCTTTCCCGATGTTCAAATCCTTATTCAAACTGCGGAAAGGGGCTGTCACATGCCCTTATGCGACAGCCGCCTCTCTTATTTTTCATTCATCGAATCTCGTCTGCAAACGGAATCGGATCAAAGCTGCAGAATTTCCTTTTCCTTCTTCGCGGTGATCTCGTCGATTTTCTTTACGTAACGGTCGGTGAGATCCTGAACAGCCTTTTCACTAGATTTTTGCTCATCCTCGGTCATATCGCCGTTCTTTTTCTGCTTCTTGATGTCATCGTTTGCATCTCTGCGGATATTGCGGATTGCAACGCGAGCCTCCTCGCCCATCTTCTGAATCTGCTTTGCCAGACCCTTGCGGTGCTCCTCGGTGAGAGGCGGGAAAACCAGGCGGATCACGGAGCCGTCATCAGCAGGCGTAATTCCGATATCGGATGCAAGCAGAGCCTTTACCATCGCCTTGAGCGTCGAGCGGTCATAGGGCGTGATGGTGAGCGTTTTGGGGTCGGTAACGGCAACAGACGCCATGTCCACGAGTCTGGTGGGCGCACCGTAATACTCAAAGGTTACCTTAGAAACGATCGCGCTGTTTGCCTGACTTGCGCGAATGGTCGAGAGATTGCTCTCGTAAGCGCTTACGCTTTTTTGCATCTTGCTTTCGGTTTCTTTCGTGTTGAATTGCATAATTTTGTTCCTGCCGTGGATTTACGGCATCCTTTCTATGTATTTGTTTCGTAGTTTAACGGAGAAAAGTTCGACGTTTAGTTATGGATCGCAGTTCCGACCGACTCACCCATCACAACGCGATAGATATTTTCGGGATCGGAGAGACCAAACGCATATCCGTTGATGTTGTTTTCCATGCAGAACAGTGTCGAGCTCATATCCAGCGCTCGCAGGTTCTCGTCAATGATCTGGCGGTAGGTCAGATCGGAATAACGGACAGCCGTGGGATCGAGGCGCGGGTCTGCGCTGTAAATCGCATCAATATTTTTTGCCATCAAGATACAATCGGCACCGATCTCCGCGGCACGGAGTGCTGCAGCCGTATCAGTGGAGAAAAAGGGTGTGCCGAGACCGCATCCGAAGATCACAATTTTACCGCTCTCAAGTGCACGAACGGCATCACGAACGTTGTAGGAATCGGCATAAGCCGCCATTTCCACCGCCGTCATCACAATCGCATCCATTCCCGTGCGAAGGAACACGTCCTGAAGTGCGAGTGAATTGATCGCGGTTGCGAGCATTCCCATATGGTCGGCACGGCAACGGTCCATCTCGCCGCCCTGGCGTCCGCGCCAGATATTACCCGCACCAACGATCACGCCAACCTGTACGCCTGCGTCAACGCAACGCTTGATCTGCTTGGCAACGGTTTCGATAAAGGCAAAGTCCAGAATATCTCCCTTTTGAGCATCCTTGAGGGCCTCGCCGGAGAGCTTCAGTAAAATTCGACGGTATTTCGGTTGACTCATATTTTTTATCTCCTCCGGTCATCATTTTCTTTCCATTCTATTTTACTACAAAATCTTCCTTTTGTAAACACTTTTTTGAAAATAAATCTATTTTTTCTTCAACTAATTCTTTCAAACGGTAAAAAAATACCGAGCGGTTGACAAAAATACGATTTGTGGTATAATGGAGTCATGAAAACCGAATGGGAGGTAGGATTGAATGGCATCCTGGATGGTTCATTTGAGGGTTTCGGATGCACTGCTTGAGCGTTATCCGCGCCTGTGCGCAACCGAGTTTACAGTTGGCAATATCGCCCCCGACAGCGGTGTTCCAAATGCCGATTGGAGTACCTTTACGCCCGATACGAAAACGTCGCATTTCAAGGTTCCGGATCAGACGGGTAAGCTTGCGGTTGCTCCCGATTTGTTTGCAAGCAAATATTTTACCGATCAGCAGATCAAGGGCTACACCGAAAATCAGTTGTCATTTTATCTCGGATATTACGTTCATCTTCTCACCGACGTTCAATGGGTGAATGAGATTGTTGCCGAGTCGATTGAAAGAGATCGCGAGGCATATCTTGCCGATCCGAGTTCTGCCGTTTGGAAATGGAAACGCGATTGGTATGACCTCGATTACCTTTACCTGCGCGATCATCCCGGCTTTTCTGCCTTTGAAATTTATGCGTCGGCAGAGGGATTTCGAAACGACTACATGGACGAATTTTCTCTCGACGCTTTTGACAACCGACGCGCCTATATCACCGACTTTTATCGGAAAGTGCAAGGAAATCTCGATCGAGAATACCCTTTTCTGTCGCGTGAAAGGATGGATATATTCGTTGCATCAACAGCAAAACTGATCGAAAAAACACTTTTCTCAAGACTTTCCGAAAAAGGAATTTTATAAAAAAGAACAGCTCAAGGCATGCGCTTTTGCACACCTTGAGCTGCTTCTTTTTGAAATATAATTTCAGATCAACCTCTGGTTTTACCGCCTGCAACGTTGAGCGTTACGCCCGTGATGTAGCCTGCCTTTTCGCTTGCCATGAATGCAACCGTGGATGCCACCTCAGAGAGCTTACCCGATCTGCCGAGCGGAGTGGTTCCGGTCTTGCTGTAGCCAGCGCGGAGCTGATCTACCGTGATGCCTCTGGTGTATGCCAGCGCGGTTTCATAGGAGATGGTGCGCAGACCGGTTGCTTCCAGGATACCGGGAGCGATACCAACCACGCGGATGCCGAATTTACCAAGCTCCTTGGACCAAGAGCGGGTCAATGCGTTCACAGCTGCCTTGGATGCCGCATAAACGCTCTGTCCCTCAGAGCCCTCAAGACCGCACTCGGAGGACATGTTGATCACAACGCCCTCGCCCTTTGCCTTCATAACGCGAACGGCCTCCTGCGAGCAGAAGAACAGTCCCTTGAGGTTGACGTTCATAACCTTGTCCCAAACGCACTCGTCGAGCTCATACTGTCCTGCCTCGTCCACGAGCAGACGGGGGATGTTGATTCCTGCATTGTTGACCAGCACATCAACCGTTCCAAAGGTTGCAACCGTTTTCTCAACCATTGCAACAACGTCCTCTCTGGAGGAAACGTCGGTTTTTACGTAGAGCATATTTTCTGCTGTTGCACCTGCAAATGCGGGAGCCTCTGCAGCAATATCCGAAACAACAACCTTTGCACCGTCACGAAGGAGCTCCTCAACAACTGCGTAGCCGATTCCGCTTGCGCCGCCTGTAACGATGATTACCTTGCCTTCAAGATTGAGCCAATTTTCCATTTTTATAAATTCCTTTTCTGTTTATTTAAGAAAAACGGAAGCCCTGCAAGAGAGCCTCCGTTAAACTAATCAATTATTTGCCGGAAGTCATTTTTGCGATTTCTTCAGCAAAATTCTCTTCTCTCTTCTGGATGCCTTCACCCTTCTCAAAGCGATGGAATTCCACGATCTCGATGCTGCCGCCAAGCTCCTTAGCGGTTGCCTTCACATACTGACCAACCTTCATGTCCTCGTCCTTTACGTAGGTCATGTCAACCAGGCAGTTGTTGTCATAGAACTTGGAAATTCTACCCATTACCATCTTTTCCTTGATGGCATCGGGCTTCTTGGCATTTGCAGGATCGTTTGCGATCTGTGCAAGCAGAATGCTCTTCTCCTCCTCGATTACCGATGCAGGAACCTGCTCACGGCAGAGGTAAGGCGTGGGATATGCGCCGATCTGGAGCGCGATGTTCTTTGCGAAAGCAGCGAACTCGGGCTTGTCTGCCAGGTCGGTTTCAAATTTAGCGATAACGCCGATCGAGCCGGTGCCGTGAATGTAGGTGCTGGTAACGCCCTCAACAACAACGAAGCGACGAACGGTCAGCTTCTCGCCGATCTTGAAGATCATTTCCTTAACCTTTTCCTCAACGGTCATCTCGTCGTTGAACTTGCAAGCCATGAGAGCCTCAACGTCTGCGGGCTTCTGTGCGATGATGATCTTGAGCAGATCGCCGACAAATTCCTTGAAGGACTCGTTCTTTGCAACGAAGTCGGTCTCAGAGTTAACCTCGATCATAGCGGTTGCGTTGCCATCCTTGAGGATTTCAACAACACCGTCTGCAGCGATTCTGGTTGCCATCTTGGACTCTGCCTTGAGCTCGCCCTTCTCGCGAAGGATCTTGATTGCTGCATCAACGTCACCGTCAGCCTCAACGAGTGCCTTCTTGCACTCCATCATGCCGATACCGGTTTTAGCGCGGAGAGCCGCAACATCTTTTGCTGTAATAGTAGCCATTTTCGTATCTCCTTTTCAAAAATCGGATCAATTACTCTGCATCCGTAGCGGTTTCTGCAGCTTCAGCCTCTGCCTCTGCCTCAACAGTAGCCTCGCCCTGCTTGCCCTCGATCACGGCGTCTGCCAGTGCGGAGGAAATCAGCTTGATTGCGCGAATTGCGTCATCGTTACCGGGAATGATATAGTCGGCATCGTCGGGATCGCAGTTGGTATCAACGATTGCAACAACCGGAATACCGAGCTTCTTAGCCTCGAGAACTGCGTTTCTCTCCTTCTTGGGGTCAACAATGAAGATTGCGTCGGGCAGTCTCTCCATGGTCTTGATACCGCCGTAGCTCTTCTCAAGATCGAAGATTTCCTTCTGCATCGAAGCAACTTCCTTCTTGGGAAGCAGATCAAATGTGCCGTCCTCCTGCATCTTGTACAGGTCATTGAGACGGTTGATCGAACGCTTGATGGTCTTGAAGTTGGTCATCATACCGCCGGGCCAACGAACGTTCACGTAGTACATGCCGCAACGGGTAGCCTCTTCCTTGATTGCCTCTGCGGCCTGCTTCTTGGTACCAACGAACAGGATCGTGCCATTGTTCTCGGAGAGCTCACGAACAAAGTTGTAAGCCTCGTCAAACTTCTTCACCGTTTTCTGAAGGTCAATGATATAAATACCATTTCTCTCGGTGAAGATGTACTCCTGCATCTTCGGGTTCCATCTTCTGGTGTGGTGTCCGAAATGAACACCTGCTTCAAGCAGCTGCTTGATAGAAATAACAGACATTTTTATGTCCTCCTTCGGTTTTTTCCACCACCGCAACGCATTGCCAAAAACCGCATTTCGCGGCACCGATGCAACGATCGTCCGATGTGTGAATTTTTTTATTTTGCACTGCAGATTAGCCGTTTTCGGGCTTGCAACGCAATTACATCATATTATAGCACATCCAAATATAAATTGCAACCGAAAATATCAATATTTACATTTTATTAACAATTTCATGCTCGGCGAGCCGTTTCTTGCGATAATCGGTTGGAGAGAGCCCTGTAATTGACAAAAAAACGTCATTGAAGCTGCGAATGCTCTGAAATCCGCAGGCATTTGAGATTTCGGTAACGGCCATGCCTCCCTGCTCAAGCAGCCCAATCGCGTGATTGATGCGATATTCATTGAGTGTTTGTTTGAAGCTGATCGAATATCCGCGGTTGAGCAGACGCGAAAGATAATGATATTCGTAGCCGAATTCATGTGCAACGGTTTGCAGGGTGATATCCTCGCGAAAATGTGTTTCAATATAGTCAAGCACACGGCAGATCAGGGCGTCATTCTTGTTTTTTCGAGTCTCAATCGTAACCTGCTTGAGATATTGATCGCAAAGCGCGTAAAGACAGGCACGCTTCATCAGGAATGAGGGGGTACCGATGATGAGATTTTCCTTCACGAGCTCGCAGATCTCCTCGGTGGGAGAAAAGCGCACCGTGCTTCCCTGCTTATCCTTGATGAAGGAGGCAAATTCGGGGATGAAGTCCTCCGAAAAAACCGCAACCCATGCAAGGCTGCTCTTGCCGACGCAGAAGGAATGAATTTGATTGGAAAGGATGAGCGCCCACTCACCCTCCTTGAGCACCGCCTCCGATTCATTCACCGTCAGGAGCATCTCACCGTGCAGCATGCAGATCAGTTCAAAATTTTTGTGAAAGTGCGGTCGCCAAACCCGATCCTTATATGTGTAAGCATTGTAGTTGTTGTTACTGCGCGAATTGTCGCTTTGATGATCGAGCTTGAACATACAGACCTCCAAAAAAGATAATTTTCTGCTAATAGTATACAACAAAACGCTTTCAAAATCAAGGGCTTTTCACTATAATTAGGATAGAACCAAAAAAAAGAAGGGGGTGTGACACAAAATGCCGAGCGGCGTGGTGTTTTCCATTGAAGAATTCTCGCTTTATGACGGCCCCGGGGTTCGCACTACCGTGTTTTTTAAGGGCTGTCCGATGCGATGTACATGGTGTCACAGTCCCGAGGGACAATCTCCTGCTCCCGAGCCGATCCGCTCTCCGAACGGTTGCATTGGCTGTAACGCCTGCCTTGCGCGTGGGATGGAGCTCACAGGAGAATATCGGATCGTGGCAGAGAGTGCCGAGGTTTGTCCTCGTCGTTTGATCCGTGAAGCCGGCGAGATCATGCAGGCAGAGGCGCTTGTTGAAAAGCTGCTCAAAAACGGTGACGTATTTGCATCGACCGGTGGCGGCGTCACCTTTTCGGGGGGCGAGCCCACTGCACAGCCCGAATTTTTGCTTGCTTGTCTTCGCCTCCTGCGCAACAAAGCACACCGCGCACTGCAGACCTGTGGCTATTGTGATCCTTCGATTTTTTTGGCGGTTCTTTCTGAATGCGATTACGTCCTCTATGATTTGAAGCTGATGGACTCCGAAACGCATCAACGCTTTTGCGGTCGGGACAACGCCGTTATTTTGGAAAACTACCGTTGTCTTGCCGCATCGGGTGTACCGTTTATCACGCGTATTCCCGTGATCCCAACGGTGAACGACACGGTTGAAAATATGGAAGCAACGGCTCGTTTGATGAACGAGGTCGGCGCAAAGCGTCTGGAGTTGCTTCCCTACCATAAGCTCTCGGGAGCAAAATACGCCATGACAGGGCGCGTTTATACTCCAAACTTTGACGAAACGGTTGCGCCGCAAATGCGCACCGAGCTCTTTGAATCTTACGGAATTGAGGTGAACATTCTGTGACCGAAGCGGTTAGAAAATATCTGAATATCCTGCAAGACCGAGCCTATCGGAATGCGCGCGTCAAATGCAGCATCGACATCTCCGAGTTGGTGCGAGACCTTGATATGAGTGATCCCCGTCTCAACACAATCCGCTTTGAGGCACTTGTTTCGCGTGAGCTTCCCGTTCTGCTCCCCGATGACATTTTCGGTTTTCATCGCCATCAAGCGAATTATCCAACCTACACGCTGTGCGACGGCACGAAAAGCACCACGGGAGGACGCGGAAACATCACGCCAAACTATGCGCGCGTGATCGGCAAGGGACTTGACGCAACCGAGCGAGATATCCGCGCATATCGTGCAAAATATGCGCATGACCCCGAAAAATGCCTCTTTTACGATGAAATTCTCAAGCATTTTTCGCTGATGCGAGAGTTGGTCGACAAGTATCGGGAAGCTGCAGAGCGTGCGGGATGCACGCGCCTGGCTGACGCACTCACACGCGTTCCGTATCAGCCCGCAGAAAGCTTTTACGAGGCATGTCTTTTTATGCAGATCATCATCTATTTTCTGCGGTGCTCCCCCCACTCGCATCTCACGCTCGGGCGATTTGATCAGTATATGTACCCCTATTTTCAAAGGGACCTGCAAAGCGGTGTCTCTCGCGAGTCTCTCATGGAAACGCTTGAGCTTTTCTTCATCGCCATTAATTTTGACACCGATCTTTATCAGGGAGTGCAGGTGGGCGACAACGGACAGAGCATGGTGCTTGGCGGCTTCGACGGCAACGGAGAGAGCATGTTCAACGAGCTTTCCAAGCTGTGTATGGAGGCATCAATCGAGCTGGCACTCATCGACCCCAAGATCAATCTGCGTTGCGGTATGAATACACCGCAGGAGATACTTGATCTTGGAACAAAAATGACGAAAATGGGACTTGGTTTCCCGCAATACTGCAACGATGACGTGGTTGTGCCGGGGCTGATTGCGCTTGGATATGACCGCGAGGACGCACTCGACTATACGGTTGCGGCATGCTGGGAGTTTATCGTGCCGAATTGTGCCTTTGATACCCCCAACCTTGCAACCTTCAACTTCCCTCTTGTGATCAACCGTGCCCTCCATTCCCATCTTCTTACATGCAACACCTTTGACGAGCTGATGTGTGCTGTGGACACGGCAATCCGCGAGGAATGCAAGCGGATCGTGACCGAAACGGTTTACCGTGCAAAAGCAACGCCTCTGCTTGCGGTCTTTGTGGATGGTTGCCTGGAGAGCGGATTGGATATCTGGCAGCACTCGCCAAAATATAACAACTACGGCTGCCACGGTGCGGGACTTTCTAACGCGGCAGACGCTCTGGCGGCGATCCGATGCCTGGTCTATGAGGAGGGCTCGCTCGACAAGGAGACACTGCTTGACGCCCTTAATGCCGATTTTGAGGGCTACACCGTGCTTCGCAATCGCCTGCTCGATTGCCCGAAAATGGGACAGGATCACGATGCGGTCGACCTGATCTGCAACCGATTGATGGAGGTCTTTTCGGATACTCTCAATGGCGCTCCCAACGGTCACGGCGGAATCTGGCGCGCAGGAACAGGCAGTGCCATGGAGTATATTTTGAGTGCACGCGAATGCCCTGCCACCGCCGACGGCAGGCGTGCGTACACCCCCTACGGATGCAGCTTTTCCCCCTCAATCACCGCAAGAGCAGACGGTCCGCTCTCACTCATTCGCTCCTTTACCAAATTCGATATGCGCAGGATCATAAACGGCGGTCCGCTCACGCTTGAGCTGCACGATTCGGTGTTCCGCAATGCGGAGGGCGAGCGGAAGGTTTCGGCTCTCGTGCGGTATTTTCTCTCACGCGGTGGGCATCAGCTTCAGCTCAATGCGGTCAACCGCGACGTTCTGCTTGACGCGCAAAAGCATCCCGAAAGCTATCCCAATCTGATTGTTCGCGTTTGGGGATGGAGCGGATACTTCTGCGAGCTTGATCCGGAATATCAAAATCACATCATTTCCAGAACCGAGTTTTCGGTTTGACGTAACACCGGTAAAAAAGAGATCGACTCCTCCGAGACATGCTCGGGGAGTCGATCTCTTTATCATTTGTTTGAATTTGCGCCTTCAAAAGCGCATTTTTCGATTCTTTTTGTGTGAACAGCCGCCGTAGCAGGACAACTCCTGCTCGTTGAGCTTAACGAGAATGGTGTCCTCTCCGATACATTCGATCTTATTCCAAGGAATGATCAGATCGTCCTCTCTGCCCCATCCAAACAATCCGCAGTTTCCCGAAATCACCAACGCAAGAATCCGCGCATCCTCGCAGTCGAATTCGAAATCTCCCGCATATCCGAGGCGTGCTCCGTCGCACAGATTGATGATCTCCAGATGCCTCAGATCAGCGGTGCTGATGCGTCGCACAGCAGTCCCCCCCTTCGGTGAAATGCTTTTACGATTTCAGTATATGCAACGAGATGCCGAGACTTGGCTGTCCGTTTTATTTTCTTGAAAAAAGATGCCCGAAAAGGAGCGAGAGGAGCGGCATCACAGGAAGCAGGAAAATTGAAACCGGACTCCATGCACCGACTCCCAGCAAGCGGTTACACGTCGAAAACAGAACGGAAAGAATGCAAGCGACAGCCGGCAGGATGAAAAGCAGCAGTAGTCGGGGCAGGTAATGCAAGCGAGCGCTTTGCGGAATGAGCTTTGTGATTTGGATACACAAATGAACACCCATCGCGAGTGTCAACGAAACAAATGCAACAGAAACCGATTCTGTCGAATTGATTACCCGACAAGCCGTCAGAATTGCAATGAGAAGCATCGTGCAGAAAACACTCAATGCAGGTGTGAAGTAGCTTTCCTTGTTATGCAGCGCGCGGAGCGGGGACAACTTGTGCGGCATGCGTCCCTCCTGATGCATTGCATGACTGGAAATCGGAGCCGACAAGATCAGAAACACGCCAAGCGTTTCCAAAACAAGCCCACAGTAGAGTCCAAGGATGCCATTGAGGAGTCCAAGCCCGGTTGCAACCGCAAAAACAGTTGCAACGAGTCGAGCAATCTGAGAAAAAAGGAGAAACGAAATCATGGCTCGCGTTCGGACGTTGATCGCCTGTGAGGCAAGCCGCGCTTCAAAAACGGCAAACAGACCGCCACCGTCCCGATCCGCACGGCAGACCAACAGATCGGAGGTCCGACGCATGGACTGTGATGCCCGTCTGCTTTGTCTCGCTCCATCGCGTGAGAACAGCTCAAAAATTGTATTGGAGGGACCGTTCTCATGATAGAGTCCATCATCACAGGTGATAAAAAGATCTGCCGATTGCAGGAGTATTTCGTCTCCGCGCTCCACACTCATCACGGCAATTTTTCTGCCGTTCTTTTTCATTTTTGCAATCAATTCGCCCACCTCTTGTGCGGTAAATCCTTGCAAAACGCGGTATTTTTCGATTAAACCGTCTTCACAAAGCTGGTTGCTTCGCTTCTTTTCAAAATAGGAAAAATCGGTGGGGAGAACGAGGTCTGCAACATAGCGCGCCTCCTCCTGCCTGGTTCCCTTGAGAAAAACGGTGGTGCGAATTCCCATTTCGGAAAGAGACTGCAAAATACCCGGAAGCTGTTGCGCGGCTTGTTCCCCAAACGCCGCCACGCCCACAAGGCAAAGATCGCAGCCGTGCTTGCGCAAAACAATCTGAAGCGAGCTATTCTGTTCTTCCCTTCCATCAATTTCCGCAATTAAGGCTTTCTTGCGGATCGGATCAAGCGGGAGAATTTCGCCGTTTTTTTCATAGCACGTGCAATAGTTGATCAGTTCGATGGTGCTCGAGAACAAAATCCTCTGTGTCTTATCATGCATTCGGACCTCAAGCGTTTGGGTTTCATCTGATTTGGACGGCAAAAGCTTGGTTTCAAGCGTGCGCATCAGCAAAGCCTCACTATCGTATCCGCTAAAGTGCAATATATCAAGCAAAGAAAGTGAAAAGGCTTCTTTCCACACCAGCAAATTTTCGGGAGACAATTCATGTGTGGCGTTTTCATTCAGTAAGCAAAACGCCTCGGCAAGACCGCCGAGCTCCGAGTGCGGTTCATTGGAATCAAGGTCCAATGCTACCTCGCCATCTCCAAGCCATGCCCGGAGAAGATGCGTTCTTCCGTCGGATGTGGCGCAATGTCCCATCACAAAAAGGTCTGTGATCTGTGAGAGTGCTGCGGATGCACGCTTTGATTTGAAGATCACACGGTTTTGCTCCGCAGACGGTGTAAAATACGCACGTTCAGCTTGTTTTTCGCATTCATAAAAGAAAAGTGAGAGATAGGAGGTGGCTGCCGATGCAGTTAAGGCGCAGACCGAAAGAAAAACGGAGATGATATTGATATGTGCGGGAGCGGTGAGAAAGCCCAAAACCGTGATTGGTAAAAATGCTGCAAAGATTGCAAAGCGATATATACGCAGATATGGCTGCAGGCGAACACTTGTCTGCGTTGCGCGACCCTCTCCCTTTTCAGCAGGAATCTCGCGCGATGCATCCCCGTTGATGAAATCGCAATCCGAGCTTGTTGCAACCGCAATGGCATATGCAACCCCACGGATAATCTTTGTGCCCCCACAAAGCATGTTTTCAGCCTGCGGCAGGTCGATTTCTTCATCATATCCGTAAAGCGTTTTTGCAAACTTCTCCTGCGAGAGGTAGCGCGGCTTTCCATTCTCATCATAGGAAAGCGTTTGCACGTGCAAATTTTCGGAGCGTGCCAGGCGGCAGTCACACGGAACCAGGTCTCCGCTGCGCAAAAGAATCAGGTCTCCCGAAACAACGCCACGCGCACTCGTTGTAAAGCGCGTACCGTCACGGATCACGGTTACGGTTGGAATGCGATAGGGGGAAAGCTTGTTTCTGTATTCCCTATCCCTTTTGTAACAGAAAAGAGAAAACAGAATCCCCACCGAGGCACATATCAAAATTGAGGCAGTGAGGGCAAAGGCACCGAAGCAAAGTGCAATGAGGCAACCGAGCAATAGCAAGAGCCATGCGGGGTCAAAAATCAGTTGCCGGAAAATGTCCTTCTCTTTGCTTTGACGGGAATCAAACAGGGTGTTGGCACCGTTATTCCGATAACGCAAGCGAGCCTCCTTGCAGGATAACCCGCAGGAGGCATCGGTATGCAATTCCTTTTCAACGGCGTGGACCGTCAAGCGGTGCCACCTTGCATCTGTCTTTTTCATGTCAAGGAATAATTTGTTTTTTGAATTATTGTTTATTTGAGGATCACATACAATGGATCACGATCTCGCCCTCGGCGGCGTCGATCTTGACAAAGGAATAGAAATGCTTGTAGTCGGCGATGATCTGCTCTGCCAAACGGTCCTCAATCTCCTTTTGGATAAAGCGACGCATATTGCGCGCGCCGTATTTACGCGAGAAGGAGCGCTCGGCAATCAGGGAAAGTGCCGCGTCGGTGTAGGCGAGCTTGATATTCTTCTCTGCAAGAGCGGTTTTCAACTCACCCAGCATAATGCCCGCGATGCGCACGAAATCAGCCTCGTCAAGTGAACGGAAGGTGATGATCTCGTCCACACGGTTGAGAAATTCGGGGCGCAGGAAGGATTCGAGCGCCTTTTGCGTTTTTCCTTCGGCGCTTGCATTCTGCACGGTGGAAAATCCTGCTGCCGCGGTGGTGTGGTCCGAGCCTGCGTTTGTGGTCATCACGATCACGGTGTTTTCAAAGTTGACCGTTTTTCCGCGTGCATCGGTAATTCTGCCGTCATCCAGAATCTGGAGCAGAATGTTAAGCACGTCGGGGTGTGCTTTTTCGATCTCGTCAAAGAGTACGATCGAATAGGGTCGACGGCGAATTTTTTCGGTGAGCTGCCCTGCCTCGTCATAGCCCACATATCCGGGAGGCGCTCCGATGATACGCGAGACCGAGTGCTTTTCCATAAACTCCGACATATCCAGACGGATCAGGGTCTCGGGAGAGTGGAACAGATCGTTTGCAAGCGTTTTGACCAGCTCGGTCTTTCCTACACCCGTTGGACCTGCAAAGATAAAGGACACGGGCTTTCTCTTGTAAGAAATCCCTGCTCTGTTGCGCTTGATCGCCTTTGCAACTGCATCCACGGCAACGTCCTGACCGATGATGCGTGCCTTGAGGCGTGCGTCAAGCTTATCAATCTGCTCAAATTCGTTTTCCGTGATGCTGGTGGCGGGAACGCCCGTCCAGAGCTCGATCACGTTTGCAATCTCCTCCTCGGTCAGCAGCACGTTTTCGGTTTCGGGCTCAATTTTGGAAAGACGTGCAGAGAGCTGCAGCTCCTCCGAGCGAATCTTAGTGATCTCCTCGTAGCGAGCCTGCTCAACCGACTCGTTTCCCGCAATCTCGCCCTCCAGCTCCTCGCGCTTTTGCTTGAGGATCAGCAGGCGATCTCGGATCGAATAGGATTCATTGAGCGCCGCCGACGAGAGCGAGAGATAAGACGCTGCCTCATCGAGCAGGTCGATTGCCTTATCGGGCAGATAGCGGTCTGTGATATATCGCTCCGAGAGCATGACCGTTCGACGCAACAGATCCTCGGGAATTCTGACACCGTGGAACTCCTCGTAATAATGCTTGATACCTCTGAGCATTTCAACCGTTTCGTCAACAGAGGGCTCGTTCACGGTTACAGGCTGAAAGCGACGCTCAAGCGCGGTATCCTTTTCGATATACTTGCGGTATTCGTTGAGCGTTGTGGCACCGATGATTTGCACCTCACCGCGCGAGAGTGCGGGCTTGAGGATATTAGCGGCATTGACGCTTCCTTCTGCCTCCCCTGCTCCAACGATGTTGTGCACCTCGTCGATCACGAGAATGGCGTTGCCAACCTCGTGCACCTCGTTGAGGAGCCCGAGAATGCGCGATTCAAACTGACCGCGGAATTGCGTTCCGGCAACGAGCGCCGTCATATCCAACAGATAGATCTCCTTGCCGATCAGCTTATAAGGAACCTCTCCAGCTGCAATTCGCATGGCAAGCGCTTCCGCGATTGCGGTTTTACCCACTCCCGGCTCGCCGATCAGGCAAGGATTGTTCTTTTGTCTGCGACAAAGAATTTGAATGACGCGCGCAAGCTCACGGTCGCGTCCAACAATACGATCAAGCTTGCCGTCTCGTGCATATTGTGTGAGGTTGCGGCTATACGTTGGCAAAAATTTGAGTTTTTTAGCCTCTTTTGCTTTTTTCTTTGCGCCCTTGTCCTTTTTCTCGGAATCGGGAGTCGGGTCGGCAGGCACGGGAGCAGTTTCATCCTTCTCATTTTCAGAGGAAAAGAGTCCTGCATCGCGGAAAAGCTTGGGAAGGTCGATCGCAGGAGCACCGCCGTCCTCGGTATCGTCATTGTCGGACGGTACACCCTCGGCGTTCTGCTCCATCATTGCGCGCAGATCCTCCTCTGCCGCCTCCATCTGTTCAGAGGAAATTCCAAATTGATTCATGAGATTTCCAACGAAGTTGTCGATCGGAACGCCCATTTCCTTTGCACATTTGATGCAGAGTCCCTTCGTTTTCTTTTCTCCATTTTCAACCTTCGTAACGAAGATCACTGCCATTCTTTTCTGGCATCTTGAACACATGACCATGAGTAATGCTGTATTATCCGAATTTTCGGATCCTTTCTTTTATCGAAATCAATGCAAAATAAGCAAATGAAGCAGTTTATTGCTTTCCGAGAAGCTGTGCAAACCAATTTTCGCCCAGATTGAGGAAGGACAGAAGATTGAGAAGCGAGGAGTTGCCAAAAAGCTTGACAAGAAGCGTGTTTTCATAGATCGGAGAAGCTGCGAAGAACTGCTTGAGCAGCGAGCCTGCGGCAAACAGGATCGCAAGCGCGATCAACAGACCGATCAAGCCGCCAAGGAGCGAGTTGAGTGTGCCAACGAGAGGGAGACGCTCGCAGATCGAGCTGAGAATGCCCGCAACGATCCAAAGAAGAACCAGCGCGATCAGGAACACGCCAACGTAGCCGAGGATGTTGGAAAAGAGCGATGCAACGGGACCCGAAATCTCATCCGTCATCGAGTTGACGAGCTGCTCACCGTTCCCCTCTGCCGCATGCAGACCTGCACGCATATCCTCGGTCATGAGGAAGTCGGGCAGAGACGAGATCACAGCGTCTGCATTGAAGGACTCTGCCGCACTCTGATAAACTCCGTTGATCTTATCAAAGACAAATCCGCGCACAACGCCGCCGAGCCAATTGTCGCAGATCACCTGCGCGAGCTTGCCGCCAAAAAGATAAGCCGCAACGAATGCAAGAATGGTCTTGCAGAAATGAAGAACGCTTTTGATAAATCCGCGCTTTGCATAGGATGCAACGATTGCAATTCCAACGATCAAAAACGCCGCGTCAAGAAGGTAAGGTACAAATTCCATTTTCATATCTCCTTTGATGTATTATTTATATGCCCCTTTGTGGGTTTTCAGGAGTCAAATTCAAAATATTCCGCCTTTTGCGGTGAGCACAGGATAAATTCACCGCTGTCAATTGCCAAAAGCCTGCGGTTTTGCGTGTTGCACGGATACCATGAATAGCTGCCATCCGTCGAGTTGATTCGTCCCACGCCGTTTGCCGTAAGCAAGAGAACCGTATCCTTTGTACGCACGATCTGCTCCGAGATCTCCGGCTCATCATTATTATACAGTATTTTTCCGTTTTTGTCAAATACGATCAGAGTATTTTTTTGAGAAACGGATACCGATGTGAGCGATACCGTCACGCCCTGCGCTCCAACGTCAAACAAAGCGATCTCTCTGCCGTCAAGAGAATATTTTGTTTCGATTGCGCCTGCTTCATTCAGAGAAAGCACCGCGCCCTCGGTGAGAACTGCCAGCCTGCCGCTTGAGGTAAAGGCACAGGCAAGCCCGATTGCATCTCCGAGGTTCGCGCTTGCACGCGGTCTCTCCTCTCCCGGCTTGAAAAGCTCCAGCTCCGTAGTCCAGAAACCGCCCAGTGAGCGCGATGTCAAAATCGCGAGCAGATTTCCCTTTTCGTTGATGGATACGTCCATCACGTATCCGGTCTTTCGATACTCTCCCAGAAGCGTGAAGCGATTGCTGTAAAGAGAAACGACCGACGCATACCGCTTTGATTGTGTAATCAGTGCGTAAGATCCCGAATCCGAGATCGTGGCTCCGAGGATCGGCTCCTCGCTCTCTCCGGAAAACACTCGCGTGTAGGAATTGTAGAGCTCGTATTTCATGCCACCAAAATCGTATACAAGAAGATACTTATCGGAGGCTGTTGCCACGGGATTTGCAAAGCTTGTAATCTGACTTACCGTTTGCCGTCCCGTTGCGGTAAAGAGCGTCACGTTTTTGTTCCCTGCCACGGCAACGCCCTGACGAAACAGCGTGATGCTCTGTTTGTCATCCGTTGGATAGGTCAGCGAATCCGGAAGCGACGTATCAACGGTTTGGACCGATGCGTTGAGGTCCCTAAAAAAATGATAAAAATTCTGGTAGGTGATCAGTCCCGTGTTTTTTGCAAAGGAAAGAATGATAAACGCAAAGAGAGAAAGATACAAAATAACCTGAAAAATACCGAGATTTGCTGAGATATTTTCATAATATTCGTTTCGCTCGGGCAAATCCGCCGTATCTGTCCCCGCCATCCGACGTCGACCGAAAGGCAATCTCACGTTCTGACCCCCTCCTTTCTTTTTTTATTCTCAAGGGTATATAACTCGGTTGAGATAAAGCCCACACGCAGGCATGGTGGAGCCTGCCAAGCTGCGGTCACGGCTTTCGGTAATGCGCTCCACGTCTGATGCGGAGAGCTTTCCCTGCCCAACCAGGAGCAGCGTGCCCGCAAGAATGCGAACCATATTGTAGAGAAATCCGTCGGCAGACACGCGAAACACAACGCAGTCTCCCTCACGGGTGACCTCCGCCGCACGGATCGTGCGCACCGTGCTCGTCACCGACGAGCCCTGCGCCATATATGCCGCAAAATCGTGCCTTCCGCAGAGCGTTTTTGCAGCATCGTTCATGCGTGTGATCGCTGCATCGTCCAAACGTCGCGGTACGTGCGCAGAGCGCCCCTCCTCAAAGGGACTTCTCACCGCACGATTATAAATACGGTAAATATATTCCTTTTCCACAACGTCGTAGCGTGCATGGAAGCTGCCGTCTACCCATTTTGCATCGAATACGCAGATATCGGGCGGAAGATAGGCAGAAAACGCGAGCGGAATGCGTTGCGTCGGAATCGTGCTCTCGAGCACATCGGTGGCTTTTTTTGCAACCGTTGCGCAAAATTCGTTGGCATGTACGCCGCTATCGGTGCGACTGCACCCAACGATATCGCAGGGATACCCGAAAAGCGCCTCTGCCGCCTCGTTGAGTCTTTGCTGAATGCTGATGCCGTTTGGTTGTACCTGATATCCGCAATACGCGGTGCCAAGATAACTGATTTTGATAAGAAGCTTCATTCCGTTTTTTCCTCACATCACGTAACCGAGTCCAATGCGGTTCAAAAAGAACAAGCCGACTCCAAAAGCAACCGTCAGAAGTATCCAAACGAAATCGCTTGGACGGTAGCGTAGGACCTTCAGGCGCGTGCGTCCCTCGCCTCCGTGATAGCAACGGCACTCCATTGCAGACGCAAGGTCAAAAGCGCGATTAAAGGCAGACACAAAGAGTGGGATCAGGATCGGAATGAGTGCCTTTGCGCGCTTGAGCAGGCTGCCGCTGGTGAAATCGGCTCCGCGCGCCTTCTGTGCATTCATAATGCGCTCGGTTTCTGCCGAGAAGGTGGGAATAAACCGCAGGGCGATGGTCATGATCATCGCAAAATCATGCACGGGCAGATGCAGCATCTTCAGAGGAGAAAAGAGACGCTCCAGCGCATCGGTCAGCGCGATCGGTGTGGTGGTGTAGGTCAGAAACAAGCCCGTTCCGATGATCAGGACAGCAATGCGCAGAACCATGAAGCATGCGTTCCAGATGCCTTCCTCGTAAATGCTGATCCACCATCCCTCGGGCGTGAGCAGATGCTCACCCTTGGTGCCGAACAGATTGAATACCGACGTAATCAAAATGACAAACAGGATCGGGCGCATCGAGCGTACCACGATCTTGATGGGAATGCGGCTCAAAAGAATCAGAAGAATTGCCGAGGCCAGCAATGCAACGAAGGAAAGCAGGCTTTTGCACAGAAACGTGCATACGATATAAAGCACGGTAAGAATTACCTTGGCACGTGGATCGAGGCGGTGGATCGGCGAATCCACGGGATAGAACTGACCGAAAGAAAATCCCTTCATTCTCCTTGCCCTCCCCTCTTGGCGTCCAGCAGCGCAAGGATGGCGTCGATTGCACGGTCAACCGTGTAAATATCCTCCGAAACGGGGATACCGCGTTCACGCAAAAGACGCATCAGATGGGTGATCTGCGGAATATCCAGACCAACGTCGGAGAGCTTGCCGATCTGTGAAAAGACCTCCTTGCAGTCTCCGCTCATCAAAACGCGTGCATCCTCCATCACAACAACGTCATCGCAGTAGCGTGCCATATCCTCCATGCTATGGCTGACAATAAGCACCGTGCATCCCGTTTTTTTCTGAAAAGCAGAAATGCCGTCGAAAATGTAATCTCTGCCGCGCGGATCAAGACCTGCGGCGGGCTCGTCGAGAACGAGCACCTCGGGGCGCATCGCGATCACACCTGCGAGAGCTACGCGACGCTTCTGTCCGCCAGAGAGATCGAACGGCGACTTTTCCCAAAGCTCCTCCGAAAGATCGGTAAAGGCAGATGCCTCACGCACTCGCTCGCGAATCTCCGCCTCGGAGAGCCCCATGTTGGTCGGACCGAAGGCGATATCGCGGTAAACCGTTTCCTCAAAGAGCTGATATTCGGGGTATTGCATCACGAGTCCCACGCGAAAGCAAAGATTGCGACGGCGGTGCTTGATCTCCTCACGAATTGCTTTTTTTGCAGCACTTTTCGATAAATTTGCATATTCGGGAAGCTTGAGCCACTCCTCGGTTACATCTGCGGGCGTAGCATTGATGTCATAGCCGTCAAGATAAATCTTGCCTGAGGTGGGAGCAGTCAATCCGTTGAGCATCTGCATCATCGTGGACTTTCCCGAGCCCGTGTGCCCGATGATTCCCGTAATACAGCCTGCGCGGATACCCAAATTGATATCCTTGAGCGCCGCATGCTCAAAGGGCGTTCCCGGACTGTATATATAATTAACGTGGTCCAGATAAATCTTATCCATGTTCATCCTCATCTGCCGCGGTCAGCGAGACCGACGGCGGTTTATTTTACTGCAGCGCCCGTGCCAGAAGCTCGGCACAGCCCTCTGGCGTGGAAATCCGATCTCCATCGAGCTTGATCCCGCGTGCGCGCAGTTCGTGGATCAGTGCGGTGCACTGCGGCACCTCAAGACCAACGCTTTGCAGAAGCTCTCGCTTTGCAAACACTTCGTCGGGCGTTCCGTCAAGCAGAAGCTCGCCGTCATTGATCACGATCACGCGTTGTGCCATTGCCGCCTCGTTCATATAGTGCGTGATATTGAGCACCGTGATACCGAACTCACGGTTTAGCATTGCGATCGTGTCAAGCACCTCGCGTCGTCCGATCGGATCGAGCATTGCGGTGGATTCGTCGAAAATAATGCATTTTGGCATCATGGCGATCACGCCTGCGATTGCAACGCGCTGCTTCTGCCCTCCCGAGAGCAGGTGCGGCTCGTGCTGCGCGTAAGCCGTCATTCCAACCGAGGCAATCGCCTCGTCCACGCGCATGCGCAGCTCGGGCTGCGGAATTCCGAGATTTTCAGGGCCGAAGGCAACGTCCTCCTCCACGATCGTTGCAACGAGCTGGTTATCGGGATTCTGAAAGACCATGCCGACGTTTCGGCGTAATTGCAGCACCGTTTCCTCGTCAAGCTCTCCCGCAGTCAGGTCAACGCCGTTGACAACAAGCCTTCCCGACGTGGGCTCAAGCAGAAGATTGAGCAGCTTTGCAAAGGTCGATTTTCCCGACCCGTTGTGACCGAGAACCGCAACGTATTCTCCGCGTCGGATATCCACCGAGACCCCACGGAGCGCGGGATGCTCGCTGTCGCGGTAGGAATAAGACAGGTCCTCCGTGTGAATAAATACTTCAGACAAAACTGTGCGTCCTTTCGTTATTTTTCGTCAAAATACCATCTTGAGCTCGCGCCGCACGGCAGAAATGCGCCTGTTGAGGTTACGCGGAGTCCGAGCTCTCCCGATTCGATCGAGCCGCCGAAGCGCTTTTGCACCTTCAGGGAAAGCAGATAGCTCATGGTGAGCGGAGAGAGTCCCGTTGTATAGGAATTGACCAGGAAAAAGAGGGGGCGATCGGAGAGCAGACGCGAGGTGAGCGTGATCAGCTCGTCGATGCTGTCCTCAAGTTTCCACACCTCGCCTCCGGGTCCTCTGCCGTAGGAGGGCGGGTCCATAATGATGCCGTCATAGGTGTTTCCGCGACGGATCTCGCGCTCAACAAATTTTTTACAATCATCCACGATATAGCGGATCGGTGCCGTTGAGAGACCCGAAAGCGCCGCGTTTTCCTTCGCCTGTGCCACAATCCCCTTGGAGGCGTCAACGTGGACCACAGAGGCGCCTGCCTTTGCCGCCGCAACGGTAGCACCGCCCGTATAAGCAAAGAGATTGAGGACCTTGATAGGGCGGTCTGCCCGACGGATCAGGTCCGAAAACCAATCCCAATTCGCTGCCTGCTCGGGGAAAAGCCCCGTGTGCTTAAAGCCCATGGGACGGAGCACGAAGCCGAGGTCTCCATAGGAAATATTCCAAGACTCGGGAAGCTTGTTCTTCACCCAACTGCCGCCCCCCGAATTCGAACGGCGATAAATCGCGTCGGCGCGCTTCCATGCGGGATGCGTTGCTGCTCCCTTCCAGATGATCTGCGGGTCGGGTCGGATGAGAATATATTTTCCCCAGCGCTCCAGGCGTTCGCCGTCGGAGGTGTCAAGGAGCTCGTAGTCCTTCCAATTTTCAGAAAACCACATCGTTTGTATTCCCTTTCGTGTCAATGATTGTAGTATTGTGCCAGGCGTGAACCGCCGCTGTGCGCATGGCAGATTGCGATCGCAAGTGCGTCTGCCGTATCGTCCGGTTTTGGGGGCTTCTGGAGCGATAGCAGCATGGTCACCATCGTAATCACCTGTCGCTTTTCCGCCTTGCCGTAGCCCGTGACAGCCTGTTTAACCTGCATGGGCGTGTATTCCTGCATTGGAATTCCCGCACGCTCTGCGGCAAGCAGAATCACGCCTCTTGCCTCGGCAACCCGGATACCCGTTGTAACGTTCGTGTTGAAAAAAAGCTCCTCCACGGCCATTGCATCGGGACGGTATTTCTCGATCAGCTCGTTCATGCCGTCAAAAATTGCCGACAGTCGCTCCTCGGTTCGCATGCCCGCGGGCGTTTGGATCGAGCCGTAAGCAACGGTGCGAAACTTGGAATTCCGATATTCAATTACCCCCCAACCAACGATTGCAAGCCCGGGGTCGATCCCAAGAATGATCATGGTGAACTCCTTTTTCAAGCGTTTGAATTTTGCAAGCAACGCAAAAGCGTCTTTTTTACAAAATTCCCCACCATGAATTATACCACCAAATCCGTCCTTTGTCAAACGATTCTTTTATTTTTTGGAAAAATCCGTGTAAAAATACAGATTTTCGGTTTACAGAATCCTTTTTTTATGTTATAATATCTTTATCATAGTGTTATTCGGGCAAGATTTGCCCAAACGGCACCGCAATCAATGACAATCGGGAGGAAACGCATATGCAAATCATACCTCTGCATCCGGGCGACCGAGTGCAAATGAAAAAGCAGCATCCCTGCGGCGGAAACGTCTTTTTGATCGTTCGCGTCGGAAGCGAGGTTAGGATCAAATGCGAAGCCTGCGGTAGAGATATGACGCTTGACCGTGTAAAGCTGGAAAAGTCGATTCGGCGTAATTTGACCGAAACGGAAGCCCTTGAAAATAAGAAAGGATCAAACTGAACCATGCGGATTATCGAAAATCAACCAATCACCACCCACTCCACCGAGCAAAGTGCGGCGCTTCTGCCCGATCCCAATCGAAAAAAACGCTTTTGGGTCGAGCACCGTTATCTCATCCTTTGCATGCTGATTCCAACGGTGCTGATGTACCTGATCTATCTGACGAGAGGCATCCATCCCTTTGGAAACGCCAGCGTTCTGGTGCTGGACCTCAACGCACAATACGTTTGGTTCTTTGAAGCGTTGCGTAAATGCGTTTACGGCGATGCGAGCCTGCTCTACTCCTTCTGTCGCGCACTCGGAGGCGAGTTCCTCGGCATCTACGCCTACTACATTGCAAGCCCGCTCTCCTATATCGTTTGCCTGTTCCCCGAGGATCGCATGCTTGAGGCACTCCTGACTATCTTTTTGCTCAAGACCGCGATCACGGGCGGAACCTTTGGCTACTATATGCACCGCACGCTGAAAAATCCGAGACCTCTGGCGGTTGTGATGTTTGCAACCTTTTATGCCCTGACCAGCTATGCGGTGGTTCAGCAGCACAACACCATGTGGATCGACGCGGTGATGTGGCTGCCGCTGATCACGCTGGGCATCGAGCAGCTGATTAAATACGGCAAATACAAGATGTATACCATCTTCCTGGCACTCACGCTTTTCAGCAACTTCTATATCGGCTTCATGGTGTGCATCTACACCTTCGTATACTTTTTCCTTTACTATATCGCTCACAATGAAAAGGATCGCAATAATCCCTACCGTGAAAGCGCACACTTTATCAAGTCGCTGTTCCGCATCGCCTTTTATTCGGTGATCGCGCTCGGGATCGCAGCAGTCATCCTGCTTGGTGCCTATTATGCACTGAATTTCGGTAAAACGACCTTCTCCACCCCAAAATGGCAATGGACGATCAAGGTTGATCTTCTCGACCTGCTCTATAAGTTCCTCCCGGGATCCTACGATACCGTTCGCCCCGAAGGCTATCCCTTCGTTTATTGCGGTGTTCTCACGCTACTGCTCGTTCCCTCCTATTTCCTCTCCAAGAAATATCCCTTCCGCCAAAAGGTAATCTCGGTTCTCTTTATCCTGTTCTTCGTTGCAAGCTTCTCGATCAGCGTTCTTGACCTGATCTGGCATGCATTCCAGAATCCCAACTGGCTCAACTACCGTTATAGCTTCATGCTCTGCTTCTATCTCTGCGTGCTGGCATGCCGTGCCTTTGCAGAATTTGAAACCGTGTCGCTCAAGGTTGTGATGGGCACAGGCGGCCTGATCGCCATCGTTTGTGCGGTTCTGCAGAAATACACCGACAACAAATACGTCAAACCCGACGATTACACCTGCATCTGGTTCACCATCATTATGGTGCTTGTTTATATTACCTTTCTCGGTATTCTGCGTATATCCACAAGCAAGAGAGGAATCTCGATTCTGCTCGTTGCGGTGGTTTGCCTGGAGGTGTTCCTCAATGGTCTTTGGAATATGAACGCGCTTGATGATGACGTCACCTATTCGACCTACGATCGCTACAATGAGTTTCTTGCCAAGGCGCGTCCGATTGTGGAGGAGGTGCAGGCTTCGGATCCCTCCTTCTATCGCATGGAAAAGACCTTCTTCCGTAAGACCAACGATAACATGGCACTCAATATGCACGGACTTTCAGGCTCGACCTCCACGCTCAACAAGGAGACCATTCAATTCCTTAACAAGATGGGCTACGCCTCGAAATCGCATTGGTCGAAATATCTCGGCGGAACGCCCGTCAACGATTCGCTACTCGGCTTGAAATATATCGTTTCCGCCGATCCGATCTACTCCAACTATTACGAGGTCTACAAGACCGACACTGCAAACGGCTACACCGCGTACTACAACCCCTACGCCCTCTCGATTGCCTACGGCGTTGACGAGGATCTGCTCGATTTTCCGCTCGGCTTCGTTCCGCTGATTGAGGATCCCACCGACGAGAAAAAGGAATCCAGCGCAATGGCAGATGCAATCGCTGCGGTAAAAGGTGCGATCAATTCGCTGCTTGACATCGACGAAACGATCAACACCGCTGAATATGAGGACAAATACGATTCTCCCTTCGAGCGTCTGAACGCGATTGTAACCGCAATGCTCGGTGAGGACCGCCCCGTAGAAATCTTCGTTCCGATTCGCATTGAAAGTGAGGAAACCTCAAATCTCGAAAGGGACTATGTTGTCGGTCACTATAAATACTCGCTTCAGAATGAGAACGCCGAAGGCTCACTGACCTACATGGTTGAAATGCCCACCGATGCCGAGTTATTCTTCTATATGCCCTCCGATTATCCCAGAGAGGTCAAGCTCTCGCTCTCGGAGAACGGAAGCAGCGCCATTTCCAAGGGCACCTTCCACGGTGGTGAAACCTCTCGAATCATCTCTCTCGGGATGTATAACGAGCGGGATCTGATTTCGCTTAGTATGAAGCTTACCACAACCTCGTTCTATCCCATGATCGGTGAATATTGCTTCTACTATATCGACTGGGCAGTTTTTGAGGATGCAATGGCACGCTTGGCTCAGGATCAGTATCAGATTACCGAATACACCGACACCTCCTTCAAGGGCACCTTTACCGCATCGCGTGAGCACGAGCTCGTGATGAGCACGATTGCATATGACAAGGGCTGGAAGGTTTATGTGGACGGTGAGCAGGTGGAAACGGTTAAGGCACTTGGCTCGCTCGTCTCCTTCTATATCAATGGTGATGCAGGTGAGACGCACACTGTGGAGATGGTCTATGCGCCCAACACTTTCCCGATCGGACTGACGGTCAGCCTGTGCTCACTTGCTGTGCTCCTTCTGCTGCTGATTTTTGAAAAGCAAATGAAGAAACGCCCCTTCCTTCGTGCGATCGTTTCGATCCCCGTGCCTCCCAGATCGGTTTTTGACGTTGCTGAAGAAAACGCAAAAGCTGCGATTGAAAGCAACACCGAGGGAGACGCTGACGCAGAGGAGGTCGAACCAACCGACACGGCAGAAACGCTCCCGGATGAAATCGGCGACGAAGAGCCGGACGAAGCCGAGCCCGACCGTTCCACAGAGGATAAAACCGATACACCAGAATAATCCCCCGAAAGGAAGATACAGACATGTTTTACTATATCAGCGGACGGCTCGCACACCTGGAGGCAGGCGTTGCCGTGATCGACGCCGCCGGCGTTGGCTATAAGCTCACGATCAGCCAGACAACCTATGATGCTATGCCCCCCAACCGCTCTGTCAAGGAGCCTCCCATGGTGAAGCTCTACACCTATATGGCGGTGCGCGAGGACGGAATCGAGCTTTTCGGCTTTGCAAATGAAACCGAGCTCTCCTCCTTCAAGCTCCTGATTTCGGTTTCGGGAGTTGGTCCCAAGGCGGCAATGTCGATCCTCTCGCTCCTCACGCCCGAAAAGTTTGCGCTCGCCGTTTGCACCGAGGATAAGAAAACGATTGCAAAGGCGAACGGAATTGGTCCAAAAACTGCAGCAAGAGTGATTCTTGAGCTCAAGGACAAGCTGATGAAGGAGCATGCAGGCGAGGACATGCAATCGCTTGCGGAAGCATCTGCTGCTCCTGCGGCAGGCGGCAAGCGCGGTGTGCTCTCCGAAGCAACCGACGCGCTTCTCGTGCTCGGATATTCGCGTGCCGAGGCGCTCAATGCCCTCAAGGACCTCAACACCGATGCGGGCGAGCTTGAGGAGATCATTCGTCTTGCCCTGAAAAAACTGATGAAATTCTGAGAGACTCCCATAGAAAGGACTCAAAATGGATACCAACGATTTTGATTTTGAAAACCGAATCATGAACACGGGCTACAACGCAGAGGACTCCGACGTGGATGTTTCCCTGCGCCCCAAGCGTCTGGATGAATATATCGGTCAGGAAAAGGTTAAGGAAAACCTCAAGATTTATATCGAGGCGGCAAAACAGCGCAACGATCCGCTCGATCACGTGCTGCTTTACGGCCCTCCCGGACTCGGTAAAACAACGCTTTCCAATATCATTGCCGCCGAAATGGGCGTCAATATTCGCATCACGTCGGGACCTGCAATCGAAAAGCAGGGCGACCTTGCCGCCATCCTCACAAACCTCAACGAGGGCGACGTTCTTTTCATCGACGAGATTCACCGTCTCTCTCGCTCGGTAGAGGAAATTCTCTACCCTGCTATGGAGGACTATGCAATCGACATCATCATTGGAAAAGGACCTGCTGCGCGCAGTATCCGCATTGATCTGCCGCGCTTTACCCTGATCGGTGCCACCACGCGCGCGGGACAGATGACAACGCCTCTGCGCGACCGCTTTGGTGTGATCCTCAAGCTCGAGCTCTACACCCCCGAGGAGCTTGCCACCATTGTGCGCCGCAATGCGGGAATTCTCGGCATGGAGATCACCGACGACGGCGCGATTGAGATTGCCGGAAGATCACGCGGAACGCCGCGTATCGCCAACCGTCTGCTCAAGCGCGTGCGCGATTTTGCGCAGGTCAAGGGCGACGGTGCGATCAACTCCGAAATTGCAAACTACGCGCTCAATCGCTTGGAGATCGACGGACTGGGACTCGACAACGTGGACAGACGAATGCTGGAAACCATCATCAAGTTCTATGACGGAGGCCCCGTGGGTCTGGAAACGCTTGCCGCAACCGTTGGCGAGGAAGCGATCACGCTCGAGGATATGTATGAGCCCTATCTGATGCAGATCGGGTTTCTCAACCGCACGCCGCGCGGCAGATGCGTTACCCGCATGGCATACGAGCACCTCGGTATTCCTTATCACGCGCCTCGCCCCACCAAGGACGAGCAGATGAGGCTCTTTGAGAACCCGACCGACGGCGAGTCTGAATAAAAAACAAATCCGCAAGGCAAAGCCTTGCGGATTTGTTTTTTTCGTTAAAAATCAATGAAGAATACGGTCTGTCTCCGCAGTTTCCTCCAATTCAATGCGTGCTCGCTCCTCCGAGAACCACAGGCGGTTGATCAGAAAAACGCAAATCAGCACGCTGATGAACACGAAAAGGACGTCAAAGGTGTAGTAGAGCACCATCCAAAGAAGGTCGGAGAGGCTTCTGGGAGGCCCGTAAAACGCATCGTATAAAACGCGAGAGCCGATTTTCCAGAGTGCCAGAGCACTTGCACCGCCAAAAAGAACGAGATGAAACGGATTTTTGAAGGAAAACACCTGATCAAACGGAAGAAAATCTGTGAACAAGCTTCCCTTTTTGCTGAACTTTCTGTTTTTTGCCGATGCCCTTACTGCAAGCATTGCACCGATAAACAAAGCAAATACGGTAGCGTCGAACAGAATATTCAAAAACAGATACGGAAGCTCAATGAGAAAATCGTCAAGAATCGGAAAACCGTTCACGAAATAGCCCACGAGCAGATTGAGCGGATATCGCAGGAGCACCGCAAATCCCAAAATCACAAAAAACGGCGTGGCATGTTTCGTTTCAAATCGAAAGAATGCGTAAAGCATAAAAGAAAAATTCACCCAGTAAAAGGCGTAGTTTGCCAGGTCAATCACTACGTCCCAAATCAGAGGGAACCATGACTCTGCAAACAAAATATCACTGTTGATCCATAAATAGATCGGCGTACAGATCACGGCATAAAAGAAGACGATCGCAAGAACCCATACCGTCATTTGCTTTTTCAGCGTTGTCCTTCTGCTTTGATCAAATGAAGAAAGCTCCATGTTCATTTCCTTTCGGAGTCAAGAATTGAAAATATTATAGCATATTTTCGGAGCAATTTCGCCCTTTATTTGTAAACATTTTTACACAAACGGCATAATATGCTACAAAAAAGAATGAAAAACGGGGTGAAACGATTATGCAAGAAAAGAAAAAACAAAAGATTATCGGAGACGTTGCCTTTGATCACTGCGAAATGATGCGCGTTCTTGAATTTCTGACAGAGAAATATCCCGCTCTCGAGCTCTCCTATCTCACCACCTCGATTCTTGGCGCTCCCATCCCGATTCTGACGGTTGGAACAGGCGCGCATGAGGTACTGTACGTTGGTGCACACCACGGGATGGAGTGGATCACCGCCCTTCTGCTTTGCCGATTTCTTGAGGAGATTTGTGAGCTCTCAAAGGACGGTCACTCCCATAACCGTCGCGCACTCCCGGTCTGCCTTGAGCTTTGCAAATTTCACGTCATTCCAATGCTCAATCCCGATGGGGTTTCCTATCAGATTCACGGCGTGGATGCAAAAAATCCTCTGCGCGAGCGACTGCTCCGTATGAATCCCGACGGTGAAGATTTTTCCAAATGGCAGGCAAATGCACGCGGCGTTGATCTGAACCACAACTATGATGCGGGCTTTTGGGAATATAAGCCACTCGAGGTTGAAAACGGGATCACGCAGGGCGCACCGACCCGATATAGCGGCGAATATCCCGAATCCGAGCCCGAGGTGGCGGCGCTCTGCAATTGGATTCGTTTTCATTCGGATCTTTGCGGAATTCTGACGCTGCACACGCAGGGTGAGGAAATTTACTATCAAAGCGGCGGGAAAAGCGCCCCACGAGCGCCTGCAATTGCCAAGCGGCTCTCGCGCATGAGCGGATACCGTCTGTCCGAAGCAGAGGGGCTCGCCTCCTTTGGCGGTCTCACCGATTGGTGTGCACGAGGCGAGCGGCTCCCTTGCTTCACCCTGGAATGCGGTCGAGGCGTCAATCCGCTCCCTATATCGGATCACATCGCGATCTATTCGCGCCTCTGCCGTCTGCTTTTCACCTTTCCCACGCTTGTTTGATCTTTTTTCTCGAATTTCTTTGCATTTTCCGAAAAAAGTATTGCATCTTTCCCGAAAAAGTGATATGATGAATACAAGAAAATACGAAGGAGAACGAGCTATATGTATGACGTTTCGATCGTTCCGTGCAGTTCCTATAACGTCAACGAGGTACGCACGGCACTGCAATCGCTGCTTGAACCGATCGGCGGGTTATCCTGGGTCAGATCAGGCATGCGAATTGCAATCAAGGCAAACCTTGTTTCGATGATGAAGCCAGAAAGCGCGGCAACAACGCACCCCGCCCTGCTTTGCGAGCTGGTGCGGATGCTTCGTGAACGTGGTGCAGAGCCAATCATTGGAGATAGCCCCGGGGGACTCTACAACGCCGCGGTGGTTGGTCGGATCTATTCCGTAACGGGAATGCACGAGGCAGAAAAACTGGGCGCCGTTCTCAACAACGATTATTCGATTGCCGAGGCGATCTTTCCGGATGCCACGGTGGCACGTGATTTTACCTATACCGCGTATCTCGATCAGGTCGACGCAATCATCAATTTCTGCAAGCTTAAAACGCACGGCATGATGGGCATGAGCGCGGCGGTGAAAAATATGTTCGGCGTTGTTCCCGGAACCTTTAAGCCCGAATATCACTTTCGTTTCCCCGATCATAGCGATTTTGCAGCAATGCTCATCGACCTCAACTCCTATTTTGCAGACAAAATCAAGCTTTGCATCGTTGATGCGGTGGTTGGAATGGAAGGAAACGGACCAACACAGGGAAAACCTCGCGCGATCGGTGCCCTACTCGCATCCTCCAATCCGCATCAGCTCGACTTGCTCTCTGCCGCCCTGATTGGTCTGACCCCCAAGGACGTTCCAACACTTGAGGTTGCAGTAACACAGGGAAAAATTCCGAATGAGGCGGATGCGCTCTCGATTTACGGTGATTGGAAAGCCCTTCGGATAACCGATTTTGACCATATCCACGTTCGCCGTAGCCTGCAATTTGAGGGTGCCGGAAAGTTTGCCGCCACCTTTGTGCGAAGTGCTCTGCGCGCCGAGCCGCGTCCCGACAAAAGGCGTTGCATCGGTTGCAGAAAATGTGCCGAAATCTGTCCCGCACATGTGATCACGATGAAGGACGGGCTTCCCGTGATCGACCGCAAGCGCTGTATCACCTGCTTTTGCTGTCAGGAATTCTGCCCTGTTGGTGCCATGAAGGTGCACAGACCCTTGATTGCAAGAATTCTCAATCACAAAAAATAAAAAAACGGTGTCTTGATCTGCAAATGCAACTTGAGACACCGTTTTTCGTTTTTTCGATCAATCGACGCGATTACGCCTACCGCCTGCAAGAAAATCACGGATATTTTCCGCCATCTCGGTCATCACGCGCGTTCTCGTTTCAAAGCCACCCCAAGCCATGTGCGGCGTGAAGCAGACGTTGGGATATTCCCTGATCGCGTAAAAGGGATGATCCTTTGGAAACGGCTCGGTGGAATAAACATCCACTCCAAGTGCTCCGATGCGATGCTCCTTGATCGCCTCTGCAATTGCTGCCTCATCGGTAACGGCTCCGCGTGCCACGTTGATCACGATCGCATCGCGCTTGAGCATGGCAATATGCGCAGCGTCCAAAAGACCTCTCGTTGAATCGTTGAGCGGCGTATGGATCGAGAGGATGTCCGATTCGCGGCAGATGCGCTCCAGATCTACGCATTCCCATCCGCTGATCGGAGTCCTTTTGTGAACCAGCACGCGGCATCCAAGCGCCTGCGCAACGCGCCCAACCTGTCCACCGATATTTCCGAATCCAATGATTCCCCAGGTTTTACCCGCGATCTCATGGTAAACGGGCGTCAGTCGGTTTGGAACTCCACCTGCGGTATAATCTCCGCTGCGAACGCATGCATCGTATTCGGGTAGGTGCGTGATCAGAGAGAGCGCCATTGCAACCGTCACCTGTGCCACGCATTGAGTAGAATACCCCACCACGTTGCACACGGCAATGCCGCGCTCGCGGCAATAGGCAAGGTCCACGTTGTCAAAGCCTGTTGCGGCAATACAGATCAACCGAAGTGAATTTGCAGAGCGGAGATTGTCGGCATTGAGACGCACCTTGTTGATGATGACGACCTCCGCGTCGCCAATGTGATCCTCCACCTGATCGGGAGCGGTGTTACCAAAGACCTTCACCTCTCCGAATTCCTCAAATATTGCGGGCGAAAGATCCGCCCCGAGTGTTTGTGCGTCCAAAAGTCTGACTCGCATTCCCCGTCCCCCTTTCTTTTAGTGCTTCAAGTATACCGCAAAAAGAGCTTGGCGTCAAGAGGCATGAGAAAAAAACGTCGAGATTTATGAAAAAGACTTGAAAAAGTCGCTGTTTTCATATATAATAGAGAGTGAAATGGAATGCGTTGCAAAAACATCGGAAAGGATGTGTTAAAAGCCATGGAAAAAAAGCAAGATGAAAAAATTTTTGCAGAAAATGCGATTGATGATGAGCCCGATATGCAAAAGATTTTGCGAGAGGTCTATGACGCAATGAGCGAAAAGGGCTACAATCCGATCGGACAGATCGTGGGATATCTGCTCTCGGAGGACCCCACTTATATCACCAATTATCAAAACGCCCGTGCCTTGATCCGCAAGATCGACCGCGACGAGCTGATGATTGATCTGGTCAAAAAATACCTGGAGCTCGATTGAACCGATGCAAGCGATCACATGTATTTCTCTGTGTACCATGCGTGAGTCATCCCTACCGTCCTCAAGTGTAATCTGCCTCGGAAACTTTGACGGCGTGCATCTGGCACACCGCGAGCTGATGCGGCAGACTGCAATCCTGCAGGCAGCGGTGGCACCCATGGCTTCGCGCGCCGTTTTTTGCTTTGACCCGCCCACCTCGGAGCTGCTCTCACCAACGCCGATCCCACAGCTGACCATGCGAGAGGAAAAGTTGGCGCTCTTTCGCGAAATGGGGATGGAATATGCCCTTCTTGCCAATTTTTCGGCAATACGCGACCTCTCTCCTCATGATTTTGTCAAATTGATCCTGCAGGGCGAGTGTGGCTGTGTGGCGGCTGTTTGCGGCTTTAATTACCGATTTGGAAAGAATGCAGGCGGAAGCGGAGACGATTTGAAACGCTTGCTTGGTGCACCTGTTTTTATGCAGGATGAGGTTTTGATCAACGGTGAAACGGTTTCCTCAACTGCGATTCGTCGACTTCTCGGCAGCGGTGAGGTGGAGCGAGCAAATCAGATGCTTGCGCGCCCTTACGCGATCTCTGCCGAGGTCATTCACGGCAAGGCTCTCGGCCACAAGCTCGGAACGCCCACCCTCAATCAACGCTTTCCGAGCGGTATGCTCATTCCGCGTCACGGTGTTTACGTAACCGATTGCGAGATTGATGGAAAAATTTATCGGGGTGTGTCCAACGTTGGGCTGCGTCCAACGGTTGAGAACACCGAGGTTGCCAACTGCGAAACCTATCTGCTTGATTTTTCGGGCGATCTTTACGGACGAACGCTTCGCGTTGCCTTTCGCTCCTTTATTCGCCCCGAGCAAACCTTTGATTCCCTTGATGCCCTGCGTGAGCAGATCGCACGAGATGTTGCCTATGCACGCTCCTACACGGAGCAAATCTGATTTTTTACGGAAAGGAGAGCCGCGATGCCCCGAGCAAAGCGTGTTTTATTGCATTTTCTCTGTTTTATGCTATGCATATCGGCGTGCATCTGCCCTATCAGTGCGTCCGAGGATGTTACGGCGCCGCCATCCTTGCATGAGGCCTCTGCGGTTTCTTTTTACCACGTTGAAAGTCAAACCGTCGTACTTGAAAAAAACGCCGATACCGCAATTCCTGCGGGATCAAGCGTTAAGGTCATGGCAGGTCTTTTGTTTTGCGAAGCATTTGCCGACAGGCTTTACGAAACAGTTGAGATCACCGATGAGATGGTGGCTCAGTCGGCAGGCTACCGACTATACCTCCGCGCGGGAGATGTTCTGACCGTTGAGCAGCTTCTCTACGCCGCGCTTTGCGCAAGCTACAACGATGCCTATGACGTGCTTGCGGTGCAGGCTTCGGGCTCGAGAGCTGCCTTCGTTGCCGAAATGAATGCTCGCGCCACCATGCTCGGATGCAACAACAGCGTTTTCACCGATCCAAGCGGCGTTGACGATTCCTCGCAAACCGATGCAAGTGATCTGCTCCTGATCGCTCGAACTGCCTTTGAAAACGAGCTCTATATGCAGCTCTCCTCCACCCTGCGCTATTCCTTCGGAGGATCGCAGCTGTTGAGTGCAAAAACCTTCTACAACCGCAACGCCCTACTATCCAAGGCAACCACGGCAGAGTATTTTAATGCCAAATGTCGCGGAATGAGCGCGGGCTACACCGAAACCGGTGGGAGTTGTGTCATCACTGCTGCAGTCTACGAAGAACAAACCTATCTCTGCATCGTGATGGGCGCACGGGAGACCGACGGGACCAACTACGGTTACGTGCTAACCAACCGCATAATCAAATGGGGCTTTGACGCCTTTGAATACGTTGAAATCCTCACCCCCGAAACGGTTGTTTGCATGATCCCCGTTACCGTTTCGGATATGACTACCGAGGTGGAGGCTCGTGTCGGCGAAACGCTGATCTGCTTTCTTCCCAAGGGAATCGACCCCAACGAGTTCAAATACAGCATTCGTCTACTCTGTAACGAGCTTGAGGCTCCCTTTTCGGAGGGGAAGATGGTTGGCTACGTGTCGGTTCTCTATCAAGGCAAGGCCCTCGGAGTCCTGCCTCTCTACACCGCAGGCGGAGCCGAGCGAAGTGCGTTCGTTAGCACCTTGCATGCAATTCGAGGCTTGCTTCATAATCGCGCGTTCGTTTCGGGGACGATGTTCTTTTGCGTTGTTCTTTGTGCGTGGATCGTGACCGAGACGGTGCTTCAAAGACGGCGTAGATTGAAATGGGATAAGTATTTCAGCATGAAAATGGACCCTGCCCCCAACTCACTTCAAAACACGAACAAAAACAGGCGCCCCCCCCGAAGCTGATACGAATTATATGAAAAATGCTGCGAAATTGAGAATCAGCATATAGATCAGCCAAACGTCATGAAAGAAAAAAAGCATGCCTGCAAACTTACTCACGCGATAAAAGCAAAACGTGACGGCAAGCGAAAAACAAAGGATCAGGATCGACTCCAGCACACTCAAAAAATAAAGCCCCGCGCCGAAGAAGGTGGGATACCAGCATAGCTCAAGCGCGGCAAGCAGAACAAAAAACATGCAGCCCTTGTAGCGCTCACCATCGTATCCGCCACTTCGCATACCAAGCACAAAGCCTGCAGCGCAGCCAACCGTAAAGAGTGCAACCGTCCAGAGCACCGCCATCAGCCAAACAGGAGGGATCAATCGCTCGATCCCGAGCTCCAACAATGCACGGTGCGGTCCCCCCACGAAGGCGCGAACCAAAATCCCCCCCACCGCAAGCATTACGCCGAGCAGGATCATCACCAAGGGATTTGTACGGTCCATTTCGCAATTGAGCCATGCGCTCACCGTCATGCGTCCGTATTGCTTCTTATACATAAAACAGCACCTCTTTCCGAGGCGCTGTTTTTTTACGCCTCTCGCTATCACAATATGAAAGAGACGCTTGTATTATTCGCTTGAAAAGCGATCCTCCCGATCGAGATAGTCCCAATCCTCCATCGGATCGGGTGGATGGAGATGAGCTGTGCAGGAGCGATTGAAGGGAGTGCGCGTTGCGGAAATTCCAACGTATCCGCTCTGCGTACCGTCAAAATAAGGGCGCGTTGGATCGGAGTTTGGTGCGATCGAGCGAGGGTCTCCTCTCCATACATATTGCGCATCGGTAACGGAAACCTGCATGGGAAAGGAACGCTGAATTTGCAAAAGTGCCACCTGTTGGCGGTTTTCCTCGGGACAGAATCCGTGGTCAATGCCACCGTTCTCGGCATCGTATTCGCACAGAACGTGCCGCGTGCAATGTGATTTTGGCTCGGTTCCCAGCACAAACCATCCCGTTTGCGTTCGTACACCTCGCGGATCAAGCGTGCAAGCCTCGCTCGGAATAGATCCCGAGTCGGGGCAAAAGCTCACCCGAATGACGTTGGACGGAACGGAAAATCGCTCCTTGCCTCCCTTTTCCTCAACGATCTGCCGCATCACCCGATTCCAGATTCCCGTGCAAAGATTTCTCCCAACAAGCGGCTCTGGATATTCGTAGCCGCACCAAACGCCGCAAAGATAATCGGGAGTATAGCCGATAAACCATCGGTCGCTATCGTTGCTTGTCGTTCCGGTCTTTCCCGCACATTCCATCAACCGACCGAGTGTGATTGAGGAGGAGGTGCCGTATTCCACCACACCGCGCAGAAGCTTGGTCATGATCGCGGCGTTTGCCGAGGAGAGCACGATCTCGGAGCGATCGGGTGACGATAGCAGAATTCTCCCCTCCGCATCCAGAACACGGTAATAGGAGCGCCAGGGATGATAGCGTCCTTCGTCGGCAAAAACGGTGTAGGCATCGGTAATCTCGCGCAGCGTCACGCCATAATTGAGCTGTCCGAGTGCAAGTGCGGCAACGTCTCTGTCATTCGCGCCCGACTCCGAAACAAGGCCCTTCAGATGAAATCGCTCGCTCGCCCAAAGATAGGAACGATCAATTCCAAGCTCCTCCAAAATCCGAACGGGCACGGTATTCGTTGAATGTGCGACAGCGTAGGCAACCGTTGTCAAACCGCGATATTCTCCGGTTGCATTGCGCGGCCATGCTGCACGCCCCGAAAAACCAAAATGAGTTGGCACATCATCGTAAACGCTTGCCCAGG
Source organism: uncultured Eubacteriales bacterium (assembly GCA_905201895.1). GTDB lineage: Bacteria > Bacillota > Clostridia > Oscillospirales > CAG-272 > UMGS1865. The sequence goes on along the minus strand of CAJKPX010000003.1, from coordinate 55,846 downwards.
TGATTAGTCCCTCCTCAAGAGCGGGCGCATAGATCGAGATCGGCTTAAGCGCAGACCCCGGGGGACGTTGCGTTTGCGTTGCAAAATTTTGCAAGCGATTACCGCGCTTCTCCCCTGCCGCCCCTGCAATGCCGAGCACGTCGCCCGTTTTGGGGTCGATCACAATAATCGCCGATTGCGCCCCCTCACCGTGCGTATTGCTCGGCAGCCCAAGCGCGTGGGAATAATAATCCTCAACGATGGATTGGATTTCGGGGTCAACCGCCATATCAATCTGCAATCCTCCCGAATAAAGCAGATGCGAGGCAGCAGCTCTGCCAAGTCCGAATTCTCGCATCAGATCAAGCGTAATGTCCTCAAGCACCATGTCCACGTACCATGAGTTGATCCCCTCTCCCTCGCCCTCATCGCGCACGTTCAGGACGAGCGGCGTATCAACGGCAGCTTGGTATTCTGCCTCCTCAAGATACCCCTGGCGATACATTTCTCCCAGAATCAGATTTCTGCGCTCACGGTTGTGCTCAGGATGTCGGATCGGGTTATAATAGGAGGGGCTATTCGTGATCGCGGCGATCGCGGCAATCTCGGTCAGAGTCAGCTCCGACACCTCTTTGGAAAAATAATGATCCGCAGCCTCTGCAATTCCGTTGCAGTTGTCCGAAAAATGAATGATATTGAGATAGCGCTCCAGAATTTCACGTTTATCGAGTTTACGCTCCAGATCGAGTGCGTAAAAGATCTCCTGCACCTTTCGCGTCAGACTCACCTCATCGTGCCCCGTTGTGTTCTTCACGAGCTGCTGTGTGATCGTTGATCCACCAAAGCGATTTTCCCCTCCCGTCAGATAGCGCAACGAAGCCGCCGCGGTGCGATACCAATCCACGCCGCGGTGCGAAAAAAAGCGCTTATCCTCAATGGCAACGAAGGCATGGATCAAATCCGTGGGAATATCGGGATAGGCGACGTAGGAGCTCGGCTTATGACCGAACGCTTCGGCAATCACCTCAATCCGCTCGCCCTCTCGATTTGTGCGATCGGTAAAATGATAAGCAAAAAAACGCGGGGATTGCCCCATTCCGCTCCAATTGATCCATTCCTCGGGCATTTCACGCTCAAAATTCAAATGAAGATACACACCAACGCCAAGAATCGCTGCCGATAAAAATATGAACAGAACCGAAATCACGATCCATCGCTTGCGCGTCTGTCCGATATGTTGTTTGCTCTTTCCTCGCATGCTTTCTCTCCTTTTTTCACTTTTTTACAGTATTCCACAATCACACGCATATTACACCGCAAAGCAGGACATGCTATGATTGCAAAATCTGCAAGAAAATGTGAACGGAGTGATTACATGGACACCTCAAAAATTCTGATCATTTTATGCTGCTTTATTCTGATCGTTTGTTTGACGCTCGCAATTTCCACGCTGACTCTTTTGCGCAACACCGTGGATGAAAGTCGCACGGTGCAGGAGGATGCAGCAGAGCTTGTTGGGAAAATGGAGCTCCTTGCCGAATTTCTAACAGAAAATTCCATTCCCGTTGCAGGCACGCCCGAGGAAAGCGGCGCGAGCGGTTTTTATCTGACCGAAATCAATGGAAACGTTGGAATTTATACCTCGGACGGCTACCTGCTCAAAATTCTTGACATCAACACCGACGCGCTTCCGCCTGCCGACCGAGAGGCATTGGCAGACAAAATTCCGCTTGCATCCTGGCGCGAGCTGATCTCGTGGGTGCAGGACTACACCTCCTGAAAAAAATCGGGTGCGCATCCCGTGCAACGATGCACAGGATACACACCCGATTTCTCGTTTGATCAAGTCTCGATCAACGAATCACTCTGCTCGATAAAGAGCAGCATGAGCGAATAAAACATGGTGGGATAGATCAGGAAAAAGACCACGTCGATCAGACTGAAAAGCAGGAATACGAGAATTCCGATCGCGAGAAAGGTCTTTTGATGCGATGGCTTGATCAGAACTGCCTGCAGCGTGCGAAAACGGTGCCAAAGGTAGGCTGCCAAGCCGAGAACGCCCGCCGAGGAGAGGAGCTGGATCGGCGTGTTGTGAAAGAGATGCGGATAAACGCCAACGTCCCACGCCGCATTTTCATAGGAATCGTAAAAGCCGCATCCGAAGATCGGACGCTCCAGGAAATTGTTGAGACCAAGCCTCCAGATTTCAATTCTTCCGTTGTCGGAAAAGCCCGTTTGCAGAAAGTTTTGAACAAGTACAATCAGCTTTTCTGCGAAAAGTGCAAGAAAAATGCCGCCTCCAAGCAGAATTACAAGCGTCAGAATACGGTTGAGGCGTCGATTTTTTCCTCCGATACAAAGAGTCAACAGACAAAGCGCAAGGCCCAGCGTGCCAACCAAAAGTGCGCCTCGACTCTGCGAGAGCACGATGCAGAAAAATTCTGCCATACCGAGCAAAAAGCAGATCCAGCCGTGCTTATGCGAATGAGCAAAGTAAAAGCATGCGGGCATCAGCATGGCGATCATGCTGCCAACGTTGGTCCAAACACCCCAGCCGAGGATCACGCTTCCCTTCACGATTTGCCCCGCCTCAAAGCGTACGGTGGTGGCATAAGCAAACAGAAGCTCTGCCGAAATCATCAGACCTGCAAGCACCAGGCAGTACAGAAAATACTCTACCGCGGTACGGTCAAAGCGCACATAAAGCGCAAATAGCAGATATCCGATCAAAAGTGGAAAGATCAACGTGACGACAAACAGCAGATTTTTAACGGTATATTCGGAATGAAATGCGCCGTTGGTCAGAAGCACGCCGCAAAAGATCACCATGCTCCAAAGGAGCGATTTTTTTGTGATCCTGTTGCGAGTGGAACGGTTCCGACGTACAAACAGGACGAAGAATACCGCAAGAAGAAGCGCGATCACAGCTCCTGCAATTAAGACGCTCGGACGAAGAAAGCGCTCTGCCATCCCCATGTCGCTCGGCTGATAGTCACCCGTGCTGATCGTAAAATAGACGCAAAGATAGGGCGCGATTCCAAATCGAAGATCGTTACATAAAAGGAGTGGCGGGATCAGCGACAGAAGAATGAGCGCGATGAACAGAATATCCAGCTCAAAGGAGTGACCGATAAACGCCAGAATGGCAACGAGGAGCGGATAATACCTTCCATCGTAAAAACGCCTGCACGAGTCAACAAAATGCTTCATTTTTGGCACCATCCCCTCGTCATTTCGCATAGGTTTTGTTCAAAAACTGCACCGAGACGATATTTTTCAACGTTTGGGTAAGACACCGCGCCCACACCGAACGAACGCGACTCATATATACGGCACACCGCTGCACAAAACGCATCGAGATCATCGAGCGGATAGAGCGCGGCATCGGTGCCACGCAGAAGATCACGTTGCCCCTTGATGTCAGACGCAACGATTGGCAAGCCGCACGACATTGCCTCCATTACATTAAACGGAAGTCCCTCGGACGTGCTGGCGGAAACATAGAGATCTGCTGCCGACAGATGGGCACGCACCTCGCGCGTCGCACCGCAAAGCGTGACACGCGATTCAAGCCCCATATTCTGAAGCTGCGTCTCAAGCTCCGCACGGGTTGCTCCGTTTCCAATCAAAAGAAGTCGGATCGGTATTCCCTCTCGACACCACAAACGCGAAACGGCAGAAAGGAGAAGGGTCTGATTCTTGCGCTTACTAAGCTCACCGACAAAGCAACATAGAAAATCATTCCTGTCAATCGCATAGCGCTCACGTATCGAGGGGTCCTTTTCGGGCGTTCCATCGGGGATCGTGATCCCCATGCCGTTGATCGAAAAGACGCGACCCTTGCACAGCACATTTTCGGTTGCGATCTCAAAATCTTCGCGGTTCATCACCGCAATCTCGTCTGTTTTTTTGCGCATCAGACGCTCGCAAAGAAGCAACAAGCGGTTACGCATTCCTTTTGCTTCCTTTGGGAACAGATAGCCGTGCACAACGTTGAGCACGAATGGACGCCGACGCCATCCGATCATAGCGGCACGAACAAGAAAGGCTGCCAGCGAGGTGTGCAGGATCAGCGCGTCAAATCGCTCTCGCTTGAGAATACGGCGGATCTGAAGCAGTGCACGTAAATTGGCAAGACTGAAAAAGCTTTTGGCAAAGGAAATTGGCAGATCAACGCCCTCGCCGTTTGCCATCGTGAGTACCGTATGCTCACGTCGAAGCGCGTCAATGTACGGCTTGTGAAAATTCTCCAGATGCGAGGCGGTCGAAGCAGCATAGAGAATCTTTTTAGAGTCAGTCTGCTTGGTCATCAGAATCCTCCTCGGGCTTTTCATCTGCATTGCGACGATGCGCCTGTCGACGTTCTGCCTCCGCCTCCTTCGCGGCATACTTCTCATGTCGGTTGACAGCGCAGAACGGCGTGATCAGGAGAATGCGGATATCTCCCCAAAAGGTCCAGTTTTCAATGTAGTTGATGTCCTCGTCGATGCGTGCCTGAATTGACGTGTCGCCGCGCAGACCCTTGACTTGAGCCAATCCCGTGATTCCCGGGCGAAGCGTGTGTTTGAGCATATAAAGAGGAACCTCTTTTTTGAACTTTTCTACGTAGAACGGCACCTCGGGGCGCGGTCCAACCAGGCTCATGTCTCCCTTGAGCACGTTGAAAAACTGCGGAAGCTCGTCGAGCGCAAATTTACGGATAAAAGCACCGAATTTCGTCTTACGGGGATCGTTTTCGGTTGACCACCCCGTTTGCTCGGAATCGTTGACTCGCATAGAGCGGAATTTATACATCGTGAATTCGCGGTTGTTTCGCCCTACGCGCGTTTGGCGGAACAGGATCGGTCCGGGCGAGGAAAGACGCACGCCGATCGCAGTGAAAAGCATGAAGGGTGAGGTGAGAACGATCAGAATCAGCGAGCCGACGATATCGGTCAAACGCTTGAGAAGCTGATTGGAAACCTTATCGAGCGGCGTGGAGCGAATGTCGATCAGGGGCATGTTTCCAAGCTCTGTTACCTGTCTTGGCGAGCGGAAATAGCCGCAGATCGCGGGCACAACCATGATCTTGATGCAATTGTTGTTACAGATCGAGATATATTTGGTCATCAGTTTTTTACGAACGGTGTCAAATGCGAGCACCACCTCGTCGGGGCGCAGCTCCTTGAGCAGGCGGTCGAGGTCTGCCGTGGTTCCGAGATGAGGGAGACCGATCACGTTGAGGTTCCCAACGTAGCCGATCACAGAGTAACCGAATTGCGGGTTGTTCAAAATCTCCTCCATGTAGGCGTCTGCCATTTCTTGGCTGTTGGTGACGAGCAAAATGTGCTTGATATTGCGCTTTTTCATACGCAGACTGCGTAAAAAGGAGATCATGGCGATTTTTTTTGCAACGATCAGGAGCGAGCTCGCCATTAGCGTGGAGACCAACCAAGCAAGATATGCGGTGCTGTTATTGGGATGGAGCAAATAGATCAAAAAGACCGAAAACGCTGTGATTTCAGTGTTGACAAGCAGAATTCTGCTCACGAAAAAGAGTACGCCGCGCGTTCTCATGGGAAGATAGACGTTGTAGTAGTGATAGAAAAAGGAGGTAATCAAGCAAAGGATACTGATCACGAAAACAGCCCTGCCGTTTCCGATGCGAAAATCAGCGGGATACATGATCCTTGTAATTCCGTATGCAACGAATGCCGCAAAAAAATTGATTCCGTAATCACAGAACTTATCAAAGCCCGAAAGCAGATAACGGTAATCTTTTTTTGAATTGTTCATTCCGATCCTGCTCCGCGCAAAAACGGCGGAGGACGTCCTTTCATGAAATTGTAAAAACAAAACGATTATCGGGGAGAACACTCGAACGTGCAGAACTCCCCCATTCGATTATTTTACCATATTTTATTAAAAAATGCAAGGATAATCGAATAATTTTATCCCACACTCATCAAAAAAAGAAAAAAGCCCCGAAAAATCGGAGCTTTGGACGGTCAACTGCCCCACCAAAGCCGATTTTTCGGGGAATCATGAACAAATATCAGAGAATTATTCCTCTTCAAAGGTGATCTTCATCTGAGCGGCAAGCTCGCTGCGATGCTTGTCCATCAGGGACTGGATACGCTTCACGGGATTAAGCAAGGAGCTGATCGTGGCATCGTTGTTGAGGGTGTCAACGAGATATGCTACATACTTGCACATATTTACCTCAACGAACCAAGGCTTGCGAAGCAGCTCGGGACGGCGATAGATAAGGTTGGTGGTGAACACGCGATCGAACACACCCTCTTTGAAGCACTGGTCAAACTTCTCAAAGCCGTCGGTGAACAGACCGAAGGTTGCAAAGCAGAACACGCGGTTTGCACCCTTTTCTTTGAGCTGCTTGCAAACGTCGAGCATCGACTCGCCCGAGGAGATCATATCGTCAACCACAACGGCATCCTTGCCGTGGAGGTCCTGACCGAGATATTCGTGTGCCTCAATGGGATTTCTGCCATTGACCACGATCGAGTAGTTTCTTCTCTTATAGAACATACCGATATCAAGACCAAGCACCGAGCTGTAATACATGCAGCGCGACATTGCACCCTCGTCGGGAGAAATGATCGCCATGTGATCCTTATCGATCTGTACGTCGGGAATGGCGCGAACCATTGCCTTAATCATCTGGTAGGTAGGCTGAACGTTGTCAAAGCCCGAAAGCGGGATCGCATTGGAGATACGCGAGTCATGCGCGTCAAAGGTGAGAATGTTGGAAACGCCCATCGAAACGAGCTCCTGCAGCATCAGCGCGCAGTCGAGCGACTCGCGTCCCGATCTCTTGTGCTGACGGCCCTCGTAGAGCATCGGCATGATCACGGTGATGCGACGCGCTTTACCTCCAATCGCTGCAATAATACGCTTGAGATCGGCATAGTGGTCATCGGGACTCATCGGAACAACAGAACCGTACATCTTGTAGGTAACGCCGTAGTTGAAGACATCGCAAATGATGTACACATCTTTGCCTCTCATCGAATCGTGAAGGATGCCCTTTCCCTCGCCCGAACCGAATCTGGGGCAATCTGCGATAATGGTAAAGCTCTTGTCCTCACCGTTGCCACGTCTGCGCCAGTCCTTGAGATAGTTGTCAACCTGCTCGGTGAAGCGCTCACAGCCCTTCATGCCGATTACAACGAGTTCTCCGCTCTGATTGTTTTTCATAATACCCTCCAAAGTTTTTTGTTTGTTCATGTATTTTCCCCAATTATCGGCAAAGCGACCTCTGCCGACCTGACAGGTGATTTTTTGTCAGTTTAGAGCACAGAATCGAGCGTACGCCTCATCCCAGAGAGCTCTCTCGGAAGTCGGCTCATAGCGCTTGAGATCAAAGGAGCGCGAAACAATCATGCGCGCTTCGGTTAAGTTTGCAACGTCTCCTGCAGCAATTGCCTGCATCATCAGGTTGCCGATCGCGGTTGCCTCCTCGGGACCTGCCGCCACGGGAATACCGCATGCATCGGCGGTCATCTGGCTGAGGAATCCATCCTTCGTGCCTCCGCCAACCACATGGATCACCTTGGCGGAGCGACCCATAAGGGATTCGATCGACTCGGCAGTCATGCGATACTTGAGTGCCAGGCTCTCATAGATGCAACGAACAATCTCACCCACTGTTTCGGGTACCGGCTGCCCTGTTCGGCGGCAGAACTCGCGCACGCGCTCGGGCATGTTTCCGGGTGCTGCAAAGCTTGCATCATCGGGATCAATCAGCGAGCGCAGCGGCTTTGCCTCTCTCGCCCACGCTTCCATTTGCGCAAAGGAATAATCTTGTCCCTCGCGTTTCCACTGTCGGCGCGACTCCTGAATGAGCCACAGACCCATAATGTTTTTCAGAAAACGGATCGTTCCCATCGCACCGCCCTCGTTGGTGAGGTTGAGGCGTTGAGACTCCGCGTTAATCAAAGGAGATTTGAGCTCGGTTCCCATGAGCGACCAGGTTCCGCTACTGATGTAGATGAAATCCTCCTCGGTGGTTGGAACTGCGATCACGGCACTTGCCGTATCGTGAGAAGCAACCGTGAGCACCTCTGCATCGGTCTTGCCCGTCTCCTCAAGCACCTGCGGAAGCAGCCGTCCAACGCGGTGCCCCGGCTGTACGATCGGTCCAAACAAACGCCGCGGAATGGAAAGGCGATCCAACAGTGCGCCTGCGTAATCGCGCTTCTCAGCATCAAGGAGAGCGCCCGTTGAAAGAATGGTATATTCGTTGCACATCTGCCCCGTTAAAAAATAATTAAGCAGATCAGGGATATTCAAAAAACGTTCTGCACGGTCAAACACCTGCGGATCGTCACGAAGATCAGCGGCAAGCTGAAAGATCGTGTTGAAATTGAGGCATTGAATTCCTGCGGTGCGATAGATATCGTCAAGCGGAAGTCTCTCGGAAACGTAATCGGTAATTCCCACCGTTCTCGTGTCACGGTAATGCGTGGGATTGGCGAGCATTTTGCCAAAGCGATCGATCAGGGCATAGTCAACGCCCCATGTGTCAATTCCAATCGAGCTGATCGCGTCTCCGTTCAGCACGGTTTTGGTGATGGATTGCTTAATCTCGTGGAAAATACGGAGAATATCCCAATACATTCTCCCGTTTGTGATCACGGGATCATTCGAGAAACGGTGATTTTCCCGCAGAGACAGGCGTTCACCGTCGAAGGAACCAACGATTCCGCGTCCGCTGGAAGCACCGAGATCAATTGCGAGCATCTTTTTTTCTGCCATAGAAGCCTCCGTTGATCTGAACATGTAATTACGGGGATATTATATCATAAAACTGCTCGATATGTATGAACTTTTTATGAACAATCAACTTTATTCTGCAAAAAAAGACAAAGTAAAAGAGCTTTTTCGGAGTTCACAAGACAATTAAAATATTCGATCGCAAAAAAACATAAAAAAACAGCAAAAAATCAATAGATTTTTTCATCCAAAAATGTTAAAATAAGGCATATGAAAGGAGATTTCATCTATGAATTCTATGAAAATCAGACTTGCAGCCCTTTTGCTCCTGCTTGTAATGCTCTTTACAGTCGGATGCAACGAGCTCCCTGCCCCCTCAGACGGAGACGATTCCACCAACACCGAAGAATCCACAACAAATCCCGAAACCGACGAAACCACGGATTCTACAACCGAAGAAACAACCGACTCTGCAACCGACGAAACCACGGATTCTATAACCGAAGAAACAACCGACCCTGCAACCGACGAAACCACCGAGGATACAACCACAGAGTCGGCTACCACCGAAACCGAAACCGATGAGCCCACTCCCCCTGCGCGTCCTGCAGGTGAATATCGCATTTTGGTAACGTCCGATATGCATTACACCAATCTCGGCAGCGGCTACTATGGGGTTTCTCGTGACACCCGTCTCCAAGCGTGGGTAGACGGTATTCTGGAGGAGCACGCACGCTCTCCCTTCGACCTGATCATCATTGCAGGCGACATGTCGCTCGACTATTGGGGATGGAACGGAGGCGGTACCTATCAGCGCAGCGGCGTGAGCGATACCAATATATTCATTAAAAAGTACGTTTCACAGCTGCCTCAGGACGTTCCGATCATCATACTCCCCGGCAACCATGAGCTCTACACCAATGAGAAATGGAAATCACTCACGGGAAATAACCGTGACGAATCCTTTGTGCTTGGAACCAACCTCTTTATCATGCCCGACTCCTTCAGCGGCGCGGTTGATCCCGCATACGTTGGCGGAGGCAAAAACGACAGCCCCTATGCTCCCGTTGATATGGATTTTATCCAGGGTGTGGTAGATGCTCACCCCGAGTGCGATCGAATCTTCCTGATCTCGCATCACTTTGATCTGACCAAGGAAAGCGAGGCATTTAAGACCTTCCTCAAGACTGAGAAGCGCATCGTGGGTCTGTTCTCGGGCCACTCGCATGCGAAGTCGATCAAAAATCTGGACGGCTACGGAAGACTGACACTGGCACAAACCGGTAACTTTGCAAGCTCGGGCGACCAGAATGAGGCAAACTTCTCCTGGGGCTTCCGTGACATTTACATCACAAAAGAGCTTGTTGCCAGCCGCTATTTCATCCCTGCAAACGAGTTTTACGTGAATGGTAAGCTCTGCTCGGTAGAAAAGAAGGTCACCGATACCCAAGTTTACAACTGATTCCCCAAAAAGCATCCGCCGCGCTTTTTCTGCGTTGCGGATGTTTTTTTGCGCTTTGATAAAGAAAATCCCCGATTGTTTCTCTCTTTACTCAAAAATTACTGAAATTTTTTTATTTTTTTCTAAAAAGGGCTTGCAATTTGAAAAGTTTTATGATATAATATCATCCGTTGCGACGCGCAACACAAAAGCATAGTATGCATCAAGGAGAGATATCTCGCCTACGGCGAGAATTCGCTAACTCTACGTCTGGTGAGCAAGCTCCCCGACCTTCGAGTTGCGAATGCGAAGTTCCATCTTATGATGCACGGCTGTGCATCATAAGATGGAGAGATATCGAAGTGGTCATAACGGGGCTGACTCGAAATCAGTTTGTGCTAACGCACACGAGGGTTCGAATCCCTCTCTCTCCGCCAAAGCAATGCGGAACGCCAATTGGCGTTCCGTTTTTGCTTTGCCGAGATTGGTGGAAAGAACACTCCTTTTGCGAAGCAAAATCGGGTTCGCATTTGAGCCGAAAGCCGTTTGGGAGCTCGCTCACAAGCGGCTCGGTGAAAAATTCTCGCGTAAGCGAGTACCCCTCTCTGCTATATTCAAAAAAAGATTGCAGTTTTCTCTATTTTGTGGTATAATACGATTAATAATAGTTTCAACGAAAGAAGGATTTATATGACTAATACAGAAAAGTGGAACTTGATTGTTAAAGAACATCAACAACTCTCCTCCTCATTGGAAACAAAAATCCAATCAGAATGGGAAATGTATTGTGCTAGGTTGTTTGGATTCGAAAAACATGAAATTAATTCTCAGCGTCATCTTTCCGTTGGTTCTGGAGGCGCTATTATTCCTGATATTATTCTTCGAGTTAACAATAAGGATATTCTTGACATTGAACTTAAGCAATACAGTTTACCTTTCCACGAATCATTTGAATCACAGCTTATAAGCTATTTGAATCAAACGCACCTCTCTATCGGTATGGTTATATGCAATAAGATATATCTGTACCATTATGAGTATTCAACAATATCCGTAAACAAAATTGAAATTCCATTTGAGAAAGACAATCAAGACGGAATTGCGCTAATGGATATGCTTGCAAAAGAGACCTTCTCTGCTGAAAAGATACGCAATTATATACTGAAAAAGAAGCAACATGAGCAAAGCATTTCTGAAATCAAGCACCAATTAACGGACAAAGATTGGATTAAGGAAACTGTAAAATCAAAGTTGTTAGAGAAATACTCCGAAGCTGATATTGACCATGTTTTAAGTGACTTTACCTTCAATGCAACTTCAAAACTTAATATCCAAACAAAACATTATGATACTTCTACTGATACCATCGCCAATTTGGATATCTCACCAATCATTCGAGAGTGGTGCAAAATAAAAATGCAAGAAGGCGAATTAATATTTCTACACAACAATTCCAGTAAAAAATATACACGATTCACGACCTTAGATTTAAATGCAGTACTGCCTTATCAAAATGACGTAAAAAGTGGTTGGAAAAACGGACACTTTTATACATATGAAATCGAAAATTATGGTGGGAAATTTAAAATGTTTGTTTCCTTTAGCAATGTAAATACGCCAAAGCAAATTCAAGATGTTTTTAAGCAAATTATGATTGCAACAGGAAAAGCACCTCAAAAAAACAATTGGGAATGGTGGAGAATTTTCTCAACGTCTTCGTTTTCTTATGAATCCTCTACAACCCAAGAAGCAATATTCAAGGCATTAGACTCCCAGTTTACAACAATTCGAGCACGAGTTGAAGCATTATTGAAAAAACTCTAAAATAATTGCCCCAAGGCAACCATTTGGTAGCCCTTTTCCCTTCCCCAAAATCCGTCAGCGCATCGTAAATCGCGGCACCGGTGTGTACTGTAACACTCCGTAAATAAATGCTTGAAATAATTGTAAAAATATGTTATAATAGTTTCATTAAAAGAACTTAACGAGGAAAACATGAAAAAATATTTCGGTCTGTTTTTCACCATGCTCAAGATCGGGCTATTCACCTTTGGCGGTGGGTATGCCATGATCGCGCTGCTGGAGAATGAGTTTGTGGAAAAGAAAAACTATATGGAAAAGGACGAATTTCTCGACATGGTGGCGATCGCAGAGTCGACGCCGGGGCCGATTGCCATCAATGCCGCGACCTATATCGGATACAAGCAGGCAGGCTTTCTCGGCGCGGCGATGGCGACTGTTGGCGTGTGCATCCCCTCCTTTGTTATTATCTATCTTATTTCCCTTTTCTTTGACGCCTTTCTCTCCTTTCAGCTTGTGGAATATGCCTTCCGTGGCATACAGGTTTGTGTGGTCTATCTTATTTTCTCTGCGGGGATCAAGATGCTCGGACAGATGAAGAAAACCGCGTTTTCTGTCACGATTGTTTCGGCTGTTGTTCTGTGTATGCTTGCCTTCTCACTCCTTGCCGTGAAGTTCTCAACGATCTTCTATATTCTGATTTGCGGTGGTGCGGGTCTGTTCCTCTACCTTTTGAAGAAACTAAAGAAGGAGGAGAGAAAATGATCTACCTCAAATTATTTCTGACCTTCTTTGAGATCGGACTCTTTACCTTTGGCGGCGGATACGCCATGATCTCGCTGATACGCGAAAAGGCTTTGGGATTTGGATGGTTGACCGAGGAGGAGCTGCTCAACATGATCGCGGTGTCCGAGTCGACACCGGGACCGATCGCCGTCAATATGGCAACCTTTGTCGGCTCAACACAGGGGGGCATTCTCGGCTCGCTCGTGGCAACGCTCGGTGTGGTGCTTCCCTCCTTTATCATCATTCTGCTGATCTCGGCGCTGATACGAAGCTTTCTCAAATACAAGGGCGTTCAGGCGTTCCTTGGGGGCGTCCGCCCGTGTGTGATCGCCTTGATCCTGGCAACAGCCATCACAATGCTTTTGAGCACGCTGCTCGGCGTCACCACCGTCGGCGGCGGGGTTGCGATCGACGTCAGAGGAATTCTCATTTTTGCGATCCTTGTTGTGACTGCATTTCTATTCAAAAAGTTCAAAAGAAAAAAGCCCTCTCCGATACTCATGATCCTGATTTCGGCGGGGCTTGGGATGTTGCTTTATTCGATCAGATAGTAGGTGACAAGAACCTGCAATCATAATATAATCAGATTAGGAAAATCACTATGGGTTGATCGGTTGGGCAAACGATGATGGCGGAACGTTCAGCAATTTTGATCTTTATGCAGCCTACGAGAAGAAAACGCTCGAAAAAGCACTCAAAAACATCAAAAAGCGCTTGCTTTAACGGCAACTACGATAAAAAACAGGACTTTCCCAAGAAAGGAAAGTCCTGTTTTTTTAATTTTTCTCCTCCGTTAGCACCTCGACCAATGCATCCGCATCGAGTCCGAAGGAATGGCGGATAGGCTCGTGCTTTTCCTGAATACCGAAGCCGTCGCAGAGAGCCATAACCTTAACGGTCTTGTTTTTCATTACGCTGTGAGTTGAGAGTGCGTCCGAGAGCATCATGCCCATGCCACCCGCATAGATTTCCTCCTCCAAAAAGATCACGTGGCATGCCTTTTGGGGGATCATGGGGGCGATTTCGTTGGCAATCGCATCGTAGGGCTTGAGCTGCTCCAGGAGCAGAATTCCAACGCGCATGCGCTCGGCAAGACGGTCTGCAGCGATCAGCGCCTCTTTAGCAATTCTGCCGTGCGTGATAATCAGTGCGTCAATGTCCTCGGGAGAGCTGCCTGAGCCATGCAGATAATTGCTGCGCGCCCGAACGTCGGTCGGGTCGGTTTGTCCGTAAAACGCCTCCACGATTGCGGGATCCTCATATCCGCTCGGATAGCGGATCGCGGTGGGGGTGCTTGCACGGAGTGCAGCCTCCATTGCAACACGCAGAGCGGCACGCGTGATTGGCGTGTAAATTGCAAGGTTGGGAATCTGCGAGAGGAATGCCACGTCGAAAATACCGTGGTGCGTTGCACCGTCGGAAGCGTTCAGACCCGCACGGTCGATACAAAAGACAACGGGAAGATTCTGAAGTGCAACGTCATGGATGATATTATCGTAGGCACGTTGAAGGAAGGTGGAATAGATCGCCACTACGGGGCGCTGTCCGTTTGCGGCAAGACCTGCCGCGAAGGTGACCGCGTGCTCCTCTGCAATGCCTACGTCAAAGAATCGGGATGGATAGGCGTTGCCAAATTTTACAAGTCCCGTGCCGCCCGCCATTGCGGCGGGGATCGCGCAAATGCGCTCGTTTTTGTTTGCCATTGCGGTCAGGGTAGCGCCCATTTCCTCAGAGAAGGAGGTGCCGCTCGGCACAATCGTGCCTTTTGGGGGCACGCCATGGAAACGGTCGGGCGTTGCCTCGGCGGGTGCGTATCCTCTGCCCTTTTGGGTCTTGAGGTGGATCACGCAGCACTGTCGGCTTGCCTTTGCCTCACGCAAAAGCGTTTCCACCGCATCCTCGTCATTTCCGTTAACGGGACCGAGATAATAGAGTCCGAGATCCTCAAAATAGTTACTGCCGTAAAGTGCCGATTTGAGTGCCATTTTGAGGCGACGCAGCCCCGACACCATCGGCTTTCCGATCAGAGGGATTTTACTCAAAATAGAGGACGTTGCGTTCTTGGTCTTGAAATAGCCCTTTGAGGAACGCAGACGCGAGAGTGTGCGCGCAAATCTGCCGATGTTTTTGGAGATCGACATTTCGTTTTCATTCAATATAATAATCAGGCGAAGGCGACGTCGGCAATTGTTGATCGCCTCGTGGATCATGCCGCCCGTGTAGGCACCGTCACCCAGAACGCAAACCGTGAAGGCGTCCGATCCGCTGATGCGGTCCGCTTCGGCAAATCCGAGAGCTGCCGAAAGAGATGTGGAGCTGTGCCCTGTTCCAAAGCAATCGTGCTCGCTTTCGCTTCGCTTGGGAAATCCGCTCATGCCACCGCCGCGGCGCAAAGTGGAAAACGCCTCGCGTCGCCCTGTGACGAGCTTATGAATATACGCTTGATGTCCCACGTCAAAGATGATATGATCGTGCGGCGAGGAGAAAACGCGGTGAATTGCCAGGGAAAGCTCGACCACGCCGAGATTGGAGGCAAGATGCCCACCGTTCTCCAGCACGCGCTCCACCAAAAAGGCACGAATCTCCTCTGCGAGGATCGGCAGCTCCTCCTCGGGCATTGCCTTGAGGTCCTCGGGACAGTTAATCCGATTCAAATGCGGATATTTCTCGGAAATCGGTTGCTTTTCGTCCACGTTCACTCTGCCTCCTCTCTGCGTTTTTATCATTTCTCTTGTTAGTATACCACAAAAAACGACGTTTGTCAACAGATTGCAGAAGGAGGCATTATTTTTTCATTTCATACAACGTTTATTTCGTATTTTATAAAGCTCTTCATCATAATCTCATTATTTAAGATTTTGTTGTATCATAGGGATGAAGTATAAATAATGCGCCGCTGTTTTCGGGTAGAGAAAGAATACCGTTTTCGAATACCCCACCGAAGATTGGCTCTAATCGGTAGTTATCGGCAACCGTCAGGTGTGTCTGTTCAGGCTTGTTATTGTAGTTGATGGCAAAGATATATGCACTTCCGTCATTTCTCGGGTGTTCGGTCAAACGCACGAAGGGATGATCCGAGTCCACCAACGGACGAATGGCTGCGGAGCGCGCCACCGTGCGGTATACCGAATCATAACGGGGGCGACAAGCTTTGCAGAAAAAGCCGGGGGTGTCTGCGGCGTAGGATTCCAACGGAAGGGTGAGCAGAAAGACATAGCCCTTACCAAGAGGATAGCGGAAGAAGACTCCAACTCCGTCCTCGTCGGTGCCGATCACCTCGGCAGCACCACCTTCGGGAGTCAAAAATTTAGATGTCTTTATAGGCAGGCGTTCACCGTCCATACAAAGCTGCTTGACGGCATTTACTGTCTCTCGGTGGGAAAAGTCGACGCCTGTAAATTCGGGAATCTGACGGAAAACGCCCGTGTCCAGAGACAGATACAGCACAGCGCCATTGCGCACGCGCTCCAGCAGCTCGTTCAGGCGATGCTTAGAGATTGCACGATTGTAAATAGAGCGTCCACCCATGATAGAGGGCAGAATGTAGAGCGGCGCGTCGGGAATGGGGTCCATGACGTAGTGGAATTTTGGTTCAAGATTGGCTTGCTTGGCAAGCATAAACGTGGTCAGGAGCGGATTGATCTCCAAGCCCCCCATATCCCGAGGCACCAGAATCACCGAATCGGTTTTACGTGGGGGGAGCCCCTCTGTACCCAGAACATCCAGCAGACCACGGAAGGCAAGATTTTCCGCCACGATGGGCTTGGCATCTCCATTGCGGTCAAAAAAGCCGTAGTCGCTTCCGTTGTTGTTCCAGTTGTAGGGATAAAAATCGAAATGTCCTTGATCGAAGGCGCACCACCACATGGTACCGTGACAGTCATGAGCAAGAGCGGCAAGCAGTGAGCAACGGTAAAAATCCGCCTCGGTTTTGCGAGAGCAAAGCTGATAACCGATCGAACCGAATTCCTGAATAAAGGTGGGAACCCCGCTGACGTCCTCTGCCAATCGACAGCGGGCGATCACGGAGAGAACCGTTCGCATGGTGGAAATGGGATCGGGCGTGCTGGTGGTGGGATAGGGATGAACGGTGTGTACGTCACAAAGCTCTCCTACCGAGCGTTGATTGAACTGTCCCGGGGATACGGTAGGTGCGTCGATACGATCAGAATTAGCAAAGCCCGATACCACGGGACGGGTCGGATCGGCAAGGCGAATGGTACTCGAGATCACCGTTGCCCAAAGCTGAAAGGCATCCGGATTGTCAGAGGCACAGGGAAGAAAGTTGGTTTCATTTCCCAAATCCCACGCCACGATGGCATCGGACTGTTGAAAACGGGACACAAAATACCGCACGAAGCGGGTTTGCCACTTGATTACCGTAGGATCGGTGAGAAGATCCCGTCCGTCAAAGGCGGGGGGCGCGTAGGTGCGGGAGGACATATAACCGGTAATCAGTCCCACAATCAGCTTCAAGCCGCAGTCGGCGGCAAGCCGACAGAAGAGCTCGAACCGTTCGCATGCCACCTCGCTCACGCCCGCCGCACCCGCGGGCGTATCGGGCAAAGGGGTATCGTCAAAGGAATATTCCATGGGAACGTTGTGACGGGTATAGAGCAAATGAAGAGGCTGAAAGACATGCCAAAGCGGAAAGACCCGCAAATGGGTGATTCCTGCCTCACGAATGCGTTGGAAATCCTCCCGAATCACCTCAGGATGAAAGTCCTCCCACATACGGGTGGCGTTATCGGATGCCCAGTAATTCAGACCCAAAAAGAAGGTCGGATTGATCTTTTTTAAGAAATTGCTCATAAAAATCGCCTTTCTCTTGACTTTTTTTATAATTATACTATAATATATCTGTAAATACTTGCGGTTTCTTCACCAAATCTTTGCAAATTTTCTCAGGGAGACGTCATGAAAAAATTAAACAATCCTCAAGGGGAGATCAAAATTCACAGGGGAACGGTGTATAGCTTCCCCATGCACATGCATACCTATTATGAGATGACACTATACCGCCCTTTTCGGGGTGGAGTGCTGATCAACGGTGAGCGCCGTGAGATCGACACGGTCAGCGCGGTGCTGATCTGCCCCTCGGATTTTCACGAAATTCTGGTGGAGGAGCCCACCGATTCAACCTATATCAAGATCAGCTTTAATGGTGACGTATTTCGGGGGAACACCCCCGATGGTTCGGCGGTGTTGACCGACTTGGACCCCAACGGCTTTTTGGCGCGTCTGTTTGAGGAGCTCTTGGTGGAGGGAGAGGATCGGCGCTACGCCGAGCATCTGATCTCCGCGGCGGCGCATCGGGTTGTGAAGGAGGGGTCCGCTGTGCGTCCCGCCTCGGTCAGTCGCGGATATCGGATCGCCATCGAGTGCGCAAACTATCTGCACGAGCATTTTCGTGAGGCGATCAATCTGAAAAGCGTGGCAGAGCAGCTCTCTGTTTCACCTCAATATCTGTCTACGATATTTAGGAGAAATATGGGGGTGAATTTTGCTACATATCTCATACGACTTAGATTGGATTATGCCGCATTTATGTTGCGGAAAGAGGATGTAATAGTTACAGAAATATGTTTTGAATGCGGATTTTCCAATATGTCACATTTTACACGTAGCTTCCACAAGGCCTATGGACAATCTCCTACCGAGTACCATAAAAGTTTTTTCAATTCTACACTAAAAATTAAATAGACCCAGGAAAAGCGAAATATTCCCTCCCGTAGTCGTCCTGCGACTTTTATTCGCCCCTTGTCTTTGACTTTTCAAAACAACGAAAAAAAGAGAAAAAGCGGTGCTAAATTCATTTTATCGTCTCTCACCGTCTTTCATCGCCTGTTTTTGACTTTGTTTGACTTTGACTTTGTTTGACTTTCGGCTTATAATATACTCGAAGGTCAAAGAAAGTCAAAAGCAAACGCAGAAAGGATCTTTTCCAATGCTTACAGATTATATTGCACAAATGATCGAGGAAATGCTCAACGAGAGTAACGGAATTCTCGAGTTGCAGCGAAACGAAATGGCAAACCGACTCGGCTGTGTGCCAAGTCAGATCAGCTACGTGATCTCCTCCCGCTTCACCCCCGAGCGCGGCTACGTAACCGAATCACGCAGAGGTGGCGGGGGCTGCATTCGCATCGTTCGCAAGCAAATGGGACAGAATGAATATCTGATGCACTTTTTCTGCGCGATCGGAGACAGCATCGACGAGAGCGAGGCAATTGCATATCTGAAGAACCTGCTCGGCAACCGTTGCATCGACGAGGGCGAGTTCCGTCTGGCACTTGCTGCACTCTCCTCTGCCGCTCTGACATCAATTCCGCCGAGCGTACGAGGTAGGGTCCGCGCCGATATTTTCAAGCAAATAATCCTTGCCTTGATGACAAACCGATAATTTTTCCATTTTTTTCCTGTTTTACAGAAATTGCGACAAGCTTCGCATGCAAAATGCGCTATAATGAAACAAATTGAATGCCGTTTTGAAACGGCTTGAGAAAGGATTGATCTTTTATGTTATGTGAAAGCTGCAAAAAAAGGACTGCAACAGTCTTTTACAATGAAAACATCAATGGCCGTGCGCGCTCCTATTCGCTTTGCGGAGAATGTGCCGCAAAGCTACGTGAAAAAGGCGACCTGCAGGACGTGACCTCGATGCTCGATAGCTTTGCCGACCCCTTCAGCAATCTGCACGACAACATCTTCGGTGGTCTTTTTGGAATTCCTTCGGTTAAAGCAGTGGCAGAGGAAAAGAAATGCCCCACCTGTGGGTCTGTCTACTCCGAGATCGCCAAGAGCGGCAAGGTTGGCTGCCCCGATTGTTACGCTACCTTCCGCGCAGAGCTTGCACGCCTGATCGGGTCGGTGCACGGCACCACCACACACACGGGACAGGCTCCCGCACGTCATCGAGCAAAGCAGGCACGTGACGAGCAGCTCAAAAAGCTGCGCCGTGATCTGCAAACCGCAATCGAAAAGGAAGACTACGAAGGCGCGGCTAAGCTCCGTGACGAAATCCGCGCTCTGAACGAGCAATCGGGAAAGGACGGTGAATGAGATGGCTTGGTATCATACGAAGGGCAACGCAATGGAAACCGTGATCAGCTCGCGCGTGCGTTTGGCAAGAAATATCTGCGGCTATCCCTTTGCATCCCGCCTCGACATCGACGGTGCAAACGAAATCATTGAAAAAATTTCTGCACCTCTGGAGTCCTCGGGCTTCAAAAAAATCAATTTTGCCGACCTCTCCCCCATCATGGCAACCTCCTACGTGGAAAAACACTACGTCAGCCCTGAATTTGCAAGCAAAGGGGTGCCCCATGCACTCTTTTTGCAGGAAAACTCGGGTCTTGCCGTGATGGTTTGCGAGGAGGATCATCTGCGCATTCAATGTATTCTGGCAGGTCTCTCGCTCGAGGATGCCTATCGCAACGCGCTCCGTGCCGAAAAGCGACTTGACGAGGATTTTGATTTTGCGTACAGTGAGGAGCTTGGCTATCTGACACACTGCCCCACCAATCTTGGCACTGGTATGCGTGCCTCGGTAATGATGTTTCTGCCCGCTTTGACACGCGGTGGATATATGGAATCGCTTGCATCTCAACTTTCTAAAATCGGGCTGACCGTTCGCGGAATTTTTGGCGAGGGCAGCGGTTCGGCAGGCTGTATGTATCAGATTTCCAATCAGATTACACTTGGCATCAGCGAGGAGGAAACACTTCGCAAGCTATCCGAGGCAATCCGACAGATCAATGAGAGTGAGCTCCGTGCACGCCAATCTGTCACGGGCGATGCGCTTGACCGTCTGACCGACCGCATCAAACGCGCAGAGGGCACGCTTCGCTATGCACACATGCTCTCCACCGCAGAATTTATCAAGCTGTTTGCTGACGTTCGCCTCGGAATTGCACTTGGCATCGTTGAGGGGATCGGCTACGAGCAGCTCGGCAGACTTTTGGTTGATGCAATGCCTGCAACGCTGACACTTTCGGTCGATACACCGCCCAAAACCGAGGCGGCACGCGATAAGCTCCGTGCACAAACGGTCAGGGCTGTATTTGAGGGAAAATAAGTCCCTCCCCCCAATCCCCCACAGAAAGGAAGATGAACGACCATGTCCAATCGCTTTACCCAAAAAGCGCAAAACGTACTCAATCTCTCGCTTCGCATTGCCTCCGAGATGGGTCACACGTATATCGGCTCTGAACATCTGCTTCTGGCACTTCTCGCCGAGGACGCAGGCTTCGCTGCACATTATTTGAAGGAGCGCGGAGCCGATTTTGAAAAAATCAAGGCAGCCGTGGCAAAGAACCAGGGAGTGGGCTCTCCCTCCTCGGTGTCTCCTTCCGACATGACGCCACGCACCAGAAGCATCATTGAATCGTCGCTCCGTGAAGCACAACAGTACCGCCAGAGCTATATCGGCACCGAGCATCTTCTGCTTGCGCTTCTCGGGGAGCGCGATTCGGTTGCCGTGCAACTGCTTGAGGCATTTGATGTTTCGGTTGGAGAGCTGCGCGACGATCTGACAAGATATCTTGAAAGCACGGCAAGCTCGCAAAACGACCCTGCTCCAAGCCGCAGCTCTGCCGATCGCAAGAGCGGTGAGAGTGGCGGCAGCGGACTTGCGAGTGCTACCACGCTCAAGAACTTCGGTCGCGATCTGACCGAGCAGGCAAAGGCAGGTAAGCTTGATCCGATCATCGGCAGAAATGCCGAGACCGAGCGCGTGATTCAGATTCTTTCCAGACGAACCAAAAACAATCCCTGCCTTATCGGCGAGCCCGGTGTCGGTAAAACGGCGGTGGTTGAGGGACTCGCCCAACGGATCGTTTCGGGCAACGTGCCCGAAGGGCTGCGCGATCGGATCATCGTCACGCTCGACATTGCCTCGATGATCGCAGGTGCAAAATACCGAGGAGAGTTTGAGGAGCGCTTCAAAAACGTGATGGAGGAGGTTCGAAAAAAACCAAATATCATCCTCTTTATCGACGAGATCCACACCATCATCGGAGCAGGTGCCGCAGAGGGTGCCGTGGATGCCGCAAATATTATCAAGCCTGCCCTGGCACGCGGCGAGATGCAGGTGATCGGCGCCACTACAATCTCGGAATATCGCAAGCATATCGAAAAGGACGCAGCCCTTGAACGCCGCTTCCAATCGGTGACGGTCGGTGAGCCGAGCCGTGATGATGCGATCAGAATTCTTTGCGGTCTCTGCGAAAAATACGAGGCACATCACAAGCTCAAAATTGATCAATCGGCGCTTGAGGCTGCGGTTGATCTTTCGATCCGTTATATTCCCGACCGTTTTCTCCCCGATAAGGCAATTGATCTGATCGACGAGGCGGCATCACGTCTGCGGATCAGCGCACATACCTCTCCCCCTGACCTCAAGGACCTCGAGGCAAGAATCGGTGAGCTGGCACGCGAAAAGGAGGAGGCGATCTCCGAGCAAAATTTTGAGCGTGCTGCAAGACTCCGCGACGAGGAGAAAAAGGCACGCGAGGAGTTCGATGCGAAGAAGGCGGAATGGGAGCGCGTGCAAAAGGACACCGCACTCACAGTGACCGAGGCTGACGTTGCCGACGTTGTGACCCAATGGACGGGCATCCCCGTGAGTCGTCTGCTTGAGGAGGAGAGCGAAAAGCTTTTGAAGCTTGATGCTCTGCTCAAGGAGCGCGTGATCGGTCAGAATGATGCGATCGACGCGGTTGCTCGTGCGATCCGTCGCGGCAGAATGGGACTCAAGGACCCGAGTCGCCCCATCGGCTCCTTCATCTTTATGGGTCTCACGGGTATCGGAAAGACCGAGCTTGCCAAGGCACTTGCCGAGGTGATGTTCGGCGACCGCTCGGCTATGATCCGATTGGATATGTCGGAATATATGGAAAAGCACAGCGTTTCCAAGCTGATCGGTTCCCCTCCCGGCTACGTTGGATTCGAGGAAGGCGGTCAGCTCACCGAGCGAATTCGCCGCAAGCCCTATTCGGTGGTGCTCTTTGACGAGATCGAAAAGGCACATCCCGACGTGTTCAACATTCTCTTGCAGGTTCTTGAGGACGGTGTTCTGACCGACTCCCAGGGACGGCACGTGGATTTTCGCAACACAGTGATTATTCTCACCTCCAACGTAGGTGCGGGCGAAATGAAGGCAACCGCCTCGCTGGGATTTAGCACCACACCCGTTGCAAACGACCGTGAAGCAATGCAATCAAGGATGATGCAGGCACTCAAGAGCACATTCCGTCCCGAATTTCTCAACCGCGTGGACGATATCATCATTTTCAATTCGCTCGGACAGAGTGATATTGAAGAAATCGTACACCTCATGCTTGCCGAGGTCGTCAAGCGCGTGCGTGCGCTTTCGATCGAGATCGAATTTGATCCCTCTGTGGCAAGTCTGCTTGCGCGCGAGGGCTTCGACCCGACCTACGGTGCGCGTCCGCTCCGCCGTGCCGTGGTCCGCATGGTGGAGGATGCGCTCTCGACCGAGCTGCTTGAGGGTCACATTTCGGCAGGTGATGCAATTCTTGCAAAAGCCGAGAACGGACACATTGAATTTACGAAAAAGAGTTGATAAAATCACTTACCGCCGTACGAATTTCGTGCGGCGGTATTTTTGTATAACGAAAACCACCAGCAGTGCTGGTGGTTCCAAAAAGCTTTAGCTATGAGTAGAAAAAGCACCTCCTTTGATGTATAATAAAGTCGGTCTGCCAACCAAACAATAAAAACATCAAAGGAGGATCAAGTCGTGAAACTTGATACAGATAGTTTAGCACATACGCAATGGAATTGCAAGTACCATATTGTATTTGCGCCAAAATATCGCCGACAAATTATGTACGGAAAGATAAAAACGGACATAGGGATGATGTTGAGAAAGCTTTGCGAGTATAAAGGGATAGAAATCATAGAAGCAGAAGCATGTAAAGATCATATCCATATGCTGGTATCAATACCACCCAAATATAGTGTATCTCAAATTATGGGATATCTCAAAGGAAAAAGTAGTTTAATGATATTTGAGAAGTATGCCAATTTGAAATACAAGTATGGGAATCGGCATTTCTGGTGTAGAGGATATTATGTAGACACAGTAGGACGCAATAAAAAGGCAATTGAGCAGTACATACGGAATCAATTGCAGCAAGATTATGAAGATGATCAATTGAGCATAAAAGAGTTTGTTGACCCGTTTACGGGTGAGCCGGTAAAAGGGGGCAAATAAATAGAGCCCCTTTAGGGGCATGCCTGTAAAAGTCGTGCGGTTGGCAGACTTTTTTCGGCGAGCCTTAAGGCTCGGCCTATTGACATGCCCCACGGGGGCTGGTGCAAGCCACCGGCACGGCCGGTGGTTATGACTTGATTCACGTCTGCAAAACAAATATCTGTACCCGGAAAAATTCGCAAAAAAATATTTATTTTTTTATGGAATCTATCGCAAAATGCAAAAAAATATGTTATAATAGAGGTGGAGATTTCCAAATCATAAAAAAGGAGGAGATAATCATGCAAAACGCAAAAAAAGAACGTATCCGCGCCTGGCTTTCGGTTCTGCTTCTCGTGGTTCTGCTATCCACCCTAATTCTGCAAATGATGCTCTCCCCCAGCGGGAACGATTGCTTTTTCTCGGGCGAGGCAGCGCTCTATTATCAATCGCTCCTCGATGCAGGCTTTCCGAAGGACTACGCCACCGCGCTCACCGAGCTGCATCTGCTTCATCCCACCTGGCGCTTTGAGCCGCTCTGCATCACAGATCAGGACACTCGCTATACGTGGCAGTACGTCCTCGACCGCGAGACCGAGACCGAGGATCTCAATCTGATCTCAAAATCCGATACATATTCTGCCTATTGGCATGAAACCAACCGCAATCAACCCGAAACAGGCTACTATCAGCCCTCCCGTGCGGCGGTTGCCTACTTCATGGACCCGCGCAATTTCCTCAACGAGTCCGATATTTTCCAATTTTTTGATCTCTCCCGTGGAACCGACGCCTCGGCGGAAACGGTTGAGGCGGTGCTCCGCGGCACCTTCATGGAGAATGCACGCTTGGAGAACGGAATGACCTACGCCGCTTATTTCTGTGAGATCGGACGCTCGCTCGGCATCAATCCCGTTTTCCTTGCAGTAAAGGTGCGCCAGGAGCAGGGAGTGTCGGGTACTTCCCCCGTGATATCGGGCAGCTGCGGATCGAAGCTCAACGAGTTCTATGTTCATCAGACGCAGTACACCGACTCAGGCAAAGCAGTCCTGCCCCCGAGCAGCGGCTATACGAGCAATGATCTTCTTGCACTTAACGGGCTTTATAACTACTACAACATCAAGGCAAGCGGCAAGGGTGTGTTTGAAATCTACCACAACGCCATGACCTATGCAAGAAACGGAACCCCTGCCCTCTCCGACGAATGGGGCGGCTCGCCTGCATGGAACACGCGGTGGAAGGCACTCAAGGGCGGTGCGTATTTCCTCAAGACCAACTATGTGGATGCTTATCAGCCCACGATCTACCTGCAAAAATTCAACGTTGACGCACGGTCGGGGTCCAATTTCTGGAAACAATACATGGCATCAATCCCGGGCGCAATGAGCGAGGGCAAAATTCTTTATCAATCCTTCGCTTCCACCGGAATTCTCGACTCCGCCTGCACCTTTTTGATTCCCGTTTACGACGGTATGCCGAGCAAGATTGCCGCCGATCCTGCGGCAGGCACCTGCTCCGCAACCGCCGTTGCATCCGCGCGATACTCCTATTCGGGCGAAATGACTGCCCCCGACAGAAAGAGCGCCTCAAACGGTGCGATCTATCTCAATTATGAAACCTACCCTACCGCATCGGTCAAATTGGAGGCGGTATTTACCCACTCCTATGGCATAGAGGCTTTGGAATTCCGCTGGGATGAGGATGAATGGAAAACGGTTTCGGACGGAAAGATGCTGGATACAACGATTCCTGCGAACTTTTCGGAAAACACCTCGCATATACTTGTAATACGCGGCAGAGCAGCCTATGGCTCGGACAATACAAGAAAACACAACGCCTACGTGCTCTGCGCAGTGATATACGTCAGGATCTCACCGCCACCGTCGGTTACGGTAACCTATGAGGTTGCCAACACCACAACGAGCGAAACGCATCTTGCAGGTGATCGACTCACCCTTCCCGTTTCCGATAGCCCCGATTTTGCGGGTTGGCTCGGATCAGACGGTTCCTTTCTGCCCTCGGGCGGAAACCTGATGCTCGAGAATGATCTGACCCTTCGCGCCGTCTTTCTCGATTGGAGACCGGTCACGGGGGCTGCCCTCTCACTCTCAAGCCAACCGCACCTGCGTTTTTCCACGCTGATGAGCGGAGCATCGTATGAGGCACTTTGCAGCGGCAACCGCCTGCAGATCACGGCAACTTGGGGCACCGAGCATACGGTTAGTAATCCGATCACGCTGACCTCCGCATTGACACAACCGAACGGATTGGTGCGCCTCGATCTGGACACCGCAACGCTCTCGCCCGATCACCTTGACACCGCCTATTCGGCGAATTTCACGCTTCACTTTTCCTATTCCGACGGAACAACACAAACCAAAACGCAAGCCGCTCCGATTGCCCGAAGCGCAAAAGAGGTGGCTATTGCGGCACTCGCCGATCCAAACGGACACTATACAGCCGATGAGATCGCACTCCTCGAAACGATCGCCAACACCACTCTGCCCGAAAGGAATCCTGCCTGATGCTTATGAAAACTCTTGGATATTACAACGGAAAATACGATGAGCTGGAAAAAATGTCGGTTCCGATGCTCGACCGCGCCTGCTATTTCGGCGATGGGATTTACGACGTTACATACAGCCGAAATTACCATATATACGCGCTGGAGGAGCACGTGGATCGCTTTTTTGCGAGTGCAGAGCGACTCCGAATCAAGCCAACCGTTTCAAAGGCAGAGCTTTGCACGCTTCTCGCCGATCTGGTTAAAAAGCTGGAATCGGGCAATCAATGGGTTTATTTTCAGCTCTCACGCGGAACTGGACTGCGCTCCCACGCATTTCTTGAGGACGTCCCCGCAAATCTTTGGGTCATGCTCAAGCCTGCCGAGATCCGTGACACCTATCAGCCCATGCGTTGCATCACGATGGAGGACACGCGCCACCATCATTGCAACATCAAAACGCTCAATCTTATCCCCAACGTGATTGCCACGCAGGCAACCGTTGAGGCAGGTGTGGACGAATGCATTTTGCATCGCGGCGACATTGTGACCGAATGTGCCCATTCAAATCTCTCAATCCTCAAGAACGGCACGTTGATCACGCATCCCGCCAACGAGCTGATTCTCGCAGGAACGGGACGCGCACATCTGATTGAAACCTGCAAGGCATTCTCAGTCCCCGTTTTGGAGCGTCCCTACACGCTTTCCGAGCTCTATGATGCCGATGAAATCCTGATCACCTCTGCGTCCGCGCTCTGCATGCGCGTGATTGAGATCGACGGCAAGAGCGTTGGCGGAAAGGCATCCTACACCGTCCGTCAGCTTCAAGATGCACTCCTTGCCGATTTTATCAGTCAAACCGACTGACTCACGCCAGCGAGTCAACCAATAAAAAAACAAGGGCAATCAAGCGCGAAAACGCACTGACTGCCCTTGTTTTTTTGAAAATATTTCTGCTCCGGAAATCACCTTTGCAATCTGCTTTTACCGAACTACGGTGATCCTACCGATTGGATAGATGCGAGACAGGCGCGTGAGCGTTTGCAAACAGTCCCCGTGTGTATTGGCTTTTTCAGCCGCAACGGCGAGCGTGACCTCGCGGTTCTCCGCCGCAAAATCCAAGAGCCATTCCGGTGTATCGCTTGCAGTTGAGCATGCAAGCGAGGGCAAGCCAACCTCGCCCTTCAGGCGAAACAGGAGCGACCTCAAATGTTGCGCGTCACATTGGGACATCAGGATCACCCGAAGCCCTTTTTCTCGGCAAAATGCAAGGATTTGCCGCAAAAGCTGTGCGTGAAGGAGGCTCCGATCACGCAAGCTGCGCCGTTTCTTCTTGAGAATCTGTCCAACCGTGTAGGGATTGGGTGAGCAATCGCGGTAATATTTCGGCAACCGATAAAGGACGCCGCTGCACGCTTGACCGACGAGAGCGGTGAGCTGCCCGTTGATTTCATCTCGCCATGCCTCCCAGGAGTCGGCGTGGGTGAACAAAAGCCTATTCGCTGCATAGGTTTGCGCACGCCGACAAAGCTTCGCTTCGTCGACCGACGGGGCTTTTTCGTCATCCTCCCGATCAGATTGCATCTCGGTCAGGTGCTTTTGCGAGGGTGGATCAAGAAGAAGCTCCTCCGCAACGCTTTTCCAGATATCATTGCAGCCAACGCTGTCGGATGAAAAATCCAATGTAGGAAAAGCGCGCAGAATGCCGTGAAAGCAGCTCCGAAGGCGGTGATGCGAGAGCAGAGGCTGCGCCTCACAAAATGCCCGAAAAAGCTCGTAATGCGAAAATCTTTCCGCATTGATACCGCATTGCATAAGCGTGCGGCGCAGATCGCTCTCGCCGAGCAAATCCACGATATCAGTCATTTCCATGCGCTCACCCTCCTCCGTTTTTTCTATATTTTATCACAAATTCATCCTCGCGTCAATCAAATCTGCCATCTAATTGCAAATTTTTTCGTGAAGGTATAGACGAACAGCTTTTTTTATGCTATAATTATGAAGATAGAAACAATGAAAGGAACCTGAATTTCCTATGGATTTCAACGAATTCAGCTTAATATACCCCGATAGCGAGACACGGCGCGTCCACGATCTTGGAGACGCCCTGCCCGATATTGATCTGTTTACCCTGCAGGAATTGGGGCTGCTTGAGCTCTTTGATCTGAAAAACCGTGATCTGTCTGAATTTTTCACCTCCGATCCCAACGTCATCCGTTACCGCATGGCAACCTTTGACGATATGATCAACTGCCCCGAGCTGACCGATATGCTCGCGCGCCTCGTCCCCGTTCTCAACGATATCATGGAGCTTCGCCGTCTTGAGGCAGACAGCGGAGACACCAACGATTATCTCTCGAGCATTACCGAAATCGAGCTCTATGTGTCGAGCATCCGTATTCTGCACGAAGGCTTAACGAGCGTGCGCGACCGACTCAAAAGTCCTGCGTTTACGGCGCTCTCGGAACTCATCACGCAGCTTGCCGAGAGCGAATACCATTGCGAGCTCAACCGCAAGCTCGAGGAGCTGACCCAGCGTGTGCGCGAAATCAAGAGCGTGACGATCGGCGTCAATCTCGATGCGCAGCTTCGTCCGAGCTCGGCAGGCGTGCTCTCGATCAACGCCGAGGCATTCAAGTCGGGCGAGGTGCTTGATAAAATCCTGCGCCTGAATTTTAAGAACGATAACTACACCTGCATTGCCAATCTCGTGCCCTTCGGCAAGAAGCAATCCGAAAATCAGAAAATGGCGCTCTCACTTGCCTTCAACAGCGCGATTAACGACGTCTATAAGGCTTCCCTGCGCTCCTGGAAGAAGATCGTGCAAACCTACGTTCTGGAAAACACCGAATTCTTGCTCAATCTCATGCCGGAATTTGAATTTGTTGTTCGCGGCACCGAGCTTTTGCGTGCACTTCGTGACAAGGGCTGCTCGCTTATCATCCCCGAGATCCGTCCCATGGAGGAGCGCGCCTTCGTTGCAAAAAATCTTTACAACCCCTGCGTTGCCCTTAAGATCGAGGAGCAGATCGTGCCCAATGACGTCACCTTTGACGAAAAAGCCACGATCTACGTGCTCACAGGCCCCAACCGCGGCGGTAAATCGGTGATCACCTGCGCGGTAGGCTTGGCACAGGTCTTTTTCCAGCTCGGAATGTACGTCCCTGCCGATAGCGCCGTAATCTCTCCTGTTGACGGAATCTACACGCACTTCCCCACAGGTGCCGAGGACACCATCGACAAGGGTCGCCTCGGTGAAGAATGTGCGCGTCTTGAGGAAATCTTTGAGTGCGTCACAAGAAGCAGCCTCGTTCTGCTCGACGAGTCGCTTTCCTCCACGGGAAGCTACGAGGCATCCTATATCGCGGCAGAGGTGCTCAGCGGCCTTGCACACGTTGGCTGCCGTTGCCTGTTCTCCACCCACCTGCATGAGCTTGCCGCCGAGATCGACAACATTAACCGCCGCTCGTTGGAGCACGGCGGTGCCGCGATCGACACACTCGTTGCGGGGATCGTTGGCGAGGGCAAGCGCTCCTTCCGTATCACGCGTGCCAAGCCCGACGGCAAGAGCTACGCGCGCGACATTGCAGAGAGCTACGGCTTGACCTACGAGCGCATCCTTCAAAAGCTCGATTCCTGACGCTACCAAACGCAATATAAGCAGGATAACGAACCACGGGAGGAGAAAAATCAAAATGAGCAACGCAAGCAACAATGCAGCGGGAATGTGTGAAAGTTGCGTTTTCTTCGATTATGATGAGGATTGGGAGAGCTACGTTTGCACCGTTAATCTCGATCAGGACGAAATGGTGCAGTTTCTCTCGGGGCAAACGCGCGCATGCCCGTATTACCGTTTCTACGACGAATACAAAAGCGTGCAGAAGCAGATATGAGTCTTACTTATCGCCAAGCGATACACGAGGACCTTCCCGCAATCCTCGCACTCTATGCCCCCTTTATCCGCAACACCACATTCACGTTTGAATACGAGGTTCCCTCGCTCTCCGATTTCACCGTGCGCTTTGAGCGGATCACCGGGAGGTTTCCGTGGCTTGTCTGCTGTGACGGTGACAGGCTCGTTGGATATGCCTACGCCTCCCCTGCCTTTGAGCGAGCGGCGTTCTCCTGGGATGCCGATCTTTCGGTCTACGTTGCCCCCGATTATCACCATTGCGGCATCGGCAAGGAGCTATACCGTCTCCTTGAGGCGCGTCTGACAGAGCTTGGCTATCACAATCTGTATGCCTTGATTACGGGAGAAAATCTCGGCAGCTGCCGCTTTCACGAGCTGATGGGCTACAAGCTGATCGCCACACTCCCGAAAACAGGCTTCAAGCACGGAAAATGGCTCGACCTTTATTGGTATGCCAAGCGCCTGCGGAGCGAGGACGATCATCCGAGCGAATTTCCAAAAGCACATCGCACTTGATCAACATACAAAAACCGAGGTCTCGCCGCTTTGCGGCGGTAAGACCTCGGTCACTTTTATTTTCGAGCAAAATCATCCCGATTTCTCGGTAAAAATGCGGTAAAATCTCAAAAATGCGTATTAACCGTGCAGATCAGCGTCTCTCCTGCTTCCAAAAAAGCGGGCTGACACCAACTCGACGCTTAAACATTTTGGAAAAGTTGGATGGATCGTCATAGCCGCACAGATGTGCTGTTTCCTCTACCGAAAAGCCCTCCTCAAGCCGCTTCTGCGCCTCCTCCATGCGAACAGAGATCAAATATTCCTGAATGCTTTTTCCTGTTCGTTGCTTGAATATACGGGAAAGATAGCGTCGGTCGAGATTCATTTGCTCTGCGATCATTTCCACGCGTAAGGGCTGCATGTAGAGTGCGCGAATGTGGTCCTGAACGCGTCGCACGTAGTGATGGCGCACGCGTTTCCCCTCATTGAGCTCGGCACACATCCGAAACAGGAGCGATGCGATGCGATATTCCGGCATATCCTTTTCTACAGCGTCGAGCATTTCCTGCATCAAACCCGACGGAAACCGCACAACGGTCGGAAGCTCACGCAGCTTCACGGCAAGCGCTCCGTCAAAGCCGACCCACTGGTAATGCCACGGATCGTCTCGGTCGGCAGTGTAGGTCACAAGCTCGCCCGGATGAATCAGAAAAGCCTCACCTGCATGAACGGGATAGATCTCCCCGTTTTTCTGAACGGTTCCCTCTCCCTGCACCACATAATGAATCAGCGTGTATTTTCGTACAGTAGGACCAAACGATTTTCCCGCATGGCAATCCTCCCAACCCACGAACAATGGATTGAGGTCCCCCAGATGCGCATTGGTCAGCACCGTGTCCCTTGCAGGCTTCAAAATCATAAAAATCGCCTCCCCGAAAAATCGTTATTCTCGTCAGAATAGTTACATTATACCATATATGAGTTACCGAATGCAATAGTCTTTTCAAAAAAAATATGCTATAATAAAGCCAAGAACGGCGACAAGCGCCGTATGAGCAATTCAAATATCAAATGCAAAAAAGGAGAAAACCGAAATGAAAGTTACTTTTATGGGTGCAGGCAGTACCGTATTTTCCAAAAACGTGCTGGGCGACACCATGATGTGCCCCGATTTTCATGACATTGAAATCGCACTTTATGACATTGACGGCACCAGACTTGAGGAATCCTATCTTCTGATTACGGCAATGAACCAGAGCATCAACGAGGGACGCGCAACCGTGAAGAAGTACCTCGGTGTGGAACAAAGAAAAGATGCCCTCCGCGGCGCTGACTTCGTTGTCAACGCAATTCAGGTCGGTCTTTATGATCCCTGCACGATCATCGACTTTGAGATTCCGAAGAAGTACGGTCTGCGTCAGACCATTGCCGACACCCTCGGTATCGGCGGTATCTTCCGCGCAATGCGCACCATCCGCGTTCTCAAGGACTTTGCGGCTGACATTGAGGAGGTTTGCCCCAACGCATGGTTCCTCAACTACACCAATCCCATGGCAATGCTCACGGGATATATGCTCCGTTACACCAACGTGAAAACGGTTGGTCTTTGCCACAGCGTGCAGGTTTGCGCAAAATCCATTCTGAAGAAGGTTGATATGGAGGATAAGCTCGACGGCTGCATCACCAAGATCGCCGGCATCAACCACATGGCATGGCTGCTTGAGATCACCGACAAGGACGGCAACGACCTCTACCCCGAGATCCGCCGCCGCGCAAAGGAAAAGAACGCAACCGAAAAGCACAGCGACATGGTGCGCTTCGACTACATTGACAAGCTCGGCTACTACTGCACCGAAAGCAGCGAGCACAATGCAGAATACAATCCCTTCTACATCAAGCCCAATCGCCCCGATCTGATCGAAAAATTCAACATTCCGCTCGACGAATATCCGCGTCGCTGCGTAAACCAGATCGCAAAATGGCAGAGCCAGAAGGAAGAGCTCATGGCAGGAGGAAACGTTCAGCACGAGCGCTCCAAGGAGTATGCTTCGCACATCATGGAAGCGATCATGTCCAACCGCCCCTATAAGATCGGCGGAAACGTGATTAACAACGGTCTGATCCCCAACCTGCCGGCAGAGGCATGCGTTGAGGTTCCCTGCCTTGTTGACGCAAACGGCATCACGCCCACATACGTTGGCAATCTTCCGCTCCAGCTTGCTGCAATGAACTCCTCCAACATCTACCCGCAGCTGCTCACCATCGAGGCAGCACACACCGGTAGCCGCGAGACACTTTACCAGGCAGCTATGATGGAGCCGCACACCGCCGCAGAGCTCTCCACCGACGAGATCGTGGCACTCTGCAACGAGCTCATTGAGGCTCACACTGCCGCAGGATATCCCATTTTCTGATTCAAAATTCACAAATAAAGCAAGGAAACTCCCCAAAGGGGAATTCTCCGAAAATTTATTTCTGATATTTAACAGAATACGTTACCTACCGACAAAAAAAGGACAGAGAGCATTTTTACGTTCTCTGTCCTCTTTGCTTATCTAACGAAGATTATGCAATAATCGGTAGACTATGGTATAAATATCGGTGTTTTTGACATTGTAGGGATTATTATAGTAGGAGTGTTGCTCGATATCTACGTCAGCACCGTAGATGAACAACCCAACGGTCGAGTTGGTATGACCGGTCGAATTGAAAAGATAATAAAGCGTGGGACCGTTGTTGATCGAAGTGGAATTCGGGAGCGTATTGGTCTTACTGACCGAAAGATCACCTGTTTCGTGATCCGCGGTGATAATAATTGCGGTATCGGTGCGGTCACCCATCCACTCAAAAATCGCCTCGACGGTATTGTTCAGCTCGTCGACAGACTTCAGAACGTCGTCTATCGAATTGGTGTGCGCATACGCATCTATATGCGATTGCTCGATCATGAGAACAAAACCGGTTTCGTTATCGAGGTAATCCAACGCGATGGGGGTTACCTGAGAAGGCGTCACATGACCGTAGGAGGTTTTATAACCGAAAATATTCAGCGTGCAATAGAGCTTGTCGGCGTCGCTGTTTTTCCGCATCTGACCGCTTGTTTTGCAATGAACGTATCCGTTTTGTGTGATGACGGTATCATTAAGGTAGATATTACTATCCTTATTACCGCAAAGAAGATCAATTCCCGATTGAATTTGAGATTGGAGAATGCCGGGGTAATCCCCCCGACTGTCGCAATGGGCAGAAAACGCCCCCGGGGTTGCACCGAAAAGAGCATCGGTGCTAATGATACCGGTACGCTTACCGAGTGATTTTGCATGATCGAGAATGGTGGTAAGATCGTTTTTGTTTGCATCTCGCCCAACGTATTGATTATAGGTGACAACACCGGTAGCAAGTGCTGTTCCTGCAGCGGCAGAATCGGTAACTGCACTGTACCCTTTGCCTGCAGCCGACAGAGAATCTGTGTTTACGGTAGCAAATTGCCAATCATCAAAGCAATAATCCTTTCCGAATGCAATCTCACCCGCCGCAATATGCTCAAGCCCCATTCCGTCTCCAATGATATAGATGACGTTTTTTATGACGTTGAGCTCGGTTTCACCGCAAAGCGGACAGGTGTCTGCACCTGCGACGTGCTCACAGTCCACTTCCCTGATCGGTGCGGGGACACCGCAATAGATACAAAGAAGCTGCTCACCCTTTTCTACATAAGCATGGGCTTCGACGTTCTTTTCACCCTCGGTTTTATTACATTTGAAGCAGATTTTCGGATTACTGCAGTTGGCTTCCTTCCATAAGTGCTCACATTCGGGCGGGGATGCGGTATCGGTTGGGTCTGAATTGGTTGTATCTGAATGAATTGGATTTGAAGAACCGGAGCAAGCGATCAAGGTAATTGCAATCAAAATTGAGAATAAAGAAATCAAAACGCGTTTTATAATGCTCAATTTCATGATAAAAACCTCATGCACGGTTACGTTCCGACTTTGAAGGATCGTTTGTCCAATAACGGACCAATCAATAAAACAACTCGATGTTGCGCTTAATATAGCCCAGCATTCTGCCGCGAATATATTTCTGGTTTCCGATCACGAAATCCTTGATGCGCTCGGGAGCTTCGCGGTGATTTTCCATGATAAAGCGAAGCGCCTTCACCATTTCCTGCTCGCCGCCCTGCATCAGAGCACTGCAAAGAGACTCGATGATCTCGGGCTTTGCCTCAAGCATGCAATTCCAATAGGTTTCGAGATTTTTGTCTGCCAGATCGTAGAGCATCTTATAGGCGAGAAGCGGACGGTATACTCTGCGGTATCCCAGCTTGCGATCACTCTCAAGCACGTTTTCCTGCCAGAGCTGCTCAACCGACTCACACACCATCGTTAAAAAGAAGGTCATGCGCTCGTTTACGATCGTAAAGGTGAGGCTCTCAACCGGAATGTTGCGCTTCTTTGCGCGGTCAAACAGGAAGAAGTTGGGATCAACGTCACGCGTGACAAGCAGATAATAGCCCGCGCATGCTGCAAGAAGCAAAAGCAGGCATGCGAGGATGATCTCAAGCACGCGTTTATAAACAGCATCGGCATTCGGCACCATCAAAATCAGCACCAAAAGCGCGCCAACCAAGCTCAAAACGGCAACGATCGCAACGATCAGGGGGAGTCTTTTTTTCAAATTCATTTGCACCCACACCTTTCCTTTTACAAATTCTGTAAATATTATAACATAGACCGAAACGCTTTTCAAGATACTTTTTTCTTTTTTTTCAGTTTTTCTTGCTTTTATCACGTCAACTTTTTGTACGAAAATCGGTTTTTCTGTAAATTTTTCGTATCTGTTGACTTTTCACTCAAAATATGCTAAAATAATAGCAATATTACCATCGTTTTGCAACGAAAAAAGGAAGGATTGCTTTGAGTCAGAACAAAAAAGAGGGCTTGCTTTATCGTATATTCAGCTTCAAGCGTGCCGACCGTCCCGATGCCCCGGACGAGGACACCACGCCAACCTTTGCTCGCTATTTCAAGCTGCTTGGCAGACGCTTCTGGAAATTGATCTCGCTCAATCTCCTGATGCTCCCAATGGTTATCCCGATCCTGCTTGCGGTTTATTTTTATCTCGGCTTCGACAAAACACCGGTGGAAAACAACCCGATCTTCTCCACGCTCTACGGCGTCAATCTGATCGAACAGTCCCCCACCGTCACCCAGCTGCTCGACCTGTTTGGTGCGCAGCTGAATATCCCCTACGGCGGTACGCTCACCTATGTGCTCATCGGCATCTGTGTGGTATTCCTGCTTGTCACCTTCGGCTGGCAGAATGCGGGCGCCACCTATATCCTGCGCAGCATGGTGCGCGGCGAGCCCGTGTTTCTGTTCTCGGATTACTTCTATGCCATCCGTCGCAACCTCAAGCAGGGATTTGTGATGGGTGTGATCGACCTGCTCGCCATTTTCCTGCTCGTGTTCGACATCTTTTATTTTTCGTCGATGCCAAGCTCCTTCTGGATCGACTGCGGCTTCTGGGCAATCTGCATCATGGCGGTGCTCTATTTCTTCATGCGCTTCTACATCTACCTGTTGATGGTCACCTTTGATCTCTCGATCAGAAAGATCTTCAAAAACGCGCTGATTTTTACCGCGCTCGGTGTCAAGCGCAACCTGATGGGCTTAATCGGAATTGTGGTGATCACCGCACTCAACGTGGTGCTCTTCCCGATCTTTATGATGACCCCGCTCAGCTTTGCGATCCCGCTCCTGCTCCCCTTCCTCTACTACCTGGCGGTAACCGCCTTCACCTCAACCTATGCGGCTTACCCGATCATCGACCGCTACATGATCGAGCCCTATCGCACGAACGAAGAGGAGGTCGAGGAGACCGATGGCACCTCCGATGAGGGTGAACCGACAGGCGAATAAAAGTGCTGCCATCAAATTGATATGTAACAAAAAAGACGGAAAATGCTGCGTTTTACAAGGATTTTCCGTCTTTTCATTTCATTTTGCTATCCGATTCCCAACAGTCGGCTCACCGTGACGGGCTCAAATCCGCGCTCGATGAGACGAGGCAGGAGGATTTCAAGCGCCTCGGGCGTTCTGCTCCCGTGACCGATATAATCGTGCATGAGAATGATATCCCCCGGGGAGACGCGTGAGAGCACGCTCTCCACGATCTCATCGACATTCTTGCATTCCCAATCACGTGTGTCAAGGCTCCAGAGCACCATCGTGTAATCGTTGTGAGCGGTGCAATGCTCAACGAAGGTGCTCACCGCTCCCTGCGGAGGTCGGAACAGGTGGGGGCGGTATTCGCAAAGCTCCTCGAGTGCATCCTCACAGAGCCCGATCTCACGCTCAATCGCCTCAATGCTGAGGCTTTTGAGTCGGTCGTGTGAATAGGTGTGATTGCCGACCTCATGCTCTCTCGCAAGCACCTCACGCGCTACGTCGGGATAATTCACAACGTTTACGCCAACCATAAAAAAGGTTGCTTTCACCGAATAGCGATCCAATATATCGAGAATTTGCCGCGTCAGGTAAGGATGTGGACCGTCATCAAAGGTGATAGCGATCTGCATGGTGTCGGTTTTGACCGAGCGATAAAATTCAACTTCCGCCGCAATCGGAACACAAAGCAAACGGAGCATCAGCAGCAGCGCCACAACGCTCACTGCGAGGGTGCGTTTCCTGTGCCACGTCATTCAAGAGCCTCCGCCGTCAGCTCGTCGAGCGTACCAAAGCGATAGCCCTCTGCCTTGAGCGCCGCGATCACGTCTCTGAGAATGGTGGCGTTGGTTGCCGAGGTGGGATGCAGGAGCATCACCTCCCCGTTGTGGATATTTTCCAGCACGATCTCCTTTGCCCGTTCGGCACTCATTTGACTGTTGTTGTCCCAATCGGGATAAGCAAAGCTCCAAAAGACCGTTTTATAGCCGTTTTTTTGCGCACAAACGAGATTATCACGAGAAAAACGACCTTCCGGTGGACGGTAATAGGGGGCGAGCTCCGCACCCGTGAGCTCCTTGTAACGAGTCTCAAGCGCCCGAAGCTCGGAAAGAAAAGCGTCATCGTCAAATGCCGACATATCCCGATGTCGGTCGGTGTGGTTGCAAACAAGGTGTCCCTCCGCCTGCATGCGTTGCACGAGCTCGGGGGCAGTGCGGATCAAGCCACCGAGAATGAAGAAGGCTGCGGGTACATCCTCTGCCTTCAAAACGTCGAGAATGCGCGCCACGTTTCCGTTTTCATAGCCTGCATCAAAGGTGAGATAGATCACCTTCTCCTCAGCATCCGACTCAGTGTGTCGGTGGTCGATATAGTAGCCGTCAAGCTCCTCCACAAAGGAAAGCGCAGTGTCCGCCGTGGGCTGTGCGTGGTTTGATACGTGCTTGCAATACCAGCTATATGCGTCGCCGCCCGCCGTTGCATGCGCGGAAAGCGTTACAGCAAGAACAAACATACTGAACAGAAAAGAAATAAATTTTTTCACGGGTTGATCTCCTTTCAAAAATGCACTTCAATAAAAGTTTGTGCAGCTTGAAGGTGGATCAACCCGTGAAATTTTTTGATGTTTTTGATGAAATTGAGAATAAAAAAATCAAGTCTGAAAACGATCTCTGCCGCAATGGAGGCATTCGCCGTCCTCGGGACGGTTGATGCTGCCGCACCACCAACAAACCGTGGATCTCTCCTCATCTGCATCAAGCAAGAGCGGAAGCGCAAGACCGCTCCACACCCCAACGCGATCTCCGCAGCGATAGTATGGTTCATATTTGCGTTCCACCTCCGAACGCCGAATTGTGCCATTCTCGGTGCGGATGGAAAGAATCAGCCTGTTCTTGAGAGTTACACGTCGGATATTGTCATCATGTCCTCCTACGTACGTTTCAACGGTTGCCTGCTCAATCACACCAACGAACGGACGCGAAAAGATCAATCCGCGCGGCTTTGCGGTAAGCGTGTAGGCTCCGCAAACAACAAGCATTGAGCAGAGGATCGGTAGCCTGATTTCAGAACGGTTCATCTGCTCCAGCGTGACAAGCGTGAGCGAGATAATCAGCGCATTGACCAAGAGTACGCGTAAAATTTTTCGGATTTTCTTTTTCCGCGCATAGGCAACGATCGCGGTGTTTTGTTGCAACATTGCCTGCTGAAATTCATTCGTTGTCATGAAAGATCCTCCCCCTCAAGTCCATTCCGAGACGGTCAATGTAGCGCAGAAAGGCGTTGCCCGTGTAGATGCTGTATTCTCCCACGCGGTCGCCGTTGTCCATCTCTCCGATGAGTGTTCCGCTCTGCTTACGCACACGGCGCGGCACGGGATTGAGCAGGATCACCTTTTCGCCGTCTGCCTCAAAGGTGTAGTCGATCTCGGAGGTGAAGCCGAAAATCTCAAGATCATCGCCTGTTCCGTAATTCGTGGTCTGTACAAAGCCACGAACAGCAACCATACGAGGCTTTGGCATGTGGATCATACGAGCACGTATGAGTGTTTCGTCATCGGTGTTGAAGGTATATTTGTTACCGCGGTTGACGCATGCGATCAGGCGGCAATAAAAAGTCC
Source organism: uncultured Eubacteriales bacterium (assembly GCA_905201895.1). Lineage (GTDB taxonomy): Bacteria > Bacillota > Clostridia > Oscillospirales > CAG-272 > UMGS1865. Next base: position 16,431 of record CAJKPX010000003.1, on the reverse strand, counting down.
TCTCCCCCACCTTCACGGCGATATTATAGTCATTGTAGGCGTCACGGAAGATCGAACGGTAGGGACGTTTGAGTTCCAACAGCTCGAAATTGCGATCCTTGCAGATTGCCTTGAGGCGTTTGACCAGCTTGATGCGTGCACGAATTGTGCGCAGGTAGAAAAAAGCAATCACAAGCAAGATGACCGCAAGCAGGCTCGGCGTGAACACCACCAGCAGCATCAGTCCCGCTGCCATGCTGACGCCCGCCACGATCACGTAGGTGACGATCATGCCCGCAACGTAATAAAGCAGCGTGGAAAAAATCAGCCGCAGAGCCATACGCCAATAGCTGTAAGCGCTCTTTTTCTTTTGATTGAGCGAAACTGCGAGTGATTTTTTCATCAGTCTGCGCGGCAGATCAAGCCAATAATCGCGCGCGTCGATGGCAGAAAAATGAGAAAGACCGATCAGCGCCGACAAATAAAAGACGGTCAGTGCGGCACGCGGCAGGATCGAAGGAAGCGTGATCTCAAAGGAACGCATCACGGGCGTGTAGTTAACGCTCACCCCGAACAGAAGCAGACAGAGTGCAAAGCTGCCAACCTCTGTCCAAAACAGCTTGGAGTGCAAAACAGCGCGCCGCTCCTCTGCCTTATCATAGCCAAGCTTATGCGCGGCGAGAAACGCCTCGCGGTCGCGGTGATTGTAAATGGCAAAGGCACCGAGCACGGTGTTGAGCATCAGAAGCGTGAGGAGCAGCTCACAGGCAAACATGATCAGCACTTCCCATTTTACCATGTCCTCCACCGTTTCATGAAACGAAACGCGAAACTGCGGCAAAACGATCGCCTGCATCAGCGAGAAAATGCCGTAGGAGAGGAGCCCTCGCAATGCTGACATCCCATAGGGATAGACAGGGTGTGAGAGGACCGCACTTCGTGTCTTTTCAAAATCAAATTCCATAATCAGCTCCTGTTCGGCAAAAAAAGCGGGCGGACCCTGCCGCTTTGTGCAAGGTCCGCCGATGATTCTTGCCATTGAACGGCTTGGGATTTTTCTTGATCCCATTATACCATGCCTTCAATCGGTTGTCAATAGCAAATTCATATTGTTTGATAACAAATTTATAAAAAGTATAAAATACAGTTTCTTTTCACCGTATTTTTTCTAAACCATGTAATTATTATTATTTTTATGATGATAAAAAGTCAAAATCACTCTTTAATTTTTGAAAACCGTAACAAGCGACTCGATCAGAATTCTGCCGTCGGGAGAAACACGCAGAGTCAGATCCTGCGGACGGATACCGTCGCTGCCAACGTCGGTACGAAATTCTCCGTTGTTGCGGTGGATCTTGTATTCAAGGCGATAGGTGATCAGCTTATCCCCGTTTTGGGCAACTGACTCACTTCTGAAATAGATCGAGGTCTCATAGATCATCTGCTGCGCAAAGCTTGCCTTCGGCTTTTGCGTGCGGTAGTAGGCATCGCTGAAATAGGTGTTGTAAAGCGTTGCATTTCCCTGCACGATCGTTTGAATATACTCATAGAGAAACCACACGGGGGCGTCGAACTCCTCCATTGTTTCAGGATTGATCTCAAGACCCATGCCGTATCCCATCGCGTTGTCAAAATACATCACGGTGCGATTAAGCTGCAGATATTCCTCGCTTGTGAGAATATCTCCGTCATAAGGCGGATAAAAATCAAAGGTACCATCGGGAATATCGGTGTTCACGCGCGGCTTTGTCAAAAAATCGGCAATCAGCGTGACCGCAACCAAAAGCACGATCACACCGAGCAGGATTGCCCCCACCCGAATAACGTTCTTCCTCATTTTTTTCGATTTTTCCTCAAGAAGTGCATAGCGCTCCTCGCGACCGAGTTTTTTTTCGTCTGCCATTTTTTCTTCCTTTCCCACTCTTGCTATTCTGTCAATCATTTTACCATACCGCAAACCGTTTTGCAAGAAAAATTATATTTGTTTACATCTTTGGCAATTCTTTTTTTCATTTTTTCCGAAAAAGAAGACTAAAAAACAAAAAATATCATAGAAAAAAGCAACGAATCGCTCTTGTACTTTTTTTCAAAGTATGATATAATATATGATGATAATTTATATTATTCAAAGCGGACGCAGGCTCCGCCAAGCAAACGGAAAGGATCTTCTATGAAATATCTTGTTTTGATTCCCGACGGAATGGCAGACGAAAAGATTGAGGCGCTCGGCAACCGCACGCCGATGCAGGCGGCTCACAAGCCGACCATGGATGCGCTTGCAAAAAGAGCGCTCGTCGGAACCGTCTCCAACGTTCCCAACGGCATGGTGCCCGAGAGCGACACCGCCAATATGGCGATCCTCTCCTTTGATCCCGCAATCTATTCCAAGGGGCGCTCCCCTCTTGAGGCTGTGAGCATGGGAATCGAGATGCAGCCCGACGAAACAGCATATCGCTGCAACGTGGTTACACTCTCCGACGAGGGCGAGGATTATGACGACAAGATCATCCTCGACCACAGTGCCGACGAGATTACCACGGCAGAGGCAAACAAGTTAATCAAAGCACTCGAGGCAAAGCTTGGCAACTCGCTCCGCCGCTTCTATACGGGTGTGAGCTACCGCCATTGCCTGATCTGGAAGAACGGCGACGATCGCTATCCCTTTATGCGTCCCCACGATATCCTCGGTCGGCGCATCGGTGAATATCTGCCAAAGGCAGAGAACGGCGGCGAGGAATTCTACCGCCTGATGCGTGAGAGCTTTGAAATTCTCAATCATCACCCCGTCAATGAGGCAAGACGCGCTCGCGGACTCAAGCCTGCCAACTCGGCGTGGCTCTGGAGCCCCGGCAAAAAGCCTCAACTTCCGAATTTCCGTGAGAAATGGGGACTTGATGCCGCCGTGATCTCGGCGGTGGACCTGATCAAGGGCATCGGTCTTTGCGCGGGCATGCGCTCGATCGACGTGGAAGGGGCAACCGGCAACGTGCACACCAACTACGAGGGCAAGGCAAACGCCGCGATCGAGGCGTTCCGCAAGGGTCACGATTACGTATACATCCACGTGGAAGCTCCCGATGAATGCGGTCACCGCGCGGAGCTTGAAAACAAGGTGCTCTCGATCGAGCTGATCGACCAAAAAATCCTCAAGCCGGTCTATGATTATCTCATGGAAAACGGCGAGGACTTCCGCGTGATGGTTCTGCCCGATCACCCCACGCCGATCCGTCTGCGCACGCACACCTCCCTGCCTGTTCCCTTCTTTATCTTTGACTCGACCAAAGACCGCGACGGCGTTTCCTCCTTCTCCGAGGAAAGTGCCGAGGCAAAAAACTATTATCTCAAGGACGGCTTCACCCTCATGGAGCAGTTGCTCCGCTGATCTGCCGTACAGAAAGGAAAAATACCGATGAACAACGATCCCATTCGCCCCGAGGACGTCACCGCCCCCGAGCAGGCGTTGGATGATGCCGCCCAGGCGGTTCCGCCTACCGAGGGCACAGACCCCGCCAAGACGCCCGAGAGCAAGAGCAGTGCATTGCGCACGGTTTTTGACGTTCTCGAAATGTTTGCATGGTCGGTCTTTGTCGTCATGCTGCTGTTCACCTTTGTTATCCGTCTCTGCCGCGTGGAAGGACATTCGATGGAAAATACACTCTACGAGGACCAGAACCTGCTGCTTTACAGCTTCAACTATACCCCCCGACAAAATGATATCATCGTGTTTCATCTGACCAAAACCGTGGCAACGCCCACCGTTGAAAAAACAATGGTCAAGCGCGTGATTGCCACCGAGGGTCAGAAGGTTGAGATCAACTTTGAAACGGGTGTGGTCACGATCGACGGTGAGCCATATGACGATTGCTACGCGGTGTTCAAGGATGGCTACGGCTTTGAGCTCGGCTACTACACCCGCTACGCAGAGCATCATTATACGATGCAAACGCGCACCTTTTCCGCAACTGTTCCCGAGGGACACGTATTCGTGATGGGAGACAACCGCAATAACTCTATGGACAGTCGCTCCGAGGCGATCGGCTTCGTTGATATGCGCTGTATTCTCGGCAAGGTGATCGTCCGCATTGCTCCCTTTACCTCTTTTATCGAGCAGTAACACACCGAAATTTAAGAAAGGATTTCGAGCCTCATCATGCCATCCGAAAATATCCAATGGTTTCCCGGTCACATGGCGAAAACGCGCCGCATGATCTGTGAAAACCTCAAAAACGTTGATATCGTTATCGAAATTCTGGATGCAAGAATTCCGTATAGCTCGCGCAATCCCGAGATTACGCGCCTGACCGAGGGAAAACCGACCCTGCTGCTGCTCAACAAAGCATCGCTTGCCGACCCCGTGCAAAACAAGCGCTGGCAGGAATTCTACACCAAGGGCAACACACATTGCCTGCTCACCGACTGCATCACGGGTGAAGGACTGAACCGTCTTGCCCCCAAAATTCGCGAGATTCTATCCGAAAAGCTCCGTCGGTACGAGGAGCGCGGCATGACACGACGTGTGCGCGCAATGGTACTCGGTATCCCCAACGTTGGAAAATCATCGCTGATCAACCGCATTTGCGGCAATAAAAAGGCCAAGGTTGAAAATCGCCCGGGTGTCACCCTTGACAAGCAATGGGTTACCACAGGCATCGGAGTTGACCTGCTCGATATGCCCGGTATCCTCTGGCCGAAGTTTGAAGAAAAACGCGTTGGAGAAAACCTCGCTCTCACAGGCGCGATCCGCGACGGAATTCTCGACATTGAATCGCTCGCCGTGGTGCTTTGCAAGCGCATGCGCACACTTTACCCAGAGCTTTTGGCAGCACGCTATAAGCTCGGAGAAATCCCGCCCGTTGAGGAGTTCTCCGATTACGATCTCTTTGAGGCAATTGGACGCCGACGCGGATTTCTCATCAGCGGAGGCGAGGTGAACACCGAGCGCACCGCCATCACCCTGCTCGACGAGTTCCGTGCATGCAAGCTCGGTCGCATCACGCTCGACCGCGTTACCCGAGAGGAGGTTCGCCGTGCTTGACTATCAGCTTGAGCTTTCCCTTCACGAGGATGGCTATGCCGCGGTTTGCGGCGTTGACGAGGCAGGACGAGGCCCCCTTTGCGGTCCCGTTGTTGCCGCAGCGTGTATTCTTCCCGACGGTCTTGTTCTTGAGGGTCTCAACGATTCCAAAAAGCTGACCGCAAAAAAACGTGACCGTCTCTTTGATCTCATTCGCGAAAATGCGATCGCATACTGCATTGCCGAGGCAAGCGTGGAGGAGATCGACCAACTCAACATTCTTGAAGCGGACCTGCTTGCCATGCGTCGCGCGATCGACGGGTTGGCCGTGAAGGCGGACTTTGCCCTGATAGACGGAAACGTGGCAAGAGATTTTCAGATTCCTGCACGCGCGGTTGTGCACGGCGATGCGATCAGCCCGAATATTGCTGCCGCTTCGATCCTTGCAAAGGTCACCCGTGACCGCCAATGCGAAGAACTTGACCGACTCTATCCGCAATACGGGATCGCCAAGCACAAGGGCTACGGCACAAAGGCGCACATGGATGCGCTGCGTGAGTTTGGCCCCTCACCCATTCACCGTAAAAAATTCATTCGCTTTTTGGAGAACGATACATGATCCCCAGGACGAAAAAGGAGATTGGTGACCTTGGAGAGCGCCGTGCGGCACGCTATCTGCGGCTACGCGGATACTGCATCAAGGAGAAAAATTGGCGTCACGGCAAGGGCGAGATCGATCTGATCGCCTCTACACTGCGCGACCTCGTTTTCGTAGAGGTCAAAACACGCACCTACCGTCCTGACGAGTTGCCCGACGCTCCTCCGCCGCGGCTGGCGGTTCACGCCGAAAAGCAGCGCATCACAAGGCAGACAGCACAAGCGTATCTGGCGCAGCATCCCACCAACAAGCAGCCGCGCATGGACGTGATCGAGGTCCGTCTAGTGCGTGCGGATAACGAAAGCCGCCCGCGCGTTGCCGAAATTCATCACATCAAGGCGGCATATTGAAACGAGGTCTACCCATGAAGCTTTCCCTTTTTGATCTGCATTGCGACACCGCCTACGAGATGCTTCGCACCGCGCAGTCACTCTCATCCAACACTTTGGCGGTCTCGCTTGATAAAGCATCCGTATTCGAGCGCTATACGCAGGTTATGGCACTCTGGATCGACTATTCGCTTGATGACGAGGCAGGCTGGGCACATTTCCACGCCATGCTTCAAAATCTCCATCAAGATTCCGCACTCCTTGATGGGAGAGCGCGACTTTTGACGCAATTTGACGGCATAAGCAAGACGCCAACGCTTCTGCTCGCACTTGAGGACGCCCGCATTCTGGCAGGCAAGCTTGATCGCGTTGATCGACTCTATGAGGCAGGAGTTCGTATTCTGACGCCGCTTTGGCGAGGCGAGACCTGCATCGGTGGCTCACACGATACCGAGAGCGGTTTGACAGATTTTGGCAAGCAAGCACTCGGGCGTGCCCTTGATCTTGGTATGATCCCCGATATTTCGCACGCATCGCTTGCATCGGCAGAGGACATTTTTGCTCTTGCGGAGCAGAAAAAGCGTCCCGTGATCGCCTCACATTCGGATTCGTATGCCGTTTGTCCCGTCTCGCGCAATCTGCGTGACACGCAGGTGCAGGCAGTTCTGCGCTCGGGTGGTGTCATCGGACTCAATCTATACAAGGAATTTCTCACCTCGGCGTCGCACGCCACGTCGGTTGACGTTTTTCCGCACATTGAGCATTTTCTCTCACTCGGTGCAGCGAACGCACTCTGCCTCGGCGGTGACATGGACGGATGCGATCTTCCGCCCAACGTACAAAATCTTGCCGAACTTCCTCGCCTTGCCGAGGAAATGCTGCGACGCAATTATTCCGAAGCACTCGTTCGTGCGATCTTCTTTGAGAATGCCGAGCGCTTTGCGCAACGCTATCTCGGATAACTATTTATCATTTGTTTGTAAAAAATCCCATTTGAAAGGATCTCGAATATCATGTTTTACAAAAGCACAAGAAATGCACAACCCGCAACCGCAACTGCCGCAGAGGTGATCAAGCAGGGACTTGCCGCCGACGGTGGGCTCTTTGTTCCCGACAGCATCCCCGCCCTCTCGCTTAGCGAAATCGAGGCACTCTGCCGCGAAAGCTACCCCGTTCGCGCCGCAACCATTCTCTCCAAGTTCCTTACTGACTACACCTATGAAGAGCTGCTCGAGGATTGCACCGCGGCATATGACGAACGCTCCTTTGTTGGAGGTGCCGCACCGCTTTGCAATATCCATGACGGCTTTGAATCACTCGAGCTTTGGCACGGTCCCACGGCTGCTTTCAAGGATATGGCGCTGCAGATCATGCCCCGTCTGCTCTCCCGTGCGCTTGTAAAAACAGGAGAAAAGCGCACCGCGCTCATTCTCGTTGCCACCTCGGGTGACACGGGCAAGGCGGCGCTTGAAGGATATAAGGATATCCCGGGCATCAAAATCATGGTCTTTTATCCGGTTGACGGTGTCAGCCGCGTGCAAAAGCTGCAAATGGCAACGCAAACCGGCTCGAACGTCAACGTTTGCGCCATCCGCGGAAACTTCGACGATGCACAAAGCGGCGTCAAGGAGATCTTCGGTGATGCGGCAATGGCAGAGGCACTCAATGAGAAGGGCTACTTCTTCTCGAGCGCTAACTCGATCAACTGGGGACGCCTCGCACCGCAGATCGTTTACTACGTATCTGCCTACTGCGACCTGATCAACGCAGGCAAATGCAAGCTCGGCGAGAGCTTTAACATCTCGGTTCCCACGGGTAACTTCGGCAATATCTTTGCCGCTTATCTCGCCAAGCTCATGGGGCTCCCGATCGGACATATGGTCTGCGCATCCAACACCAACAACATCCTCACCGACTTTTTACGCACGGGTACCTACGATCGCAACCGCGAATTCTATCTGACCATGTCGCCCTCGATGGATATTCTCATTTCGAGCAATCTCGAGCGTCTGCTCTACTTCACGGCAGGAAGCGAAAAAACCGCCGCATACATGAACGCGCTCAAAAAGGACGGCGCCTACACAGTTGACGCCGAAATTCTTGCAGAAATTCGCAAAAACTTCAGTGGCTACTTCACCACCGAGGAGGAGACCGCTCAAACCATCCGCGAAACCTTTGACCGCTACGGCTACCTTGCCGACACGCATACCGCCGTTGCCATCCACGCAGCCGAGGAGTACGTGCGCGAGAGCGGAGACCTGCGTCCGATGGTGATCGACTCGACCGCAAGCCCCTATAAGTTCGCAAACGACGTCTACCGCGCTGTGAGCGGCACCGAGGCTGAGAACGAGCTGGCGGCACTCGAGCAGCTCTCCGAAAAGACCGGAACCGCGATTCCCTATCCGCTGGCAGGTCTTGCATCGCGTCGCGTCAATTTTGAGGGCGTGATCGACCGCACCGAAATGGCAAAGGCTGTGCTCGATTACATCGGATAAAACAACTGTAAAAAAAGAACGGAGGGACACAACATGTGTCCCCCCCTCCACTCGGCGGCTTACTGCTCCTTCGGCTTGAAGGTTGCGCAAAGGGTGTCTCCCGAGCTGCCCGCCTCGCGCGGACCAACCGAGATTTCCTTTGCAGTGCAGCAGGTTTCCATATCGTGGAAATAGCAGTTTTGAACGTTGCATTTGATGCCCTTGATGTGCTTGCAGCCGCAAGAGCTGTCATACGTGCGATTTTCTTCCATTTTTCCGATCCTTTCTGTTTGATGCTTGATAAAAAGACGTGGAACGGTGACAAACCGCCCCGCTCTTATTCTATCCGAATGGACGCCAATTATACCACTTTGAAAGGAGTTTTCATGTCACTCTTTGTGATTGCCGATCTTCATCTTTCCTCCGACGGCTCGAAATCCATGGAGGTTTTCGGTTCGCGTTGGCGTGATTATATCAAAAAAATTGAAAAAAATTGGCGTGCCGTAATCAATCCCGAGGATACTGTGGTGATCCCGGGCGACATTTCCTGGGGACTCAAGCCCGAGGATGCGGTCGACGATCTGCTCTTTCTGGAGTCGCTGCCCGGGCAAAAGCTCATCGGCAAGGGCAACCACGATTTCTGGTGGTCAACCGCAGCAAAAATGAGCGCATTGATGGAAAAGCACAATATTCGCTCGATCCGTATTCTCTACAACAATGCCTATCTCATTGAGGACTGTATCCTTTGCGGTACACGCGGTTGGTTTGTGGAGGAAGCGCAACAGCACACGGTTGGAACGGTCGACTATGCGCGCATTATCAACCGTGAGGTCATTCGCCTGCGGTTGAGCCTTGATGCCGCGAGGGCGTTGCAGCAAGAGGACGGACGAGGACTTCCGATCCTGGTATTTTTGCATTTTCCGCCCGTTTGGAACGGCTTTGTTTGCCGCGAAATTTTGGATACCCTGCACGAATACGAAATCAAAACCTGCTATTTCGGTCATATCCACGGCGCTTATTATGCACCGCGCACACAGGTTTATGAGGGAATTGAGATGGTTCTTTGCGCGGCAGACGCACTGAATTTCGCTCCAATGCCGATTTATTCTGCAGATTTTTGAATTATTCCATTTTATTTTTGCAAAAGCTATTGACAAAAGCGTCAAAAAATTATAAAATATAATGAATGTAAAAATTCACTTACAAGAGTTCTGGAGGACAACAAAAAATGAGTTTGATCAAATCCGAAAAAACCGAGAAGAACGTTTACACCATTGAGTTCTCGGTAGACAAGGCTACCTTTGACAAGGCAGTGAACAATGCATACCGCAAGCAGGTGGGCAAGATCAACGTTCCCGGCTTCCGCAAGGGCAAGGCGCCCCGTTCGGTGATCGAAAAGATGTACGGCAAGGGATTTTTCTATGAGGATGCCATCAATGAGGTGCTTCCCGACGCATTCGATGCAGCTCTCGCAGAGTCGAAGCTGAAGATGGTTGGTCAGCCTGAGTTCGACGTGGTTTCTATTGATGAGAACGGCGTTGTTCTCACGGCAAAGTTTGCTGTGAAGCCCACCGCAAAGATCGACGGCTACCTCGGCATTGAGGCAGAAAAGAAGGTTGAAGAGGTTACCGACGAGGAGATCGAGCGCGAGATCAGCATGATCCGTGAGCGCAACTCCCGCGAAATTGAGGTAACCGACGGTGAGGCTGTGATGGGTGACGTTTGCACCATCGACTACGAGGGCTTCGTTGACGGCGTGGCATTCGAGGGCGGCAAGGGCAACGATTATCCCCTCAAGCTCGGCTCGGGCAACTTTATCCCCGGCTTTGAGGAGCAGGTTGCAGGTCACAAGCTCGAGGAGGAGTTTGACGTAAACGTTACCTTCCCCGAGGAGTATCACGCAAAAGAGCTTGCCGGCAAGGCAGCCGTGTTCAAGACCGTGATCCACAAGATTAAGCACATCGAGCTCCCCGAGCTTGACGATGATTTTGCAAAGGACGTTTCGGAATTTGACACGATGGATGAATATCGCGCCGACGTGAAGGCAAAAATTGCAAAGAGACACGAGGATGAGGCAGACCGCAAGTTTGAGGATGCGATTCTGGATGCTCTGATCGAAAAGCTTGAGGCAGATATCCCTGAGCAGATGTACGTTGCTGAAACCGAGAACTTCGTTCGCGATTATGACAACCGCCTGCGCATGCAGGGTCTCGATCTCAAGACCTACTTCCAGTACACCGGCATGACGCTTGAGACGCTCCGTGAGCAGCTCCGTCCCCAGGCTGAGAAGCAGGTAAAGCTCAGACTCGCTCTTGAGACCATTGCAAAGAAGGAAAAGATCAAGGTTTCCAAGGCAGACGTTGAGGAGGAGATCAAGCGCATTGCAGACGCTTACCAGATGGAAGTGGATAAGGTGCGCGAGATGGTTCCCGCTGATTCGATCGCCGAGGATATGAAGGTCAAAAAGGCAATGGATCTCGTAAAAGAGAACGCAATCGCAAAGTAAAAACCCCCTGTTTGAACCGGAAGTCGCAGCTTTGCCATTTCCGGTTCAAAGTATTATTTGAAGAAACGAGGTATGAATGAAATGATCGACCACAACAATTTCGCAGCAAACGCGCTCGTTCCCATGGTGGTGGAGCAAACCAACCGCGGCGAGCGTTCCTTCGACATTTTTTCAAGACTGCTCAACGATCGCATCGTATTCCTCTCGGATGAGGTTAACGACGCAACCGCATCGCTCGTGGTAGCACAGATGCTCTACCTTGAGGCAGCCGACCCCGACAAGGACATCTATTTTTATATCAACTCCCCCGGCGGATCGGTTTCGGCAGGTCTTGCGATCTACGATACGATGAAGTTCATCAAGTGTGACGTTTCCACGATCTGCATCGGTATGGCAGCAAGCATGGGCGCCTTTCTGCTCTCTGCAGGCACCAAGGGCAAGCGCATTGCCCTGCCCCACAGCGAGGTGATGATCCATCAGCCCCTCGGCGGTGCACGCGGTCAGGCAAGTGACATCCAGATTCAGGCAGAGCACATTCTCAGAACCAAGAAGCTGCTCAACAAGATTCTTGCCGAAAATACGGGCAGAACGCTTGAAGAAATCGAGCGCGGCACCGACCGTGACAATTTCATGACCGCACAGGAGGCAAAGGACTACGGTTTGATCGACCAGGTTCTTGAAAAGCGCCCCTAAATCATTCGCCTGAAAGGAACACCAATGGCAAACAACACTACAAACAGCTCCTCAAAGGGATTGCGTCATTGCTCCTTTTGCGGACGAAACGAACATCAGGTCAATTTCCTGATCCCCTCTCCCACGGGCGTTTATATCTGCGATTTTTGTGTGGAGGCATGCAGCGATCTGATTTCGGAAAGCAACGCAGAGCCCACCATCGAAAATCTTTCGCTCGCAGAGCTTCCCCGCCCCATGCAGATCAAGAGCACGCTTGACCAATACGTAATCGGTCAGGACGAGGCAAAGATCGCGCTTTCGGTTGCAGTTTACAACCACTACAAGCGCATCCTCTCGCAGGAACCGAGCAAGAAACAGACCAAGGGCAAGAAAAAGAAGGCGGAAACCGACAATGCACCGCCCGATGACGAGGTGGAGCTCCAAAAGAGCAACGTCCTCCTGATCGGTCCGACGGGTGTTGGTAAAACCTATCTTGCGCAAACGCTTGCAAAAACGCTCAAGGTGCCCTTTGCGATCGCAGACGCAACCACGCTCACCGAGGCGGGCTACGTTGGCGAGGACGTGGAAAATATCCTGCTCCGCCTGATTCAGGCTGCCGATTTTGACGTAGATCTTGCCGAACGCGGCATTATCTATATTGACGAGATCGACAAGATCGCGCGCAGAAGCGAAAACCGCTCGATCACGCGTGACGTTTCGGGTGAGGGCGTGCAACAGGCCCTCCTGAAGATCTTGGAGGGTACGGTTGCAAACGTGCCTCCGCAGGGTGGACGTAAGCATCCCAATCAGGAATTCATCCAAATTAACACCAAAAATATTCTCTTTATCTGCGGTGGTGCCTTTGACGGACTCGATCGCACCATTGAGAGCAGAAAAGGCAACCAAACGATCGGATTTGGCGGCGAGATCAAAACCAAGGCGGAAAAGAAAACAACGGGCATCTACCGTGACGTAGTTCCGCACGATATCGTAAAATTCGGTCTGATCCCCGAGCTTGTGGGACGAATTCCCATGATTGTGCCGCTCTCCGACCTTGATCAGAGTGCGCTGATCCGTATTCTGACCGAGCCGAAGAACTCGCTCGTAAAGCAATACGAAAAGTTGTTTCGGATGGATGGCGTGAAGCTCACCTTTGCAGAGGGGGCTCTTGAGGCAGTTGCCGAGCTTGCGCTGGAACGTAACACCGGTGCACGCGGTCTGCGCTCAATTTTTGAGAACGCAATGACCGATATCATGTATGAAATTCCCTCTCGCCCCGACGTCGGCGTGGTGGAAATCACCTCTGCTTGCATCCGTGGAACGGGAAAATGCAACTATCATCTGCTACGTGATCTGCCCGAGGCAGAAACGCCCGCATCCCTTCCCCCCGCAACCGAGGAATAAAAAAAGTGTGTAGGCGCGGCATAGCCGCGCCTACTTTTTCTGATCAGCTTCCGCAGCCGCAGCGCGAGGGTTTGTCAAGTCCCAAGCTCTGTGTGGGCGCACAACCCACGCCGAACTCACTCGTTGGGAACGGCATAGAACGGAACACGCGGCAGGGGTCATCCTCCTCTACCGGGTGACATTCCTTCTCGGGAATGCAATATTCTGTTGCCTGAATAAGATACTGTGCAGGTCGAACGATGCGAACGATCGAGAAGATTCCGAGAGAAACGGTGAGATATCTTCCATTGTCGCGATCATCGTCGAAGCTCATGGGCGCCTCCATCGAGTTCAGAACAATCTCAGGCAGGTCCTGCTCACAGCAACAGCAGCAGCAATTGCACTCGGTCACTTTTTCCACAATTCTGGTGCTGAGCAGCACGGGATCTACCACCTCCACGATTGCCGTGGGTACGTTGTGCTCCTCACAAACAGACGCGGGGGGAAGGTCACAAAAATCATTTTGGCATCCGTTGCTTTTGAACACGTTGACGTTGCTCTCGCCACCGTAGAGGATCACGCGCTTCTCCAGCACGGCAATTCCCTCCAGCTCCTGCGAGCGACCGCCGCCCACGCATGCCTCAAAGGTAATTTTCACGTAAAATCGGACGGTCACCGCATAAAATCCGCGATTGAAACGGATCGGATCAATTCCGATATAGGTCCAAACGATCTTGGCACATTTCGCACGAATGGCTCCCGTACGCTCAAGCGCCTCGTTGCCGTAGCACGAGAGGTAAACGCGCACGTTTTCAAAGCAATCGCGATCGCGGCAGGAATCCAAGACTCTGTTGGTTTCGATGCACACGGTGTCTCGGTCTCTGCACGGGAGCGGTGCGCTCGGAAATCTATTTTCCGCCATACTCGTTAATCTCCTTTATCATATATTCAGAGAATGATCTCCTCGCTATCATTCTATGCCATCCGCCATAATTTGACACAGCTCAACTGTTTTTTGAGAGGAATTGGCGCTGGAAATGTAAACATTTCTGCTTTTCTATTGAAAAGCACACGAAAATAGGATATAATGATAGAAATTGAAATCACAAGAGGTATTTTATGAAAAAATTTCACGCAATTCTGTGCCTGCTCCTCGCACTCACTATGCTTCTTTGCGCATCCTGCACGCCAAAGACGCCCGGAAACGGAGACGGCACCGACACCTCTGACAGTACGTCTGATTCCACGCCCAAAACGGTGGACCATATTTGGTATTCGGATGAAAATTTCACGGTTGTTGACCTGCGCGATATGCCCAATATTGCGTTTTACAACCTTCAGCCGGGCTATTATCAGTATACGCAAAAGTATACGGGCACCTGCACCTATGAGGACAACATCGTCACCTTTTCACCCGAGGATGGAGACACGCTTTCCTGGGTATTCGATACAAAAAAAGGTGCGCTGACCTTCAGCAGCGACGGTCAAACCGCTACCTATTCAACCAAAAACGAGCTACCTGCAGAATACGTAAAGGTTCCCTTTCCTAAATTTGCCGAGATAGATTGCAAATCGCTCGTGACGTTGCCGAGCTACCGCGAATTCACCTACACGGTAAATGTCGAGCTGCTTGCGGCGGTTGATGTGTTTGAGGAGTATTATGCAAGCGTGCAGGATACAAGCAAAAAAGAAATCACGGGCAGAGCGGCACAAATGGGTGACTACGTTTCTATCGACTACGAGGGCTTTCACAACAACGTGGCGTTTGATGGAGGCAAGGCAGAGGATGTCTCGCTTGTGATCGACGCGAGCAGCGGCTATATTTCCGGCTTTGCTGAGGGCATTGTCGGTCAAACGGTTGGATCAACATTTGACGTTCCCGTAACCTTCCCTGAGGACTATCCCAAAACCGATATGGCGGGTAAGGAAGTAATCTTCAAGATGACGCTCCACGCTATCTACGATCTCACGATCTCCGACGAGGAAGCAAAAAAGATCGACGAGAGCAAGACCTATGCCGAGCTGATTGATGCTTATGCCAAGGACTACCGCATGTCGATCCTTCAGGCGCAGCTGCTTGAAAAAACCACCTTTGGTGAGCTGCCCGAGTCTACCTACCTGTTCTTCTATCGCAACTATCAGGAGTCATACCACATGTACGCCGCCTATTACGGCATGGAATACGATGCCCTGCTTGCATATTTTGGACTGACCGACGCGCACCTGCTCGACGAATCCAAGAGCATTGCAAAGGAATACGTCCTGTTCTATGCAATTGCACAGACCGAGAATATCATACCATCGGCGGAGGATTTTGAAACCTGGCTTGATGCCTACTTTGAAGAAATGGAAGTGAAAACCGAGGCTGAAAAGCAGGAGATGCTTCAAAACGGCGGCAAGGATATGCTACACGTTGACTTTGTGATGGAATGTGTTTACGATTGGCTCATGGAGCAGATTGCAGAATCATAAAAAATGCCTACCAAATGCGATTTGCATTTGGTAGGCATTTTTATTCCTGTTTCATCAGTTTCCGGGCTGCATGGGGCGAAGATCGCCAAAGCGAGTTTCATCGTCACTGGCAAACTCATACTTGGTGTTTGCCTCGTTTTCCTCGGTTTCGTCGGTGGTGTTGTCGGAGCCCGTAGTCTCACCCGTGGTCTCACCCGTGGGTTCTCCATTGTCAGATGCAGCAGTTTCCTCGGTGTCGGTGTCCTTTGGATCACCATTGTCGGGAGGGGTGCATGCAACAAAGGTAAGCACAAGTGCCAGTGCCAACAATACCAAAATCAAGCTTTTTTTCATGTTCGGGATTTCTCCTTTTCATTTTATTACTTATATTTTATCATACCCGAACGAGAATGTCAAGAGAAATAGCAGAAATAATAAAAACGAACAGAAAAACAGATAAAAGCGAGTACTTTTGGACTGTAATACGCCAAAAACAGCGTAAAATGGCGTAATTTGCGAAAAATGAAGG
Organism: uncultured Eubacteriales bacterium; assembly: GCA_905201895.1. GTDB lineage: Bacteria > Bacillota > Clostridia > Oscillospirales > CAG-272 > UMGS1865. The sequence continues at coordinate 436 of CAJKPX010000003.1, read as the reverse complement.
TTGACAAACGGAACAAAAAGAGGTATAATATGAGTACCGAAATAAATGGGGGTGCAATGGTTTCGACGGGGATTCTGAGGTATGATAAGCGTGGCGAGCCGGGTAATCTCGTAAACTGCCTAACTTAAAAAATAAACGACAACAACACTGTTGCAATGGCTGCCTAATCTTTGCGCCCTCAGGGCGTGAAGATTGGCAGTGCCGCGACCTGCGGGTCGCCCGTTCCTCCGGGGAGTACCACGGCCTCGGACTGAATGTCATCGAAGTGGTGAACATGCATCGGTGGTTCGCTCTTGAACCGATCATGCAAAAAAGGGCTACCCGAGGAAATAGCGTGTCTGTTCGCGCTTTTCAAGGGGAATTCTAAATAACAGACTACCCACGAAGAAGGTTATATCAAGGGATTTTCGGACAGGAGTTCGATTCTCCTCATCTC